>NZ_CP127296.1:4992500-5292500 GCF_030285645.1 Amycolatopsis sp. DG1A-15b
CGCAACAGCACGGTCATCACGCGCCTCCCTTCCGAACAAGTACCCCCTACGTTACCCAGAGCGGCGCCCCGGGCGCAGGAGTTGGTGTGCACGTACGCCAAGGGCGAACGCGTGTTTCACGCCAGATGTTCCCCGAGCAGGGCAAACGCGGCCAAGACCGACTCGGTCCTGATCAAGTCGCGATCGCCGGTCAAGGCCAGCGTACGGACTGTGACATCCGAGGCTTCGCCTCGGGTGGGGGGCTCCCCCGAAAGACGCGGTGTCCGTGTTCCCGGCCCGGCGAGCCCGATGTGCACGGTGCCCGGTTCGACGCCGTCCTGAGCCGACGGTCCGGCCACGCCGGTGAGCCCGAGGCCCCACGTGGCGCCGCACCGGTCGCGGGCGCCCTCGGCCAGCCGGGCGGCCACCTCGGGGTGGACGGCGCCGTGCTCGGCCAGCAGCCCGGGGTCGACACCGGCCAGTGCGGCCTTCAGCTCGGTCGCGTAGACGACCAGTCCCCCACGCAGGACCGCGCTCGCCCCCGGCACCCGCGCGAGGGTGGCGCAGACGAGCCCGGCCGTCAGCGACTCGGCCGCCGCGACGGTCTCGCCCCGCGCGGCCAGGGCCGCGACGAGCGCGGCGGCCTGCTCGTCGCCGGGGGACACCGCAGCTCGCGGATGGCTCATCCGGCACCCCGGCCTCGGGCGGACCGCCCGGGCGGCGACGTAGTGAACGACTCGTGCACGCCGCCGGGCCGGCCGCCACGGTCCACCGTCAGCTCCCGGTGACCCGGCGCCCGGCCGCCCGCAGCCGCACCGCCCGCAGCAGGTAGTCGACGCCGGTCACCACGGTCAGCACCACCGCCAGCCCCATCAACGCCCACCGCACCGGGTCCGCCCCCGCCGGCAGCGGCAGCAGGTACGCCACGATCGCGGCGATCTGCGCCATCGTCTTGGCCTTCCCGCCCCGGCTGGCCGGGATCACGCCGTGCCGGATCACCCAGAACCGCAGCAGCGTCACGCCGATTTCGCGGACCGCGATGACGATCGTGACCCACCAGCCGAGCTCGCCCAGCACGCTCAGCCCGACCAGCGCCGCGCCGGTCAGCGCCTTGTCCGCGATCGGGTCGGCGATCTTGCCGAAGTCGGTGATCAGGCCGTACTTGCGGGCCACCCAGCCGTCCAGCTGGTCGGTGGCCGAAGCGATCGCGAACAGCCCGGTCGCGAGCGCGCGCCAGGTCGTGTCGTGGCCGTCGCCGACGAACAGCGCGACGACGAACAGCGGCACCAGGACCAGCCGCGACAACGTCAGGAGGTTCGCGACGTTGAGCGTCGGAACCGGGGTCGGCTCCGGGACCTGGGCCGGGGCGTCGTGCGCCAGGCCCTCGTCGGCGGCGTCGCTGGGGAGCGCACTCACCGGTCGGCGTCCGGTACCGCGCGGACGATCAGGTCGACGCCCGCCGAGTCGACGACCTCGCAGCGCAGGAAGTCACCGACCTGGACCTTCTCCGGCGCGTCGAGGATGATGCACTCGCCGTCGACCTCGGGGGCCTGGTGCGCCGCGCGGCCGGTGAGCTCGCCGTCGTCGTCCAGCTCCACCAGGACGTCGACGAAGGTGCCGATCCGGTCCTCGGCGCGCTGCGTGGTCAGCTCCTCGACCAGCGCGGAGATCCGGGTGACGCGCTCGGCGACCTCTTGGGGATCGAGCTTGCCGTCGAACGTCTCGGCTTCGGTGCCGTCCTCGTCGGAGTAGCCGAAGACGCCCACGGCGTCGAGGCGCGCGCCGGTCAGGAACCGCTCGAGCTCGGCCAGGTCGTGCTCGGTCTCGCCGGGGAACCCGACGATCACGTTCGTCCGGATGCCCGCCTCGGGCGCGTACTCGCGGATCTGCTCGCACAGCGCCAGGAACGAGTCGGTCGAGCCGAATCGCCGCATCCGGCGCAGCACCTGCTCGCTGGAGTGCTGGAACGACAGGTCGAAGTACTCGGCGACGCCCGGCGTGGTGGCGATGGCCTTGACCAGCTGCGGGCGCGTCTCGGCCGGCTGCAGGTAGGAGACGCGGACGCGCTCGATGCCGTCGATCTCCGCCAGGCGCGGCAGCAGCCGCTCCAGCGCGGTGGCGCCGTCGCGGCCGAAGTCCTTGCCGTAGGACGTCGAGTTCTCGCTGACCAGGAACAGCTCCTTGACGCCGTTCTCGGCCAGCCACATCGCCTCGGCGACGATCTCGTCCGGCTGCCGCGAGACGAACGAGCCGCGGAACGACGGGATCGCGCAGAACGAGCAGCGCCGGTCGCAGCCGGAAGCGATCTTCAGCGCGGCCACCGGCGAGTCGTCGAGGCGCGTGCGCAGCACCCGCGGGCCCCAGCCGTGCTGCGCGTGCCCCGGGACCTCGACCGTCTCCGCGGCGGCAGGCCGCTGGACCGGGCTGATCGGGAGCAGCTTGCGGCGGTCGCCCGGCGTGTGCGAGGCGATCTTGCGGCCGGCGACGACGTCGTCGAGCCGGGCCGAGAGGTCGGCGTAGTGGTCGAAGCCGAGCACCGCGTCGGCCTCCGGGAGGCTGTCGGCGAGCTCGTGCCCGTAGCGCTCGGCCATGCAGCCGACGGCGACGACCTTCTTGCCCGTGTCGGACGCGGCGAGCAGCGTGTCGACGGAGTCCTTCTTGGCCGACTCGACGAAGCCGCAGGTGTTGACCACCACGACGTCGGAGTCGTCCGGATCGGCCGCCAGCTCCCAGCCGCCGGCCGCGAGCCGGCCCGCCAGCTCCTCCGAGTCGACCTCGTTGCGGGCGCAGCCCAGGGTCAGCAGGGAGACGCGTCGGGTGGCGGCTGGGTCCGTGGCAGGGGAAGGCACGACGTTCAGCGTAGCCGCCGGTCCCGGGCAGCCCGACGACGGCGTAGCCCGGTCGTGACAACCGGGGCTTCGCCCCGAGCCGGGGGCTTCGCCACCCGGCCCCCCAAAGCGTGCTGCGTCGCCACACCGCCCGGGCGGTGTGGCAGGGTGGACGATCGTGCCGTCCGACTCGCTCCGCCCGACCGTCCGCCGCGCCCGGATCGCCGACGTTCGCAAGATCAAGGCCCTGGTCGATCAGGACGCGGGCCGCGTCCTGCTGGAGAAGGAACTGGTCACGCTGTACGAGGCGGTCCAGGAGTTCTGGGTCGCCGAAGTGGGTGATGAAGTGGTCGGCGCGGCCGCGCTGCACGTGCTCTGGGAGGACATCGCCGAGCTGCGCACCGTCGTGGTCGACAAGGCCGTCCGCGGCCAGGGGGTCGGGCGGGTGCTCGTGGCCCGGCTGGTCGACGAAGCACGTGAGCTGGGTCTCAAGCGGCTGTTCGTGCTCACCTTCGAGACGAGCTTCTTCACCGGGCACGGGTTCGTCGAGATCGACGGCACCCCGGTGTCGCACGAGGTGTACGAGGAGATGCGGCGGTCGCACGACACCGGCGTCGCCGAATTCCTCGACCTCCCCTACGTCAAGCCGAACACCCTGGGCAATTCGCGGATGCTGCTCGAACTCTGAGTGAAACCTCCGTTCGGGCGGTGACGTGCGCCACTGCCCTGCCGGAAGCTGATCGGGCACTTGTCCACCGATCGACAAGGGAAACCGATGCGCGCGACACTGCGGAACCTGGGGGCCACCGTGACGGTGGCCGTTTCTGTCGGCGCGGGCGCCCTGCTGGGCACCGGCACCGCGGCCGCCACCGACATTCCGGCGGTCACCGACCAGTACCTCTTCTCGACGTCCCTGTCCGGCTTCGAAACGATCCGGAACCAGGCGCCGTACCCGGGCCAGCTCGACTGGTCGTCCGACGGCTGTTCCTGGTCGCCGGACACCCCGTTCGGCTGGCAGTTCCTGCCGGGCTGCCACCGGCACGACTTCGGCTACCGCAACTACAAGAAGCAGGGCCGGTTCACCGCGGCGAACCGGCTGAAGATCGACGACAACCTGTATTCCGACCTCAAGAGCGTCTGCGGGTCCAACATCGCCTGCAAGGGCGCGGCCTGGACGTACTACCAGGCGGTCCGCAAGTTCGGCGGCTGAGCCCGGCGGCCCGGGCCGCGCCGTCGGCCCGGGCCCGTCAGGATGGGGCTCATGGACATTGATCATCTCCTCAGCACGACCCGCGCCGTCCGGCGGAAGCTCGACCTCGACCGGCCGGTGGAACCCGAAGTTCTCGACGAGTGCCTGAACCTGGCGCTGCAGGCGCCGACGCCCGGCAACGTCCAGGCCTGGCGCTGGCTCGTGGTGCGCGACCAGGACGTGAAGAACCGGCTCGGCACGATCTTCCGCGAGGTCGGCGAGGCCTACCTCGCGGAGCGGGCCGACGCGGCGCCGTCGCGGGCGCTGGCGTCCGGGCGGCACCTGATCGACGTGATCGAGCGCGTCCCGGTGTTCGTGATCCCGGTCCTGGCCGGCCGCCCGGCCGGGGACAACGCGGCCGACGCGGCCTTCTACGGCGGCATCTTCCCGGCGGTGTGGAACTTCCAGCTGGCGCTGCGCTCCCGCGGGCTCGGGTCGACGCTCACGACGTACCACCTGGCGCGGGAGGCCGAAGCCGCCGAGATCCTCGGCATCCCGGAGGGCCACACGCAGGCCGGGCTGCTGCCGGTGGCGTACACGACGGTGCCGGACTTCAAGCCCGCCGCGCGCACCCCGCTGGCCGAAGTGGCCTACCTCGACCACTGGGGTACGCCGCTCAGCTGACCCGGACGGTCGCCTCCCCCGCGTCCTCGCTGACCGAGACCAGTTCGATCCGGCTGGCGGCGAACGACGTCTCCTGCGGGCCGGTGCGCAGGCCGCTGTGCAGCTCGGCCGTGGTGCTTTCGCCGCGGCCGGGCTCCTTCAGCAGGAACGCCAGGGTCGCTTCCCCCTGCCAGATGCACTGCATGCCGGGCCGGCACCGCGAGTCGGCGACGACCCGCGTGTAGCGCACGGTGAGGTCCTTCCCCTGCACGGCGACCTCCTGCCCCAGCCGCAGGGTGACGTCGTGCCCGGCCGGGGCACTCACGGTCGACGGCGCCGAGGCGGGCCGGGGAGCAGCGGGCTGCCCGGCGGCGACCGAGCTCCCGGCGCCCACCGTGACGACGGCGAAGGCGAACAGTCCGGCTACGAATCGCTGTAGGTCCACGAAGCCAGGACGGAACGGACCGAGCCGGGGTTGCACGCGCTACTCGTCGTCGTCGCTCGCGTCGGCGTCCACCGGGCCGCCACCGCGGATCATGAACAGGACCGACTCCAGTTCCTCCGGCTTGATCAGCACGTCGCGGGCCTTCGAGCCCTCCGACGGGCCCACCACGCCGCGGCTCTCCAGCAGGTCCATCAGGCGGCCCGCCTTGGCGAACCCGACCCGCAGCTTGCGCTGCAGCATCGACGTCGAGCCGAACTGGGACGTCACGATCAGCTCCGCCGCCTGCAGCAGGACGTCGAGGTCGTCGCCGATGTCCGGGTCGATCTCCTTCTTCTCGCCCGCCTTCTGGGCCGTGACGCCGTCCTGGTACTCCGGCTGCGCCTGCTCCTTGGCGTAGTTGACGACCGCCGAGATCTCTTCGTCGCCGACGAACGCGCCCTGGATGCGGACCGGTTTCCCGGCGCCCATCGGCAGGTACAGGGCGTCGCCCATGCCGATCAGCTTCTCCGCACCCGGCTGGTCCAAGATCACCCGCGAGTCGGTCAGCGACGACGTCGCGAACGCCAGCCGCGAGGGCACGTTGGTCTTGATCAGGCCGGTGACGACGTCGACCGACGGCCGCTGCGTGGCCAGGACCAGGTGGATACCCGCGGCACGGGCCTTCTGGGTGATCCGGACGATCGCGTCCTCGACGTCGCGCGGGGCGGTCATCATCAGGTCGGCGAGCTCGTCGACGATCGCCATGATGTACGGGTACGGCCGGTACTCGCGCTCCGAGCCCGGCGGCGCGGTGATCTCGCCCGACTTGACCTTCTTGTTGTAGTCGTCGATGTGCCGGACCTTGTTGACCTGCATGTCCTGGTAGCGCTGCTCCATCTCCTCCACCAGCCAGGCCAGCGCGGCGGCGGCCTTCTTCGGCTGGGTGATGATGGGCGTGATCAGGTGCGGGATGCCCTCGTACGGCGTCAGCTCGACCATCTTCGGGTCGATCAGGATCATCCGGCACTCGTCCGGCGTCGCCCGCGCGAGCAGCGAGACCAGCATCGAGTTGACGAAGCTCGACTTACCGGAACCGGTGGACCCCGCCACCAGCAGGTGGGGCATCTTCGTCAGGTTCGCGGTGACGAAGTGGCCCTCGATGTCCTTGCCGAGGCCGATCACCATCGGGTGGTTGTCCTTGACCGTGGTCGGCGCGCGCAGGACGTCACCCAGGCGGACCATCTCGCGGTCGGAGTTGGGCACCTCGATGCCGACCGCGGACTTGCCCGGGATCGGCGCCAGCAGCCGGACGTTGTCGGTGGCCACCGCGTACGCGATGTTCTTGGTCAGCGCAGTGATCTTCTCGACCTTCACGCCCGGACCGAGCTCGACCTCGTAGCGGGTGACCGTCGGGCCCCGGGTGAAGCCGGTGACCTGCGCGTCGACGTTGAACTGCTCCAGCACGCCGGTGATCGCCTCGATCATGGCGTCGTTGGCCTTGCTGCGGGACTTCGGCACGTCGCCGAGCTTCAGCAGGTCGGGCGGCGGGAGCTGGTAGTCGCCCTCGACCGTGCGGGTGACCGCGAGCGGCGGTTCCGGGGTCTTCTTCGGCTTCTTCTCCGGGACCTCGGCGGGCGGTTTGGGCAGGGCCTTCGGCGGCTTGATCGGCGTCGGCGCCTCGGCGAGGGCGGCCTCGAGGTCGAGTTGCTCGCCGGCGTCGGCCGCCTGACGGCGCCGCGACGGCTTGCGCAGCCGCGCGGACTTCGGGTCGGCTTCGGTGACGGTGTCCTCGTCGGTCGCGAAGCCCGAGCGCTGGGCCTCGGCTTCGGCGATCTCCTCTTCGTCGAGGCCCCAGTGGCGCAGCCGGTGCGGGATCTCGCGGACCGGCGTGCCGGTGAACACGAGCACGCCGAAGAACAGCGCGAGGATCAGCAGCGGCACGGCGACCCAGGTGGTGACGCCCATGGTGAGCAGGCCGCCGGAGAAGGCGCCGACGATGCCGCCGGCGTACATCCGGCCGTCGTTGGTGTCGGGCAGCGCGGTGAAGATGTGCAGCATCCCGAGCACGGACAGGACGACCATGATCGTGCCGACCACCATCCGCGGCCGCGTCTCCGGGTGCGGCTCGGACCGCATCAGCGCGACGGCGACGACGACCAGCACCAGCGGCAGCGTGACCGCCCCCGCGCCGAGGACGGTCCGGGTGGCGATCTCCACCCCGGTGCCGATCGGCCCGGCCGCCCGCCACCAGACGCCGACGGCCGCGACGATGCCCAGGCCGATCAGGCCCAGCGCGAGCCCGTCGCGGCGGTGTTCCGGCTCGAGCTCACGGGTGCGCCCGACCGTGCGGGCCAGCGTGCCGAGGCCCTTGGCCAGCAGGTTCCAGGTGCCGCGGACGCCCTTGCCGAAGAGCCCGGGCGTCTTGCGGCGGCTGCGTGGCGGGGGTTTGCGAGCGGACGACGTACGAGGCTTCGCGGGTGTACGCGGCTTACGCGCCGCTGCGCCCTTCGCGCCGCTTCCGGTGCTTCTCTTCCTCGTCGCCGACCCAGCCATGCCTCAACGGTAACCGGCCGTCGCCGATCGCCCCGTGCGCCACTCTCGGCCCAGGGTGAACTTCTGCCTCACACCGGAGGTCGAGCGGCCATCCGGGTGAACCGATCCGGCCAGTGCGCAAACGGGTGAAATCGGCGTCTGCCATGCTCTGCCCCATGCTCGCGCTGCGCACCGACGAACCGCCCCGCCGTGCTCCCGCCATCTGGCGGACCATGCTGAACATCGACCGCGGGCTGGTGAACCTCGTCGGGCGGCTGACCGTCAGCGGCCGGGTGCCCGCGCAGCTGCGGGGCAAGCCGCTGCTCATGGCCGCGAACCACATCGGCGTGTTCGACGCCTTCGTGCTGATGGCGGCGTGCAAGCGGATCGGCATCAACCCGCGGTTCATGCTGGCCGGCGGCATCCTCGACGCGCCCGTGATCGGGCCGGCGCTGCGGGTCAGCGGGCACCTGCGGGTCGACCGCAAGCACGCCGGGACCGCCGTCGGGCAGTTCGCCGAGGCCGTCGAAGCGATGAAGACCACGCGCGAGCCGATCGTCGTCTACCCGGAGGGCCGGATCAGCCACGACCCCGGCCTGTGGCCGGAGCGCGGCAAGACCGGCGCGGCGCGGCTGGCCCTGGCGGCGGGTGTGCCGGTGATCCCGATCAGCCAGTGGGGCGCGCACGAGGCCGTCTACTGGGGCACCGAGACCGTCAACGGGCCGGCGGACCTGGTCCCGCTGGCCCGCTCGGGGCTCAGCGCGCCGCTGCGCCGCCCGCGGTTCCGGGTGCACTTCGGCGACCCCGTCGACCTCTCGGACATCGACACGCAGCGACCGGGCGCCGGGGTGCGCGCGCACGCGAAGATCATGCAGGCCATCACCGACGGCCTCGTCCCGCTGCGCCGCGACGAGCTCGACCGGCCGAAGTTCCACGACCCCACCCGGCCGACCGACACGGTCAGCCCCTGGAAGCCGCCGTCCGTACTGTGAGACACCCCGGGCGGCGCCCTTAGAGTCGGCGACGTGAGCACACGGATACTCGTCGTCTACTACAGCTCGACCGGGAACACCGCCGCCCTGGCCGAATCCCTCGCCACGGGCGCGCGCGAGACCGGGGCCGACGTGCGGGTGCGGACCGTGCCGGAAACGGTGCCCGCCGAGGCCATCGCGCGGAACCCGCGCTGGCAGGCCTGGGTCGACGCCGGCCCGCACCACGAGCTCGCCACCCTCGGCGACCTCGAGTGGGCCGACGGGCTGGCCGTCGGCAGCCCGACCCGCTTCGGCGGCCCGGCCGCCCAGCTCAAGTCCTATTTGGACAGCACGGGTGGCCTGTGGGCGCAGGGAAAGCTGGCGGACAAGGTGGCGACGTCGTTCACGACGGCGTCCACCGCGCACGGCGGCCTCGAGTCGACGCTGCTGGCGATCAACAACGTCTTCTACCACTGGGGCGCGATCGTCGTCCCGCTCGGCTACACCGACCCGCACCTGAAGGAATCCGGCAACCCGTACGGCGGCTCGTTCGTGTCCCGGAAGTCCGCGGCGCCGGACGACGTCGCGCTCGACGCCCTGCGCCTGCAGGGCCGGCGGCTGGCCACCATCACCACGCACGTCGCGACCGGGCTGAAGCGCGCGGAGTGACGTCCGGGTGCCACCGAAGCGGCGGCACCCGGACGTCGGGTCAGCGCCGGGCCGCGCGGCGGCGCAGCACCAGGGCACCGGCGCCGGCCGCACCCACGAGGGCGATCGCGCCGCCTGCGAGCAGCGGCGTGGCGGCGGATTCGTCATCGGCCGGGCCACCACCGGTCTGCGGCGCACCCTGCGGCTTCACCCCGACCTGCGGTGCGGGCTTCGCCGCCGGCTGGGTCGGCTTGGCGGACTGCGTCGGCTTGGTCGACGGGGCGGGCTTGGCGGGCTTCCCGACGGTGAAGGTCCGCACAACCACGGGAGAGCCCGGCCTGTCCTCGTAGCAGACCATGTAAGCTTCGTACCTTCCCGGCGACACCATTTTGAACGGGACGTACTTCGTTTTCCCGTTCGTGAGCATGACGTTGTGGTCGATCGGCGCGTTCCGGCCGGGCACACGGTAACCCGCTTCGGCCTCGACGTCACCGCTGGAGCACTCCCCCTTGACCTCCACGGCATTCCCCTCCACCACGACCTCCATGGATGTCGGATAGTCCGTCGGCGCTTCCGCGGCCGACGCCACAACCGGCGACAGCAGCGCGAACCCGGCGGCCGCCCCCACGACAGCAGCAATTCTTCGCATGATTTCCCCTCCCAGGATTCATCGCACGCCGAATACGTGCGCGAATTGAACAAAAACGCGGGGCCCCCGACCCCACCTCGAGAAACCCGGCAACCCGGACTTCGGATCAGCGCCGGGCCGCACGACGACGCAACACCCAAGCACCGGCACCCGCCGCACCCACCAGGGCGACCGCGCCGCCCGCGACGAGCGGCGTGGCACCGGACTCGTCATCCGCCGGGCCACCACCGGTCTGCGGCGCACCCTGCGGCTTCGCCGCCACCTGCGGCGCGGGCTTCACCGCCGGCTGAGCCGGCTTGGTGGGCTGGGCGGGCTTGCCGGGCGCGGGCTTGGGGACGACGAAGAACCGAGTAACGCCGGCGAAGTCTTTGTCGGCCTTGTCGCAATAGACTTCAGCCCGGTAGTCCCCCGGCTGCACCCCTTTGAACGTGATGGAACGCTTGTTTCCCTTCGGCGCCAGGGACCCCCCGCCGAGCTCACGGTCGCCCGAGCGAGCGAAGTAGTGCGCTTCAGCCGGGACACCGATGGCGACACACGTAACGGTGAGCGTCACCGTGCTTCCCGACACGTCGACATGCACCGATGCCACGTTTCCTTCCGCAGCCGACGCCACGACCGGCGACAGCAGCACGAAACCGGCGGCGACGCCCGCGGCAGCAGCAATTACTCGCAACATTTTCCCCTCCAGGATTCTTCGCACGACGAATACGTGTGCGAATCAAAAAAAGAAACTCGCTCCCCGCCAGATCAATCGCGGGGTCCCCTGTTTCTTGCGACATCCGGAAGACGTCCGCCCCGATGCCCGGTTCCGACCCGGACGTAACGAAACGGACTCGGTGACCCATGACCCGGGTAACCGGGATAATCGCTTCGACGGTGACACCGGGCCACCTACAGTCGCGATGGTGACCACCGAACTCCCCGTCCTCGCGCCACCCCGGGTCGCCCACCGGGGCCGCGGGACCACCTACGTCCTCCTCGCCGCGCTGTTCTTCAGCACGTCCGGCACCCTCGGCAAGTCCGTGATGTCCGCCGGGATCGCCCCGGAGCAGGTGGCCGCGGCGCGGATCGCGCTGGCCGGCGTCGTGCTGCTCGCCGGGGTGGCGCTGGTGGCGCCGCGGAAGCTGCGGGTGCGCCGGGCGGAGCTGCCCGTCCTGGCCGGGTACGGCCTGCTCGGCGTGGCCGGCGTGCAGCTGCTCTACTTCGTCGCCGCGGGCCGGATCCCGGTCGGGATCGCCATCCTGCTGGAGTTCGTCTCGCCGGTGCTCATCGCCTTGTGGGTGCGGTTCGTGCGGCGGCACCGGCTGCCGCGGGCGGTCTGGGGCGGCATCGCGCTGGCCATGGCCGGACTCGCTCTGGTCGCCCAGGTCTGGGAAGGCGTCACCCTCGACGGGCTCGGCCTGCTGGCCGGCTTCGGCGCGGCGCTGTGCTCGGCCGGGTACTTCCTGCTCGGCGAACGCGCGGTGGCCGACATCGACCCGCTGGGCCTGGTCACCTGGGGCATGGTGATCGGCGCGGTCGCGATCAGCTTCGTCGCGCCGCCGTGGACGTGGCCGGCCGGGCTGCTCGGCTCGGCAGTCGAGTTCGGGGCCTGGCACCCCCCGGTGTGGCTGCTGCTGACCCTGCTGGTGCTGGTCGCGACGGTCCTCGCCTACGTCTGCGGCATTTCGTCGCTGCGGCACCTGCCCGCGTCGGTGGCGAGCGTGCTCGGGCTGGTCGAGCCGGTGATCACGACGGTCGCGGCGTGGGTGCTGCTCGGTGAGCAGCTCGCCTGGCCGCAGCTGCTCGGGTCGGCGATCCTGCTGGGCGGGGCGTACGTCGTGCAGCGGAACTCGGAAATCCTCGCCCGCTGAGCCGCCTGCCGGGGGTCGTCACCGCTTGCGCAAATTCTGCACCGGGCGGGCCGCGGGTGCGAAAATTCCGCGATCCACGTACCCCCGGGGAGGAAGCACCTTGACGACCGAGTCCGGGCTGCGGCCCGACCTGCGGCAGCGGCACGTCCGGATGATCGCCCTCGGCGGCATCATCGGCGCGAGCCTGTTCATCGGCAGCGGCGCGGTGATCCACACCGTGGGCCCGGCCGCCGTGCTGTCCTACGCCATCGGCGGCCTGCTCGTCGTGCTCGTGATGCGGATGCTCGGCGAGATGGCGACCGCGTCGCCGGCGCTGGGCTCGTTCATGGAGTACGCGCGCGACTCGCTCGGCGGCTGGGCGGGCTTCACGATCGGCTGGCTGTACTGGTACTTCTGGGTCGGCGTGGTCGCGTTCGAAGCCGTCGCGGGCGCGAAGATCCTCCAGGGCTGGATCCCCGGCGTGCCGCAGTGGGTGTTTTCGCTGGCGCTGATGCTGCTGCTGACGGCGACGAACCTGGCGTCGGCGCGGTCCTTCGGCGAGACGGAGTTCTGGCTGGCGTCGATCAAGGTCGCCACCATCGTCGTCTTCCTGCTGCTCGGAACGCTGTTCGTGCTCGGGCTCTGGCCGGACGCGCACTTCTCGGCAGGCAACATCGGCCTCGACGGCTTCATCGCGAACGGGCCGTTTTCGGTCGTGCACGGCGTGGTCATCGTGATCTTCTCGTACTTCGGGGCGGAGATCGTCACGATCGCGGCGGCGGAGTCCGACCAGCCGGAGACGGCGGTCCGCAAGGCGACCTCGACGATCGTCTGGCGGGTGATCGTGTTCTACGTGGGTTCCGTGGCGCTGCTGGTGATGATCACGCCGTGGCGCGAGATCCCGAGCGAAACGAGCCCGTTCGCGGCGGCGTTCGGCCGCTTCGGCGTCCCGGCGGCGACGACGATCGTGTCGGCGGTGGTGCTGACGGCGGCGTTGTCGGTGCTGAATTCGGGGCTGTACACGGCATCCCGGATGCTGTTCGCACTGCGGCGCCACGGCTGGGCCCCGGCGTGGGTGTCGGACACGAACCGGCGGGGTGTGCCGTGGAAGGCGATCCTGGCCTCGACGTCGGTCGGGTACGTGGCGGTGGTGATGAGCTACGTGTCCCCGGACAAGATCTTCTACTTCATCATCAATTCGGCGGGCGCGGTGGCCCTGTTCGTGTACGCGATCATCTGCGGCTCACAGATCCGCATGCGGCGGCGGCTGGAGGAAACGGCACCGGAGACGCTGAAACTGCGGATGTGGGGATACCCGTGGCTGAGCTGGGTGACGCTGGTGCTGACGCTCGTGGTGGTGGCATCGATGCTCTTCGTGGACTCCGACGCGCGGGCGCAGCTGTACTTGAGCTTGATCAGCTTGGCGGTGATCCTGGGCGTTTACGCCCTCATCCGCCGGCGAGGCGGGACAGCGCCCCGAAAAACACGTCCGTGATCTTCGCCGGGTCCGGGGCCACGAACGCCTGCCCTCCCGTTGCCGCGGTCAGCTGGTCCAGTTCCGCTTTGTCCGCGTCCGGGCCGATGCCCACGCCGATCAGCGGGATCGGGCGGCGGGCGTCCTGGAGCTTCGCCAGCTCGGCCAGCAGGTCCGCGCGGGAAATCCCGCGTGGGTCCTCGTTGCGGCCGTCCGTCATCACGATCACCAGGTTCAGCCGCCCCGGCTCCCACTCGCGGCGGGCCGTGCGGTACGTGTCCAGGACGCTGTCGTACAGGCCCGTTCCGCCGTCCGGCGTGGCCTTGACCTGGCCCAGCTTGTCCAGGGCTCCGCTCGCCAGGTGCTGGGCGACCGAGGCCATCGGGAGCAGCTCGCGGTAGTCCTTGTCGCCGTCCAGACGGGTCGAGAACGCCAGCATCCGCAGCTGGGTCGCCGGCTTGAACAGGTGCATCGCCTTCGCCGCCGCCTCCATCGTCACCTGCATGCGGTTCAGGGCCGTCCCCGGGACCTGCGCGTTCATCGATCCCGACACGTCGACGAGCACCTGGACCCGCGCGCTCAGGTTGACCCCCGCCCACTGGTTGAGCAGCTCGTCGACCACCGGCGCGGGCGGGAGGTTCGCCGTCCGGATGCCCTCGGGCAGCACCCTCGGGTCGTCGGGGTGGTTGCGCAGCGCCTGGCCACCCGCCGCGCGCAGGCCCGTCCGGGCGATCGCGTCCGCTCCCGCGTCGCCGAGCACCGCGTCGCGCAGCGCCTCGACGATCGGGCGCTGCTGCGGGGTGATCCCGCCCAGCTCCGCGAACGGGTAGTCCAAGGTGGGCACCGCCGTCGAATAGACGGCGACCAGCGGGGACTTCGGGTCCTCGACGTTGTGGCGCAGCAGGGAGTTCTCCGACGCGGGGAACGCCGTCACCGCGGCCGTGCCCCCGCCGTCGCTCGAGCCCGGCAGCCGCGCGATCAGCTCCGTCTCCGCGCCGAGCGTGTTGGCCGAGAAGCGCCGCAGCGTCGCCACATACGCGGCCGACGGCTCGGGCGACGCCTTGACGCTGTCCCGCAGGCCGAGCAGCGCCACCGCGCCGACCGCGTCGCGCGACGGGTCGGACATGCCCGGGACGACTCCGGGCGCGGCCAGCACCTCCGTCCAGGACGGCGCCCGATCGGGCCAGCCGAGGCCCTTGACGACGTCCGCGGCGACCGCGAGCACCACCGGCGAGCTCGCCACCGACGCCCCGGTTTCGGGGACGTCGGAGGCACCGAGCTGGTGGGCGCGCCGCAGCGCCAGCGTGGAATCCGGCACCCAGACCTGCGGCCGCGGGCTGCCGTCGGACAGGGCGAGCCGCTCGGCCGCCGGCGTCGCCTCCCGCGTCTGGACCTCGATGCTGCCGCACTGCAGGTCCAGACCGTGCGCGACGAGCGAAAGCGCGGGCGCGATGTCCGCGGACGCGGTGACGAGGACCTTCGCGGGCTGCTCGCACGCCGGCCGGGCGCGCACGGTCGTCACCGTCACCCACGCGGCGGCTCCGAGGACGAGCACGAGACCGGTCGCCAGGGCAGGCACGAGCAGCCGGCGTCGTCTGCCGTCCGAATGACGTCCCATCGGCGCGGCCTCTCTGCGCGAGGCGGGTGGGGATCAAGGTTATCCCGCAGCGAAGCAGCAGCTCGTGGGCCGGACGGCCTAACAGGACGGCGAACTCATGCCGAAGGCGGCCTTCGGTGCGGCGAACGCACCGAAGACCGCCTCGGGGCAGGGCTAGACCGGGATGACCGTCGGGACGATCATCGGGCGGCGGCGGTACGTGTCGGCCACCCAGCGGCCCACCACCCGGCGGACCGCCTGCGCGATCCGGTGCGTGTCGGTGATGCCTTCGGCCTCCGTGCGCGCCAGCTCCATCTCCACCAGCGGCACGACGGCGGCGAGCGCCTTCGGGTCGTCGGAGAAGCCGCGGCCGGACACCGTCGGGGCGCTGACCGGGCGGCCGGTGCTCGAATCCACCGCGACGCTGATCGAGATGAACCCGCCCTCGCCCAGCACCAGGCGGTCGGACAGGGTCGACTCGCCGACGTCGCCGACCGAAAGGCCGTCGACGTAGACGTGCCCGACCTCGACGCGGCCGGTGCGGGACGCCTTGCCGTCGACCAGGTCGACGACCACGCCGTCCTCGGCGATCACCACGTTGTCCGGCGCGACGCCGGTCCGGATGGCCAGCTCGGCGTTGGCCTTCAGGTGCTTCCACTCGCCGTGGACCGGCATGACGTTGCTCGGGCGCACCGCGTTGTACAGGTAGAGCAGCTCGCCCGCCGACGCGTGCCCGGACACGTGCACCTTGGCGTTGCCCTGGTGGACGACGTTCGCGCCGAGCCGGGTCAGGCCGTTGACCACGCCGAACACCGCGGTCTCGTTGCCCGGGATCATCGAGCTGGCCAGCACGACGGTGTCGCCCGCGCGGATCGAGATCTGCCGGTGCTCGCCGCGCGCCATCCGCGACAGCGCCGAGAGCGGCTCGCCCTGCGAACCCGTCGAGACGAACAGGACCTTGCTCTCCGGGAGGGTGCTCGCCTGGTCGAGGTCGACCAGCAGGCCGTCCGGCACGTTGAGCAGGCCCAGGTCGGCGGCGATGCCCATGTTGCGGACCATCGACCGGCCGACGAACGCGATCCGGCGGCCGTGGCGCTGGGCGGCGTCGAGGACCTGCTGGACGCGGTGGACGTGGCTGGCGAAGCAGGCCACGATCACGCGCTGGTCGACCTTGCGGATGACGTCGTCGAGGACCGGGCCGATGTCGCGCTCGGGCATGACGAACCCGGGCACCTCGGCGTTGGTCGAGTCGACGCAGAACAGGTCGACGCCCTCGTCGCCGAGCCGGGAGAAGCCGGCCAGGTCGGTGAGGCGCCCGTCGAGCGGGAGCTGGTCGAGCTTGATGTCGCCGGTGTGCAGGACCACGCCCGCCGGGGTGCGGATGGCCACGGCCAGCGCGTCCGGGATGGAGTGGTTGACCGCGAAGAACTCGAGGTTGAACACGCCGACGTCGCGGCGCTCGCCCTCGCGGACCTCGATCAGCTTCGGCCGCTGCCGGTGCTCCTTGGCCTTGGCCGCGAGCAGCGCGTTGGTGAACTTCGAGCCGTAGATCGGCAGGTCCGGCCGCAAGCGCAGGAGGAACGGGACGGCACCGATGTGGTCTTCGTGCCCGTGGGTGAGCACCAGGCCTTCGATGTCGTCGAGGCGGTCCTCGATCGCGCGGAAGTCGGGCAGGATCAGGTCGACGCCGGGCTGGTCGTCCTCGGGGAAGAGCACCCCGCAGTCGACGATGAGCAGCCGGCCACCGAACTCGAAGACGGTCATGTTGCGCCCGACTTCGCCGATGCCGCCCAGCGCGACGACGCGCAGGGCTCCCTCGGGCAGTGCGGGCGGGGCGTTGGTGGGGCCTGGACCTAGGAGAAGTGAGCTCACCGAGGCAGGGTCCCAACGCTGGTGTGCGAGGTCGGCGCGATGTAGGCCGCTCGCGAATCTGCTTGTGCCACCCGCTCACCATGCCAGGCCTGGGCCGCCGTGTCGCCCAGGGGCACGCCGCCCTGGGCAAGATCAGCCGCGATCAGGGCCGTCTGCTCGGTGGTCGGCGCGACGATCGGCAGCCGCGGCTCGCCGATGTCGAAGCCGCGCAGCCGCAGCGCCGCCTTGCTGAAGGCGACCCCGCCGACCCGGGACATCGCGCGCAGCACCGGAAGCATGCCGCGGTGGTTGGTGCGCGCGGTGGAGGTGTCGCCGTTCTCGTAGGCGTCGATCATGGCGCGGATCCGGCCCGCGACGACGTGACCGATCACACTCACCACGCCGACGCCGCCGACGGAGATCCACGGCAGGTTCAGGCCGTCGTCGCCGGAGTAGTAGGCGAGGTGGGTGTTGGCGATGACCTCGGAGCCGGCGATGAGGTCGCCCTTGGCGTCCTTGACCGCGACGATCCGGGGGTGCTCGGCCAGCCGCAGCAGCGTGTCGACCTCGATCGGGACGACCGAGCGCGGCGGGATGTCGTAGAGCAGCACGGGCAGCCCGGTGCTGTCGGCGACGGTGGTGAAGTGCGCGTACAGCCCGGCCTGGCTGGGCCGCGAGTAGTACGGCGTGACGACCAGCAGGCCGTGCGCCCCGGCTTCTTCGGCCTGCTTGGCCTGCTCGATGCTGTGCGCGGTGTTGTTGGTGCCCGCGCCGGCCACGACGGTCGCGCGGTCGCCGACGGCCTCGACCACGGCGCGGATGAGCTGCTGCTTCTCCGCGTCGCTCGTGGTCGGGCTCTCGCCGGTGGTGCCGTTGACCACGAGGCCGTCGTTCCCCAGCTCCACGAGGTGCTCGGCCAGCTCCTGCGCCCGCTTCAGGTCCAGCGCGCCCTCGGCGTCGAACGGGGTGGCCATCGCGGTGAGCACGCGCCCGAACGGCCGTCCGGGCGCTGCGGTAGGTGGGTTGGACATGGTGAGACGGTACCTCGCCGGTCCGACGAAAACCGCGCCGACCTGGTCACCAGGAGGATTTCCCGGGGTCGGCCGCTCGTCGCGGAACTTCTACTTGACCTTGGTCACGATCGGCGCGGTGATCGGCCCGCCGTCGGCCCGGGCGAGCAGGCAGTAGAACTCGCGTGCGGGTTCCTCGCTCTTGGCCGGCGTGGCTTCCCACTCCGGCTGAGTGGGGACGAGCGCGCGGAAGGTGAGGTCCGGCCGCCGGGCTTCGGGCACGATCGAGGACCGGAACGCGGTCGCGCACGCCGCCTCGGCGCCCGTCTTCACGGCGTCCAGACCGGGGTAGGCCGCGACCTTGGCGTCGTCGGAGGTCCAGTTCTCGACCGAGAGCAGGTTCCCGATCTCGTAGACCTCCAGCGTGTGCGCGTTGCCGCACTCGGTTTTGTTGTCCTCGTCGCTGATGATCGAGCCGTCCTGCACCGGGGTGTTGTAGCACCGGTAGTAGCCGCGGATGTCGGTGTGCAGCTGCCCGTTGACGCCGTAGGTCATGGTCGGCTGTTTCTGCTCGTCGGTGGCGGGCGTCTCGTAGGCCTTGCCCGCGAAGAAGCCGCCGACCAGGGCGGCGACCACCAGCACGGCCGCGGCCGTGAGCCAGAGGGCGCGGTGGGTCTTCTTCGGCGGCTCCGGCGCCGGGGCGCCGAGCATCGCGGTGCCGCGTGGTGGGGTGGGCCGCATGCCCTGCGCCGTGGTCAGCAGGTTCTGGGCCTGCGCCGCGGTCAGCCGCGCGTCCGGGTTGGTGACGAGCAGGCCGAGGATGGCCGCGGCGATCGGGCCCTGGCCGCGGGTGAGGTACGGGATCTCGGTCATGATCGCGTGCAGCGTCGCGGCGGTGGTCGCGCGCTCGAACGGGATCGAGCCTTCGACGGCGAAGAACAGCGTCGCCCCGAGAGACCACAGGTCGGACGCGGGCAGCGCTTCCCGGCCCTCGACGCGCTCCGGCGCCATGAACGCGGGCGAGCCGACGATCATGCCGCTGGTGGTCAGCCGCGGGTCGTCGACGGCGTGGGCGATGCCGAAGTCGGTGAGCTTCACGCGGCCGTCCGGCGCGACGAGGATGTTCGCGGGCTTGACGTCCCGGTGCACGATCCCGGCGGAGTGGGCGGCCTGCAGCGCGGCGAGCACCCGCTCCCCCAGCTGCGCGGCCTGCGCGGCGGGCATCGGGCCCCGCTGCCGCACGAGGTCGGCGAGGCTGGGCGCTTCGACGAGCTCCATCACGATGAAGGTGGTGCCCCCGTCGGTGACGACGTCGTAGACGGTGACGATGGCGGGGTCGTTGAGCCGCCCGCCGGTGCGCACCTCGCGCAGGGCGCGTTCGGAGAAGACGGCGGCGGACTCGGCGTCGGGCAGCCGCAGTTCCTTCACCGCGACCGGCCGCCCGATGACCTGGTCCTGCGCCCGCCACACGACGCCCATGCCGCCCCGGCCGAGTTCGCCGAGCAGGAGGTAGCGGCCGGCGACGACCCGCTGACCAGGCGTGCTGGGTGCCTGCGGCGGGTAGGGCCGGGTCTGTTCGTCGGTCACGGTGCTCCTTCGGGCGGCGGTCGCGCAGATGCTAGTCCGACCGTCGCGGAGCGCCGCGGGTTCCGCGCAATTCGTGCCGCGGAACGCCCGGCCCGCGTACCCGGAGGGACGACACGCGTACCCGGAGGGCCGACTCGCGTACCTGGACGGACGACACGGTGAACCGGGCTGCCCGCGGTCGTGTCGTCCGGGTGGGTACGCGTGTCGGCCGGTGCGTCAGTGGCGGGTTTCGCCGTGGTAGGGAAGCCAGCGGTAGCCGGGGGCGAAGTCGCTGAACTCGGCGCGCTTGCCCGTCCGGATCCAGATGTCCTCGGCGACGACGAGCCCCGGGAAGATCGTCAGGTCCTTCTCCGCCATCAGCTCGTCGTAGCTGCGGAACCGTTCGGTCTTGATGCCGGCGAGCGCGTAGCGGTAGACCGGCGGCGCGATCCGGAGCAGCCAGTACAGCCGGCGGCCGGCCGCGGTCATCGCCGCCGCTTCCTCGTCGGTGTGCGCGCCGTTGCGGCTGAGGCCTTCCGGCGCGATCCCGCACCACCAAGCGGTGTCCCGGCTGAAGACACCCGCCGGCCAGCCGTCGAAGTGCCGCGCGAGGTCGCGGGCGTGGGTCTCGCGATCCCCGCATTCGACGTTGAGGGCGAAGGTCCAGGCCATGGCCGCGTTTTCCCCGTTCCGTGGGTCAACCGGTGACCGTGAGGTAGATGAGCACCAGGTTGAGAGCGATGATGATCGCCGCGATCACCGAGGCCGCGACCGTCGTCGAGCGGCGGTTCGTGTCCGCCCCCATCACATCACGGTCGGCCGTCAGCCGGATCAACGGCACCAGCGCGAACGGGATCCCGAACGACAGCACCACCTGCGAGACCACCAGTGCCGCACTCGGGTCGGCGCCCAGCGCGAGCACCACGATCGCCGGCGTCAGGGTCACCAGACGCCGCAGGACCAGCGGAATCCGCTTGTGCAGCAACCCCTGCATGATCATCGCGCCGGCGTACGCGCCCACCGACGTCGAGGCCAGCCCCGAGGCCAGCAGGCCGATGGCGAACAGCAGCGCGACGCCCGGACCGAGCGCCGAGGAGACCGCGCCGTGCGCGCCCTCGATGCTGTCCACGCCCGCCTGGCCCTGGAGGTTCGTCGCGGCCAGCAGCAGCATGCCCAGGTTCACCGCGCCCGCCAGGAGCATCGCCAAGCCGACGTCGGCGCGCGTCGCGCGCAGCAGGCGGCGGCGCTGGAGGCCTTCGGGACAGCCGTGGCGGTCGCGGACCAGGCCCGAGTGCAGGTAGACCGCGTGCGGCATCACCGTCGCGCCGAGCATGGCCGCCGCGATGAGGATGCTGCCCGCGCCGTCGAACCGCGGGACCAGGCCGCCGAGGGTCTCCGCGGCCGACGGCGGCTCGACGAACAGGCTCGCCAGGAAGCCGATCGCGATCACCGCCAAGAGCCCGGTGACGACCCGCTCGAACGTGCGCTGGCCGCCGCGGTCCTGGATCGCCAGCAGCGTCAGCGACACCGCGCCGGTGATCAGCCCACCGACGATGAGCGGGAGGTCGAACAGCAGGTTGAGCGCGATCGCGCCACCGACCACCTCGGCCAGGTCGGTGGCGATGGCGACGATCTCCGCCTGCGCCCAGTAGGCCAGCCGCGCGCGGCGGGACAGGCGGGCGCGCAGGGCCTCCGGCAGCGACATCCCGCTGACCAGCCCGAGTTTCGCCGACAGGTACTGCACCAGCACGGCCATCAGGTTCGCCGCGACGATCACCCAGACCAGCAGGTAGCCGTAGCGGGCGCCGGCGCTGATGTTCGAGGCGACGTTCCCCGGGTCGACGTAGGCGATGGCGGCGACGAACGCCGGCCCGAGCAGGGCCGACCCGGTGCGCAGGCGGGTCACCAGTCTCGGCCGGACAGCCTCGGTCACAGCCATGACGCCACCTCTCGAAAACCGGATGTCGGGGATCCTAAACCGAAGTTTAGGCGTGCCAAACTTTGTTTTTCAAGGGTGACCGCTCCCACCCCGGCACCCGGGTACCCGGATCGGCGGCGGTGAAAAGTCAGGGATGGGCGACCTCGTGGCCGGCTTCGCGCAACGCCGCGACCGCGTCGCCGAGGTCGGCGCCGCGGACCAGGATGTGGTCGGTGTCGAACGTCGAGATCGAGAACAGCGCGACCCCGGCGGCGGCCAGCTCCGAGGCCAGCGCGGCGATGATGCCGGTGAGCGTGAACTCCAGCGGGCCGCGGACCGACAGCAGCCGCCAGCCGTCCTCGGCGGCCGCGGCCCCGCCCGGCTCGCGGCCGGCCGGGCAGATCACCGACAGTTCTTCGGGCGTCCGCGTCACCGAAACCAGGGCGTCGCCCGGCTCGAAGAGCTCGGCGGGCACCGCGGCGTCCGCGGGCAGCCGCACGACGGCGTACTCGCCGGGCCGGACGTCGATCGCGAGTCGTTTCATCAGCCTTCCAGCACCTTCGGGCTCGTGGCGATCTCGGTGCCGTCCGGCAGCGTCGAGATGGTGAAGTCCGCGAACACGTTCGCCGCGGCCTTCTGCAGCTGCCGCAGGCACTCCACGGCCAGCTCGCGGATTTCGACGTCGGCGTGCTCGGTCGCCCGCATCGCGACGAAGTGCCGCCAGGCGCGGTAGTTCCCGGTCACGACGATGCGGGTTTCGGTCGCGTTCGGCAGCACGGCGCGGGCGGCCTGGCGGGCCTGCTTGCGGCGCAGGGTCGCGCTCGGGACGTCGGCGAACTTCTCCTCGAGCCCGGCCAGCAGTTCGGTGTAGGCCTCGACGCTCGCCCGGGTCGCGGCGAGGAACTTCTCGTGCAGCACCGGGTCGTCGGCGATGATCTCCGGCTCGACGAACTCGGCGTCGCGCTCCGGGACGTACCGCTGCGAGAGCTGGGAGTAGGAGAAGTGGCGGTGCCGGATCAGCTCGTGGGTCAGGGACCGGGAGATGCCGGTGATGTAGAAGGTCACCGAACCGTGCTCCAGCACCGAAAGGTGGCCGACGTCGATGATGTGCTCGAGGTAGCCGGCGTTGGTCGCGGTGGCCGGGTTCGGTTTCTTCCACGACTGGTAGCAGGCGCGGCCGGCGAACTCGGCGAGCGCTTCCCCGCCGTCCGCGTCGGTCGACCACGGCACGTCCCCGGGCGGGAAGAACTCGGTCTTCGCGATCAGCTGCACTCTGGGTGACACGGTTCCGGTCACGTCAGCACTCCTTCTCCGGCTTCCGCGCAGCCTAACCGCGTGAGGGCGGTCACTCCCGGGGGACACGTGACACCACCGCCGCCTTGACTGACATCACCAATGACGTCATAGTGGTGTCATGGACCTGACGCCGTACATCGCCACCCTTCGCGAGGACCTCGCGAACACGGCTGCCGCAGGGGACGAGCACACCCGGCGGGCGGCCGCGCTGCTGTCCTCCGCGCTCGAGCCCGCCGTCCGCCTGACGCTGATGAACGCCCTCGCCGACCTCGCCGCCGAGGTCACGGCCGCCCTGCCGGGCCAGGTGGTGGACGTCCGGCTCGACGGCCGGGACGTCCGGGTGGTCGTCACCGGGACCGCCGAGGAGCCGACGTCACGCGCGACACCACGTGACACCACACCACCGCCACCGATCGACGGTGGTGACATCAGCCGGATCACCCTCCGGCTGGTCGAGCAGATCAAGGGCCAGGCCGAACGCGCGGCCGCCGCGCAGGGCATCTCGCTGAACACCTTCGTTTCGCAGGCGGTGCAGGGCGCACTGGGCCACGGCGCGCTCGGCGGCGGGGGCCACAAGCACCAGAGCAAGGGCGACCGCGGCGGGAGCGGGTCGCACCTGCACGGCTGGGTCGAAGGCTGAGGGGACGAGACGATGAGTGAAGAACAGACCACACCGGCCGAAGAGCCGAACGACGAACTGGTCCGGATCGACGAGTTCGAGACGGACGTCCCGCTGGAGCTCGACGTCAGCGTCACCATCGGCCGCGTCGAGGTCGTCCTCGAAGGCGACTCCGGCGCCCGCGTCGAGCTGCGGCACGACCAGGGCGAGCAGCAGCCGTGGGTGGCGGGGGTCAACAGCCTGCTGTCCTGGGTCGGCGAACGCTTCGGCGACCAGCTGGGCGTCGACCCGGCGACCTCCCCGGCCGAAGCCGTGCGGCAGAGCCGGATCGAAAAGCTCGGCAACCGCCTGGTCGTCCAGGCACCGAAGGCCTGGCAGCTGCGCAACGCCGCACTCGCGGTGAAGGTGCACGCACCGGCGGGCTCACACGTCGAGGTGCGGGCGGGCGCGGCGGACGTCACCGTCACCGGCTCGGCCGGCCGCGTCGACCTGCTGACCGGCTCCGGCGAGGTGAAGCTCGACCGCGCCGACGGCTCGGCCACCATCCGCACCGGCAGCGGCGCCGTCAAGCTCGGCCCGACGCTGGGCGGGCTGCAGCTGCGCAGCGGCAGCGGCCACGTCGAGGCGTCGTCGATCAGCGGGTCCGCGACGCTGGCCACCGGCACCGGCGACGTCTGGCTGGGCGCGGTCTCGGGCGAGGTGATGGCCCGCACCGGCAGCGGCGACCTGTCGGTGGCCGACGCCGGCTCCGGCACGCTCGACCTGATCACCGGCTCCGGCGAGGTCCGGATCGGCATCCGCGGCGGGACGTCCGCCGAGGTCGACCTGACCTCCAGCGCCGGCCGCGTCTCCAGCGAACTGGACGTCGCCGACGCCGCTCCCGAGGGCGGCGTGAAGCTGAAGGTACGAGCCCGCACGGGCACCGGCAACGCCGTGGTGACGCGCGCGGCGGGCTGAACAGGGGGATGAACGGGCCGTTCCCGGTGGGGGTGCCGGGGACGGCCCGTTCGCGCGAAATACCAGAGAAAGCGTCCCGCAGAAATCCGGCGAACGAAGGGTGAATCCGTCGAAATTACGTTTCACCCGGTTACAGCCGGAGAATCGCTGATTTTCTCGGGTTCGCCTTGAACAAATCGCGAGGCTGTCTCGTTCACATCGGTTGACCGCGCCGGCCTGGCGAAAGGTGACCGAGTGACCGCGCTGATCCGCCCCTCCTCGCTGCAGGGCCTGACCGCCGCAGACCGCGTGCTGTTCCAGCGGTTCGGCACCGGAAAAGCCGCCGGAGTGCCGTTCCGCCGAATTCATGACGCCGTATTGGCGCAGGCGCGGGCCCGTCCGGACGCACCGGCCGTGATGCACTCGGGTGAATCACTCACCTACGCCGAACTCGATCGGCGGTCGGCGTCCCTCGCTGCCGCGCTCACCGGGCTCGGGGTGCGGCCCGGGCACCACGTCGGCCTGTTCCTCACGCGGTCGATCCCGATGGTGGTCGGCATCCTCGCCGTGCTGCGCGCGGGCGCGGCGTACGTGCCGCAGGACATCCGGATCACGCCCGCACCGCAGCTGCGGCACATCGTTGCCACCGCGGGCATCGACGTCGTCCTGACCACGCGCGAGCACGCCGGCGCGCTGCCCGCGGGCCTCGGCCGGGTCGTCGCCATCGACGGCGAGCACCCACCGCACGACCGGTGCGCCCCTCCCCCGTCCGGTGGGGGCGGCACGGCGATGGTGATCTTCACGTCCGGCACGACCGGACGGCCCAACGGCGTGCGGGTCACCCACGCGAACCTCGGCAACGTCCTGCTGACCGCACCGGGCTCGCTCGGCATCCGGCCCGGCGACCGCGTGGCGCAGCTGCTGAACATCGCCTTCGACATGGCCGCCTGGGAAATCCTCGGGTCCCTTTCCCACGGCGGCTGCCTGGTGATCCGCGGCAAGGACATCGAGGAGACCGCCCGCGCGGCCGACGTCCTCATCGCCACCCCCGGCGTACTGTCCACAGTGGATCCGAGGGCGTGCCCGCGGGTGCGGACCGTCGCCGTGGCGGGCGAGCGGTGCCCGGCCGCGCTGGCCGAGGCCTGGTCGCGGCGGGCGAGCTTCCACAACGCCTGCGGCCCCACCGAAGTGACCATCGTCAACACCGTGCAGCGCTACGATCCCCGGCTCGGCGGGCTGACGATCGGCCGTCCGGTGCCGAACACCACGGTGTACGTGCTCGACGACGAGCTGAGACCGTGCGCGATCGGGCAGGCCGGGGAAATGTGGGCCGGCGGCGCGTGCGTCACGGCGGGCTACGCCGGCAACGACGTCCTCACCGCCGAGCGCTACCGGCCGGACCCCTTCCTCGGCGGCGCGCACCGGATGTTCCGCACCCGGGACCTCGTCCGGTGGACCACCGACGGCCAGCTGGAGCACCACGGGCGGACCGACGACCAGGTCAAGGTGCGCGGCTTCCGCGTCGAACTGGACGCGGTCACCGCGACGCTGGAGCGGGCCCCGGGCTGCGAACGGGCGGCCACGGTGCTCTACGACGGCGGGCTCGTCGGCTTCGTGACCCCTTCGACCGCCGAGCCGGAGCGCATCCGGCGTTCGGCCGAAGCCGCGTTGCCGTACTACAGCGTGCCCGCGATGATCGTCCCGGTGGACCACCTGCCGCTCACCGACCGCGGCAAGGTCGACCGGCGCGCCCTGCTGTCGCGGTTGGACAGCCGCGAGCCGGCGGAGACGGTGGCATGACCGCCACGCTCCCGGCCACGCCGGAATCCGTGCGGGCCCGGCTGAAGCGACGGCCGTGGACCCACCACAACCGGCTGGCCGCGGCGGTGGTCGCGGGCAACGCCGTCGCCGCCACCGCCGGCCCGCTCGACGTCGGCGTCCTGACCTGGCTGGTGCTGGGCAACCTGACCCTGGCCGTGCTGATCCGCCAGCAGCTGGTGATCAACCTGCTGTTCCGGCTGGCCACCGCCGCGCCGGTGCGGCGTTCGCTGCGGCTGCGCTGGACGCTGGGCAAGGTCTACCACTTCGGCGGGCTGCACGTCGGCGGCACGCTCTGCGCCACCGGCTGGTTCCTCGTGCTCACCGGCGTGCTGACCGCCCGCGGCGGGCCGGCGGCCCTGCTGGTGACCAGCTGGGCGATCGCGGCCGTCCTCGCCGTCGTGATCGTGCTCGCGCTGCCCGGGGTGCGCGCGCGCCGGCACGACCTGTTCGAGCGCTCCCACCGGTTCGGCGGCTGGGCGCTGCTGGTGCTGTTCACCGTCCACTCGGCGCTACTGGGTGGCGCGGCCTTCGTGGGCTCGGGCCCGTTCTGGGTGCTGCTGGTCGTCGTCACGAGCGTGGCCCTGCCGTGGCTGCGGCTGCGGCGGGTGCCGGTGCGGATTTCCCGGCCGTCGCCGCACGTGGCGCTGCTGTCGTTCGACTACGGCGTGACGCCGTTCGCCGGCTCGTCGACGGCGCTGAGCCGGAACCCGTTGCTGGAGTGGCATTCCTTCGCCAACGTGCCCGCGCCCGGGCGCGCCGGGTTCCGGCTGACCGTGTCCCGGGCCGGCGACTGGACCGGCGCCCTGATCGACGACCTGCCGTCGCACCTGTGGGTGAAGGGCATCCCGACCGCCGGGGTGGGCAACATCGACAAGCTGTTCCGCCGGGTGGTCTGGGTGGCGACCGGCAGCGGGATCGGCCCGTGCCTGCCGCACCTGCTCTCCGGCGAGACACCCGCGCGGCTCGTCTGGTCGACCCGCCACCCCCGGCGCACCTACGGCGACGAGCTCGTCGACGAAATACTCGCCGTCCAGCCGGACGCCGTCGTGTGGGACACCGACAGCGCCGGCAAACCCGATCTGGTCGAACTCGCCTTGCGCGCGCACCGGGACTTCGACGCGGAAGCAGTGATCTGCATTTCGAACAAGAAGACAACGTGGCACGTCGTCGAGGCGCTGGAAGCCCGCGGGATTCCGGCCTTCGGCGCGATCTGGGACTCGTGAGGGAGACAGCATGGACCGGACCGTCGTAGTCGATCTGCAGGCGCCCGTCGCGACCGTGACCGTGGACCGGCCGCGGGCACGCAACGCGCTGTCGTCCCAGGTGCTCACCGAACTGATCGCGGTGTGCTCGTCGCTGGGCGGAGACCCGGCGGTCGCGGGCGTCGTCCTGACCGGCGCGCCGGGGCCGGCGTTCGTGGCGGGGGCCGACATCCGGGAGATGGCGGCGCTGGATCCCGAGGAGGGGGCGCGGTTCGGCGCACTCGGCCAGGAGGTCACCCGGGCATTGGAGGGGCTGCCGGTGCCGGTGATCGCCTGCGTGGACGGCTACGCGCTCGGCGGCGGCTGCGAACTCGCGCTCGCGTGCGACTTCGTCTACGCCACGCCGAAGGCGGTCTTCGGCCAGCCGGAGGTCCTGCTCGGGCTGATCCCGGGGTTCGGCGGCTGTGTCCGGTTGCCGCGGCTGGTGGGGCCGGGACGCGCCCGCGAGCTGATCTTCACCGGCCGGCACGTCGACGCGGCGGAGGCGCAGCGGATCGGGCTGGTCACCGAGCTGTTCGACAGCCGCGAAGCCATGCTCGCGGGGGCCCGTGCGACGATCACGGCGGTGTCGCGGAACTCGCCCGCCGCGGTGGCGCTGGCGAAGAGCGCTCTGAACGCCGGCCGTGGGCGTCCGGTGGAGGACGGCCTGGAGCTGGAGCTCGCCGCGTTCAGAGCGGCGTTCGCCAGTCCTGACATGCGTGAAGGTACCGGGGCGTTCCTCGGCAAACGCGAACCGGTGTTCGGGCGCTGACCGGGGTGGGTGCGCCATCAACGAGACACACACGGCGCTGCTGCAGGCGCTGCACGACGAACACGCCCCGGCCCTGTGGCGGTACGCCCTGCGCCTGACCGGCGACGACCAGCTCGCCCAGGACGTCGTCCAGGAGTCCTTGCTGCGCCTGTGGAACAGCCCGGAGATCCTCGAGCAGGGCGAGCCGGCGTCGCGCGCGTGGCTGTTCACGGTGGCGCGCAACGTCGTGATCGACGAGCGCCGGAGTGCGCGCTCGCGCCGGGAGGTGCGTTCGCCGTGTGTCCCGGAGGAGTCCCGCACCGACCCGATCGACTCCGCGCTGGACGCGTGGGTGATCACGGACGTGCTGACGCAGCTGAGCCCGGACCACCGGACGGTGATCGTCCGCGCGTACTACATGGGGCAGTCGGTCGCCGAGCTGGCGGTGGAGCTGGAGGTGCCGGAGGGAACGGTGCGCTCCAGGTTGTTCTACGGCTTGCGCGCATTGCGGCTGGCGTTGCAGGAGAGGGGGTTGACCAGGCGTTGAGCGATCCGTACCGCGACTGGGACGCGGCGTACGTCCTCGGCGCCCTGTCCCCCGCCGAGCGCCGGGAGTACGAGGGGCACCTGGGGTGTTGCGTTTCGTGCGCGGCGGCGGTGGCTTCGTTCGCGGGGATGCCGGGGATGCTTTCGATGGTGCCGCGAGAGACGTCGGCGGAGCTGCTGGAGCCGGTTCCACCGCGGGCCTCGCTGGTGCCGGGGTTGGCGCGGACGATCAGGGCCTCCCGACGGCGCGGCCGGACCCGGGTGGCGGCGGCACTGGCGGCGACGGCGCTGGCGGGGGCGGTGGCTGGGTCGCGGTTGGTCGCGCAGGGGTGTTCGCCGGATCCGCGGATCGACCGGACGACATCGGCTCCCGCAACGACGCCGAGCGCGGGGCGGGATCCGGCCTCCCTTCGGTTCGGCCGCGAGACGCCGTGATGCACCGCAGGCCGCCTTGGGTGCGTTGAACGCACCGAAGGCCACCTGCGGGAGCTGGGCCGGTGCGGGCGAGCGTCAGCGGACCAGCTTTGCCAGCGGTGCCGCCAAGTCGCCCCGGCCGGCCACCGCCACACCTGACAAACCCAGCCACTCCGCCATGTGCCGCAGCTCCGCCGCCAGCTCCGGGAGGACGCGGGCCACGTCCGCGCCCTGCTCCGCGAATGCCCCCTGGACCCGCAGCACCCCCGCGGCCCGATCGGCCTTCAGGTCCACCCGCGCGACGAGCGAGCCGTCCAGGAGGAACGGGAACACGTAGTACCCGTACACCCGCTTCGGCTCCGGGACGTAGATCTCGATGCGGTAGTGGAACCCGAACAGCCTCTCCGTGCGGGCCCGCTCCCAGATCAGCGGGTCGAACGGGCACAGCAACGCCCGGCCCGTCACCGTCCGCGGCGTCCGGGCCGCGGTGTGCCGGTACGCCACCTGCTTCCAGCCGCGGACCGCTACCGGTTCCAGCTCCCCCGCCTCCACCAGCTCCGCCACCGCCTGGCGGGCCGGGGCCGGGCCGAGGCGGTAGTAGTCGCGCAGGTCCGTCTCCGTCGCCACCCCCAGTGCTCGCGCCGAACGCGAAATCAAGCCCCGCGCGCCCTCCTCCGCGGACACCGAACGGGCCAGGATCTCCGGCGGAACCACGCGCTCGGTCAGGTCGTAGAGCCGCTCGAACGACCGGCGCGTGCCCGTCGTCAGCTGGCCGATGCCGAACAGGTACTCGCAGACGCGCTTGACCTCCGAGCGCTCCCACCACGAGCCCGGGCCGCGGCGCTGGGCGTCCGCCTCCACCGCGCGCTCGATGCCGCCCGCGCCGATCGGGCCCAGCTCCTTCACCACCGACAGGATCTCGTCGACCAGGCCCGGCGACTTCTCGATCAACGGCCCGTAGTGCCGCCACCAGCCGTCGCGCTTGGCGCCCGAGCGGATCAGGGGCCAGTCCTCGATCGGGAGGAGGCTCGCCTCGTGCGCCCACGTCTCCACCAGCAGCCGCGGGCGCCGGGCCGAGTGGGCCCACGCCGCTTCGTCGAGCAGCGCCGGGTCGTACGCGCCCAGCCGTGAGAACACCGGCATGTAGTGGGCCCGGACCGCGACGTTCACCGAGTCCAGCTGCAGCAGCTGGACCCGCGACAACACCCGTTTCAGGTGCTGCCGCGAAGGCACGCCGGATGGACGCGGGTCGGTGAAGCCCTGTGCGGCCAGGAACGTCTTCCGGGCCGTCGAGACACTGATCGTTTGCATGGTGAGCTCATGGTGCCACCCACCACCGACAAAAACGCGCGCCCCGATATCTTCAGCGGCATGAGCGACGCCGCCGTCCGTCCCGCCGATCTGTCCGACGCCGCGGAGATCGCCCGCATCCAGCGCGAAACCTGGCACGCCGCCTACGAGGACCTGCTCGGCAAAAAAGCCCTCGCGCAACTGGACGCCACCGACCTCGCCGGTACCTGGACCGAGACCATCGACTACCCCGGCAGCCTCGTCTACGTCGCCACCGAGGGCGAGTTCACCGTCGGCTTCTGCGTCGCCGGCCGCGCCCCCGAAGACGAGGTCGCCCAGGCCGACGGGAGCCTGCCCGAGGACGCCGAGACGACCGGGCTGATCGCCACCCTGCTCGTCGAGCCGCGCTGGGGGCGCCGCGGGCACGCCGGACGGCTACTCGCGACGGCCGCCGCGGGCCTGCGGGCCGACGGCGCCACCCGCGGCATCGCCTGGGTCGCCCAGGGCGACCACGCCACGCTCGGCTTCTACCGCCGGGCCGGCTGGAACCCCGATGGCACCGTCCGCACCCTCGACACGGGCGAGCGCACCCTCCGCGAGGTCCGGCTCACCGGCACCCTCGACCTCAGCCTGAGCTGAGTCCCGGAAGATCACCCAGCGCATCACGGCGTACATGAACACGCCTTCGCCCGCGCCGGCGAGCAGCCGCGAGACGTGGTATTCGACGCCCAGCGCCGTCAGTCCCGCCCCCACACCCAGCAGGAACACCGCGTAATTGACAGCAATCGCAAGGATGTAAAGCGCCAGTTGGATTCCGACGGCGGCGTGGGAATGGAAGTTGAACGTCCGGTTCAGCGCGAAGCTCAGCCCGAACGCACCGGCGTACGCCAGCGTGATCGCCAGCCACACCGGCCAGCCGAGCACGCCGTGGAAGACGGTCAGCAGCGCGAGGTCGACGCCGAAGGTGAACCCGTTGATCAGGCAGAACCCGAGAAACGTCGGCGCCACGATCCGCGACAGACCCAGTGGCAGCACGCGCACGACGGCCCGGCAGAAGGCGCCGAATCGGTCAGCGGGCGTACGGGGTTGCTCGGCGGCCACCCCGTCAGTGTCCCGGCGGCGGGTGACGGGAAGCCGTCCGGCAGGTGATCTTCTGGTGCGGACCACCGGCCGAAAGGTGGGGCCAACACCAGTGCGCAGCGATTTCGAACTGATAACTTGGAAGAACGCGAGCGATTTTCAGGAGGTGACACGATGAGCTGGATCCTGCTGACGCTGGGCGTCGCGTTCGGTTCGGCCATCGTGCCGCTGATCAACGCCGAAGTCTTCCTGCTCGGGTTGTGCGCGAGCCAGCCGGGACTGCACTGGCTGTGGCTCGGGGCGGCGGTGGCCGTGGGGCAGATCGCCGGGAAAACCCTGTACTACCTGGCCGCGCGCGGGACGATCAAGCTCCCGAAGCCGCTGCACGACCGGCTGCACCGGGAGCGTCCGATGACGCCCCGGCGCGTGCGCTGGCAGCTGCGGACGAAGCGGATCCGCGGCTGGGTCGAGCGGCTGCGCGAGCGCTGCCACCGGCACCCGCACTGGATGGCCGGGACGTACGGCGTGAGTTCCCTGGTCGGCCTGCCCCCGTTCATGGCGACGAGCGTGCTGGCCGGCCTGGTGCGGATGCGGCTCGCGACCTTCCTGACGACGGGGCTCGCCGGAAGGTGGATCCGCTTCAGTTTGATAGCGGCTTCACCCGCGGTGTTCGCGGGCTGGCTGCACCACTGAGCACGCTGAGATCAACGCGGTCCAGGCGGCGCGCGAGACGGTGAGGTGGCCCAGGTGACGGGCCTTCGTGTCCCGCACACCGACCGTGTCGGCGAGAAAAACCTCGACACACTCGTCTTTTGCGGTGTAACTCGATTTACGCCACGCGCACACAATGCCCCCTATCGCGCCATCTCCTGCAGCAGGACCCGCGAGTTCTCCTCGCTCAAAGCTTTGCCCGACAACAGCTTTACCAGCCTCCGGTAGCTGGCGATAGCGCCCAACTCGTTGATGAAGGCGCTGGCGTGGTGATGTTCCAGCAGGACGATCGCCGGGTCACTGGGGAACTCGTAGAGCGCGAACATGCCGCCCTTGCCCGGGTGATACCCCACGTCAGCAGGCACGATCCGCACTGAAATGTTAGATGTAACAGCTAAGCGGAGCAGGTGGTCGACCTGGTCCGACATGATGCCCGCATCGCCGACCACCTCACGGATCGCCAGTTCGGAGATGATGGCCTTGAGCCGAACCGGCTGAGAGCCGGAGAGAATGCGCTGCCGTTTCAGGCGGGCCACCAGCCGCACATCGGCTTCTTCGACCTTGATGTCGGAGGTGGCGAGCAAAGCGCGGGCGTAGTCGGGAGTCTGCAGCAAGCCCGGGATGATCAACGGGGACCAGTTGGTGATCAAGCTGGCCGACCGCTCACACTGCATCACCCCGGTCAGCGCTGCGGGCAAGTCCGACGGGTTCGAGTCCAGCCAGTTGGGGTTCCTCACGTGCTGCACCAAAGCCAGAACCCGGTTGGTCACCGCCCGATCCACCCGCAGGTACCCGAGAATCCGCGCCACCTCCTCGACCGGCGGCACCCGGACCCCCAGCTCCCACTGGGACAGCAACCGCGGGTCGACCTCGAGCGCCCGCGCGAGCTCGCGCAATCCGAACTTCCGCGCTTCGCGCACTTCGCGCAGCGACGCGGACAACGCCCGTGAACCAGGAGAAGACGAAGTCGGTTTCATGCGGCCGATAGTACGAAGCCCGCCCATTTCCCGAATGAACGACAACTGTCAGCGAATTGCCACAGCGCCGATCCAAGACCCGCGAAACTGGGCAAAACTCAGCGGTCGGCGGCTTCCAATTCCACGGCCTTCTTCATCGTCTCGCGCGCCCGGCGGCGGTCGCCCGCGATGTCGTAGGCATACGCCAGCTTGTACCAGGCCCGCCAGTTCTCCTGATCGGCCTCGACCTCCGCGCGGCGCTGCTCGAACCACGCGTCGGCCGCTTCACGGTCCACGCGGCCCGAAGGCCGACGCGGGAGGTCCGAGACGTCCGGGAGCTCGCCCTCGGCGTCCAACCGCCGGGACAGGCGCTGGACCTGCAGGCCGTTGCGCCAGGTCATCACCACGACCCAGACGCCCAGGACCGGCAGCAGCAGCACGCCGGCCCCCAGCGCGATGCCGACGCCCGTCCCCGTCTTGAACAGCGCGAACGCCCGGTCCGCCAGCAGGAACAGGTACACGACCAGCGCCGCTGTCAGCAGCAGCGCGACGTTGCGAGCTTTCACCGGCGGGCCATCACAGGTCGAGGACGTTTTCCAGGCCGACCGTCAGGCCGGGGCGGTGCAGCACCTCACGCACGCCGAGCAGCACGCCCGGCATGAACGAGGTCCGGTCGAGGGAGTCGTGACGGATCGTCAGGGTCTCCCCCTCACCGCCGAACAGGATCTCCTCGTGCGCGACCAGGCCCGGCAAGCGGACCGAGTGCACCCGGACCTCCTCGATCGAGGCACCACGGGCGCCGTCGAGCTCCGACGTCGTCGCGTCCGGGCCCGGTGTGACGCCCGCTTCCGCGCGTGCGGCAGCGATCATCCGGGCCGTGTGCGCGGCGGTGCCCGAAGGCGCGTCGGCCTTGCGGTTGTGGTGCAGCTCGATGATCTCGGCCGAGGCGTAGAACTTCGCCGCCTGGGCCGCGAACCGCATGGCCAGAACCGCGCCAAGAGCGAAGTTCGGCGCGATCAGCACACCCAGAGCGGGCTTCGGTTCCAGCAGCGCACGCAGGTCGGCCAACCGGGACTCGCTGAAGCCGGTGGTGCCGACGACCGCGTGGATGTCGTGCGCGACCAGGTACTCCAGGTTGCCCATGACGGCGTCGGGGTGGGTGAAGTCGACGACCACCTGGGCGTCGGCCAGCGGGGCGAAGTCGTCGCCCGCGTCCAGCGCGGCGACGAGCTTCATGTCCGACGCGCCTTCGACGGCGTTCACCACCGTCGCACCCATCCGGCCGCGCGCACCGAGCACACCGACGTTGATGGTCATGAAGCGATCACCTCGTGCAGGTCGTCAGGAAGGTCGTCGGCGTGAGCGTACGGCCCGACCACCGCCGCCGCCGAGACGCCACCGGGCCGCGCGAACAAAGTGCGAGCGAGCGCACACACCTCGTCGGTGGTCACCGCGTCGATGCGGGCGATCGTGTCGTCGACGCCCAGGTAGCGGCCGTAGTTGAGCTCGTTCTTGCCGATCCGCGACATCCGCGACGACGTGTCTTCCAGGCCCAGCACCAGGCCGCCGCGCAGCTGGCCCTTGGCCCGGGCCACCTCGGCGTCGGTGAGGCCGTCGACGCCGACCTTCTCGAGCACCTCGCGGATGACGCCGGCGACGTCGCCGAGCTTCTCCGGCTGACAGCCCGCGTACACGGCCATGTGCCCGGTGTCGGCGTAGCTCGCGACCGACGAATACACCTGGTAGGCCAGCCCGCGCTGCTCGCGGATCTCCTGGAACAGCCGCGACGACATGCCGCCGCCGAGGGCCGCGTTGAGCACCGACAGCGCGAAGCGGCGGTCGTCGTGGCGCGACAGCGAGCGCAGGCCGAGCATGACGTGCGCCTGCTCGGTGTCGTCGGTGTGCAGGGCCAGCTTCGGCACGGTCTTGATCCGGGCGCGGCCCTCGCGCGGCGCGATCGGCGTCGCGGACCCGTCCAGGCGCTCGCCGAGGGCCTTGCGCACCAGCCGCAGCACCTGGTTGTGGTCGATGTTCCCGGCCACGGACAGGACCATCCGCGGCAGCGTGTAGCGGCGCTTGTAGAAGTTCCGCAGGGCCGCGGGCGACATCTCCACGATCGACTTCTCGGTGCCGAGCACCGGGCGGCCGAGCGGGTGCTCGCCGAGGATCGCCGTCACGAACGTCTCGTGCAGCAGGTCTTCGGGGTCGTCGTCGCGCATCGAAATCTCTTCGAGGACGACGCTGCGCTCCATGTCCATGTCGCGGTCGGTGCACAGCGCCTCGAACACGACGTCGGTGACCAGGTCCATGGCGAGCGGGAGGTCGGCGTCGAGCACCTGCGCGTAGTAGCAGGTGTGCTCCTTCGCCGTGAAGGCGTTGAACTCACCGCCGACGGCGTCGATCTCCTCGGCGATCTGCGTGGCGTCGCGGTGCTTGGTGCCCTTGAACAGCAGGTGCTCGAGGTAGTGCGCGGCGCCGGCGACGGAGGCGGGCTCGTCGCGGGACCCGATGCCGACCCACAGCCCGACCGTGGCCGAGCGGGACGCGGGGACGCGCTCGGTGATCACCCGCAGGCCGCCGGGCAGGACGCTGCGCTTGACGACCGCACCGTCCGGGGTGGACTCGAGCGTGCGGGTGGTGCCGACGGGCTGTTCGTGCCCGGAAACCTGCCGTGCCATGGGTTCCTTACTCACCTTGCCGTGAAGGCCACCTCGGGAGTCCCCGAGGTGGCCTTCACGGACCGATATTCGCTGAACTGCGGCCTTACTTGGCGTCGGCCTTCTCGGCGTCGGCCGGGGCAGCGTCACCCTCGGCGGGCTTCGCCGCTTCGTCGTCCTTGACCACGATCAGGCTGATCTTGCCGCGGTTGTCGATGTCGGCGATCTCGACGCGGAGCTTGTCGCCCACGTTGACCACGTCCTCGACCTTGTTGATCCGCTTGCCGTTGCCCAGCTTGGAGATGTGCACCAGGCCGTCCTTGCCCGGCAGCAGCGAGACGAACGCGCCGAACGCGGCCGTCTTCACCACGGTGCCGAGGAAGCGCTCGCCGACCTTGGGCAGCTGCGGGTTGGCGATGGCGTTGATCAGGTCGATCGCCGCCTCCGCCGACGGGCCGTCGGCCGCGCCCACGTAGATCGTGCCGTCGTCCTCGATGGAGATGTCGGCACCGGTCTGCTCGGTGATCGAGTTGATCATCTTGCCCTTCGGGCCGATGACCTCGCCGATCTTGTCCACCGGGATCTTCACCGAGGTGACGCGCGGCGAGTACGGGCTCATCTCGTCCGGGCTGTCGATCGCCTCGGCGATGACCTCCAGGATGGTGAGACGGGCGTCCTTCGCCTGCTTCAGCGCGGCGGCGAGCACCTCGGAGGGGATGCCGTCGAGCTTCGTGTCCAGCTGCAGCGCGGTGATGATGTCCTTGGTGCCGGCGACCTTGAAGTCCATGTCGCCCAGGGCGTCCTCGGCGCCGAGGATGTCGGTGAGCGCGACATAACGCGTCTCCCCATCCACATCATCGGAGACCAGGCCCATCGCGATGCCCGCGACCGGCGCCTTCAGCGGCACACCGGCGTTGTACAGCGCCATGGTGGACGCGCAGACCGAGCCCATCGAGGTCGAGCCGTTGGAGCCCAGCGCCTCGGAGACCTGGCGGATCGCGTACGGGAACTCGTCCCGCTTCGGCAGCACCGGCACCAGGGCGCGCTCGGCGAGCATGCCGTGGCCGATTTCGCGGCGCTTCGGCGAACCGACGCGCCCGGTCTCGCCGGTGGAGAACGGCGGGAAGTTGTAGTGGTGCATGTAGCGCTTGTGCGTCTCCGGGGACAGCGAGTCGATCTGCTGCTCCAGGCGAAGCATGTTCAGCGTGGTGACGCCCAGGATCTGGGTTTCGCCGCGCTCGAACAGCGCCGAGCCGTGCGCCCGCGGGATCACGGCGACCTCGGCCGAGAGCGACCGGATGTCGGTGAGGCCACGGCCGTCCATGCGGATCTTCTCCGTGAGGACGCGCTGGCGCATGATCTTCTTCGTCAGGGCCTTGAACGCCCCGCCGATCTCCTTGTCGCGGCCCTCGAAGGCCTCGCCCTCGCCCAGGCCGATCTTCTCCAGGACGGCGGCCTTGACCTCGTCGGTCGCGGCGTCGCGGTCCTGCTTGCCCGGGATCTGCAGCGCGCGGGCCAGGTCGTCGGTGGCGATCGCCGCGACGGCGTCGTAGACGTCCTGCTCGTAGGCCAGGAAGACCGGGAACTCACCGGTCGGCTTGGCGGCGACGTCGGCCAGCTTCTGCTGGGCCTCGCACAGGACCTTGATGAACGGCTTCGAGGCCTCGAGGCCCGCGGCGACCGCGGCCTCGTCCGGCGCCTTGCCGCCGGCGGCGATGAGGTCGAGCGTGTGCTCGGTGCCCTCGGCCTCGACCATCATGATCGCTACGTCATCGGCACTGTCACCGACGATGCGGCCCGCGACGACCATGTTGAAGGTCGCCTTCTCCAGCTGCGACCAGGTCGGGAACGCGACCCACTGGTCTTCGACCAGCGCGACGCGCACGCCGCCGACCGGGCCGGAGAACGGCAGGCCGGCGATCTGGGTCGACGCCGACGCGGCGTTGATGGCCAGCACGTCGTACGGGTCGTCCGGGTTGAGGCTCTGGACGGTGATGACGACCTGGATCTCGTTGCGGAGACCGTCGGTGAACGACGGGCGCAGCGGCCGGTCGATCAGGCGGCAGGTCAGGATCGCGTCGGTCGACGGGCGGCCTTCGCGGCGGAAGAACGCGCCGGGGATGCGGCCGGCCGCGTACATGCGCTCCTCGACGTCCACCGTCAGGGGGAAGAAGTCGAAGTGGTCCTTCGGGTGCTTCGACGCGGTCGTCGCCGAAAGCAGCATGGTCTCTTCGTCGAGGTACGCGACGACGGCGCCGGCGGCCTGCTTGGCCAGGCGGCCCGTCTCGAAGCGGACGGTGCGGGTGCCGAACCGGCCGTTGTCGATCACGGCTTCGGTCTCGTGCACGGTGACTCCGGTGGAGTCGGTCATAGATTGTTCTCCTCTTTGGTTCCTTCGTACGACGCGAGTCTCCCACCCTGGGACCCATTTCGCCTGAGGACGCTCGAGGAGTGATGCCGGTCTTCGATCGAAGCCCCCGGGACTCTTCCCGGAAGCCACTACCGAGGACCGGCGGACGGATTCCCCGGGCGCGCTCGCGCCGTTCTTCTTCTGAAGCTCTGCGGCGAGGGGGAGCGACCCGGTGGTCACTCCCCCTCGGTTGCAGCTATCGGCGCAGGCCGAGGCGCTGGATCAGCGCACGGTAACGCTCGATGTCCACCTTCATCACGTAGTTCAGCAGCCGGCGGCGACGGCCGACCAGCAGCAGGAGCCCGCGACGCGAGTGGTGGTCGTGCTTGTGAGCCTTGAGGTGCTCGGTGAGGCCGACGATCCGCTTGGTCAGCAGCGCGACCTGGGCCTCGGGGGATCCCGTGTCCGAGTCGTGCACGCCGTACTCGGCCAGGATCGACTTCTTCTCTTCGGTGGACAGCGCCACTTGTGTTACTCCTCGAAATGATCAGTGCCGTGCGGCCCCGGGCGTGGATGCACGCCGGGAAGACGGTCACGGCCGCCACGGACTGCAGCCGGACCCGCTCGTGAGGTTACCAGCCCGCTGAACAGCGTCTTCAGGCGCCGCCCAGCTCGAAGGCGCGGGCCACGCGGTACCGGGGACCACCCGGCTCGCGCTCACTGGTCATCAGCGCCACTTCCGCGGCCCGCCAGCGCCGGCTCGCGAAACCACCGAGGCATTTTGTCCAACGCGCGGCGCGCCCGGGTTCTTCCCGGGGGAACCGCGCGAGCGTCAGGTGGGCCCGGTAGGGCCTCGGTTCGGCGTCGGCGCCCGCGGCGTGCGCGAGCGGCGCCAGCTCCGATCCGGCGACAGTCAACCACAGCACCCCGGGGAACGTCGCGGCCTTTTCCAGCCGGACGTCGACCGCCGGGCGGCCGGCCAGCCGGGTGCCCAGCCAGGCGGCGCGGGTTCCGACGTCGTCCGGTCCGTAGTAGGCGAGGGTGATGTGCCACCGCTCCGGCGGCTCCCAGCGGAGGCCGTCGTCGGTGGTTCCGACCGCCGCCGTGATCGCCGCGGTGATCGCCTCGGCGACGTCGTCCGGCGGGAGCAGCGCGCTGAACAGGACCGGCATCAGGCGCCGTGGCCCGCCCGGCGGAGCAGGTCGGCGATGGCCGGGAACTCGTCGTCGAGGCGCTTGGCGGCCTCGCCCAGGTCCTCGTCCTCGGCCAGGTCGCGCAGGTAGGCGAGGACCTTCTGGTCTTCGTTGACCACCGGGATGTTGTCGCGGCCGACGGTGGGGCGGGAGTCGCGGACGTCCTCCATCGCGGCCAGCATCGCCTCGCGGTTGCCGGCGGCGACCTCGGGCACCAGGATCTTGCGCTCGAGCATGATCATCCTGGCCAGCACGACCGGGTTGCCGATCTTCGCCCGCCGCCCGCTCATCACCTGGCTGAGCATGGGAGCGCTGATCCCGAGGACCTCGGCCAGGAACGCCTGCGAAACGTCGAACGCGACGACGAGCCGGCGCACGCGGTCGCCGAGCGGCTCCCCGTACCACTCACGCTGCAACGCGATGTTCCGCTGGACGATCTTGTGGTCCTCCACCAGTCTCCCGCTCCCCTTATTTCCTTTTTTCGCGCACACCGTCCGTGAGCATCTTGCCATCGCGCTCACGTGCGTGGACGCGGAATCCCCTATTCCTCCCCGGTCAGGGCGTCCGGGGGCAGTTCGAGTGCCTTTCTCGTCTCGACCACGTCGTCGTCGATCTGCGCGACGAGCCCGGCCGAGTCCGCGAACCGCACCTGGTCACGCAGCCGCGTCACGAAGTCGATGGCCACGTGCTGGCCGTAGAAGTCCTCGTCGACGTCGAGGACGAACGCCTCGACGGTCCGCTCGCGCCCGGAGAACGTCGGGTTGGTGCCCACCGAGACCGCGGCGCGCAGCCGGCGCGCCGGGGCGGCCGAACGGGTGAACCACGCGCTGTAGACGCCGTCGGCCGGGACGGCGGCGAAGCGCGGGGTCGACAGGTTCGCCGTCGGGTAGCCGAGCTCGTGGCCCCGGCCGTCGCCGCGGACGACGATCCCCTCCAGGCGGTGCGGGCGGCCGAGCGCTTCGGCGGCGGCGACCACGTCACCGGCGTCGATGCACGACCGGACGTAGGTGCTCGAGAAGGTGATCGCCGATTGGTCCTCTTCGGACAGTTCCTTGCCCTGCAGCTCGGCGCCGAACGCGGCGAAGCCGAACCGGCGGCCGAGGGTGCGGAGCAGCTCGACGTCGCCGGCCGCCTTGGCGCCGAAGGTGAAGTTGTCGCCGACGATCACCGCGGCCGCGTGCAGCCGGTCGACCAGCACCTCGTGCACGAACTCCTCCGGCTGCAGCCGGGACAGCTCGAGGGTGAACGGCAGCACGCAGAAGACGTCGACACCCAGGCCCTCGACGATCTCGGCCTTGCGCCGCAACGTCGTCAGCTGCGCCGGGTGGCTGCCCGGGCGCAGCACCTCGGACGGGTGCGGGTCGAACGTCAGCATGACGCTCGGCAGGCCGCGCTCGGCGGCCGCCGCCACCGTCCGGCTGATCAGCTCCTGGTGCCCGCGGTGGACACCGTCGAACACGCCGATGGTGACCACGCACCGGCCCCAGCTGCCGGGGAGATCCCCCAGCCCACGCCACCGAAGCACGTCACACTCCCGTCTCTCGAGCCCACCCTAGGCGGGCAGCAACACGACCACCGCGCGGGACACACCCTGTTCGTCGGCGGCCAGGGCGAGCACCCGGCCGTCGGGACCGAAGAGCCCGTAGGTGCCTTCGACGCCGGCCGCCGGGATGCGCTGGCCGTGGCGGACCGCTTTCGCCGTGGCGGCGTCGAGGTCGCGCCGCGGGAAGGCGGCGGCGACGGCGGCGTCGAGGTCGAGGCTCAGTTCGGGCTGCTCTTCGAGCTGGTCGAGGGTCCTCGCCTTGGCGAGGGTGAAGGGGCCGACCGTGGTGCGCCGGAGGGCCTTCAGGTGGCCGCCGACGCCGAGGTCCGCGCCCAGGTCGCGGGCCAGCGCGCGGACGTAGGTGCCGGAGGAGCACTCGACGACGGCGTCGACCTCGACGTGGTCCTCTTCGTGGCGGATCGCGAGGACGTCGAAGCGGTAGACGGTGACCGGGCGGGCCGGGATGACGACGTCCTCGCCGGCGCGGACGCGGGCGTAGGCGCGCTTGCCGTCGATCTTGACCGCGCTGACCGCGCTGGGCACCTGCCGGATGTCGCCGGTGAGCTTTTCGATGCCGTTGGCGATGTCTTCGTCCCGTGTCTTCCGCGTATCCGCGGTGGTGAGGACTTCGCCCTCGGCGTCGTCGGTCGTGGTGCTGCTGCCGAGGCTCAGGGTGGCCAGGTAGGTCTTGCGGTCCAGGGCCAGGTGGCCGAGCAGCTTGGTCGCGCGCTCGATGCCGAGCACCAGCACGCCGGTCGCCATCGGGTCGAGCGTGCCGGCGTGCCCGACCTTGCGGGTCCCCATGATCCGGCGGGCGCGCGCGACGACGTCGTGCGACGTCATGCCGGCGGGCTTGTCGACGATGAGCAGGCCGGGAGGCGGGGCGGGACGGCGGGGCGGTTTCGGGCTCGACACGCGGCAAACCCTAGCGGCCGCTTGTCGTGGAACGGATGACGCCTCGGACGGCCACGATGGAGGCGTGACGGAGATCGAAGTCCGGGCCGCGCGGCCCGCCGAGCTGGAAGCGGTCGCCGAGCTCCGGTGGCGCTGGGTGGCCGAGCGGGACGGCCTCCCCGCCGACGGCCGCGACGCGTTCGTGCGCGAGTTCGCCGCGTGGGCGCGGGAGAACGCGGCCACCCACCACTGCCTCGTCGTCGTGCGCGACGGGCAGGTGCTCGGGATGGCGTTCCTGGCGGTGACCTCGCGCGTACCGACCCCGGCGGCGTTTTCGCGAGCCGGCGGTGACGTGCAGAGCGTGTACGTCGTGCCGGAAGCCCGCGACGGCGGCCTCGGCGGCCGGCTGATCGACGGCGTCCTGCGGCTGGCCGGGGAGCTGGGGCTGGAGCGGGTCACCGTGCACTCGTCGCCGCGGGCCGTGCCCGCCTACCGGCGGCGCGGGTTCTCGGTGGCGCCGCAGCTGCTGCAGGCGCCGATCTCGCCGCCGAAAGCCGCTTCTGGGCCGGGGTCCTCGGCGGGGAGGTGAGTGCGGACGGCGACTGGCACATGGTCCTGGTGGACGGGGCGCCGCGGATCGGTGTCCAGCTGGCGCCCGACCACACGCCGCCGCAGTGGCCGGACGGGCCGTCGAAGCAGCAGGTGCACCTCGACCGGTGGGTCGAGGACTTCGCCGAAGCACACGAAGAGGTGATGGCGTTGGTCGCCACGGTGCCGAAAGCGGCGGCCGGCGGCACGTCCGGGGACGATTTCCAGGTGTACGCCGACCCGGCCGAACACCTCTGCTGCGTGGTGATCAGGCGGCGACGATCGGCGTCTCGGGGAGGGCCGCGTCCCAGCGACGGCGGGTGATGCGCACCGGCAGTTCTTCGCCGCGGGCCTCGGCGAGGAACAGGTGGGTGCGGGTCCGGCGCCACCACACCAGCAGCCGGAACGTGCCGAAGGCCAGCACCGCGACGAGCGCCAGCAGCGACCACCGGAAGTTCCCGCCGGTCACCTGCAGGAGCACACCGACGGCGAGTGCGGCGATCGTCGTCGCCACGAAGCCGCCGACGTTCACCACGCCGGTCGCCGTGCCGACGCGGCTGAGCGGGTTGTAGTCGCGGGCGAGGGCGAACCCGATCATCGACGCGGGGCCGCCGAGGGCGAGGAACGCGAACGCGGGCACCAGCACCGGCAGCGGCACCGGGCCCGGCCAGCCCAGCAGCACCGCCCAGACCAGCGCGGCCCCGCCGATGTAGCCGCCGACCAGCGGCATCCGCAGCGACGGGCGGCGGCCGATCAGACCGCCCAGCAGCGGGCCGCCCGCCATCGAACCGAAGACGAACACGGTGAGCAGCGCGCTCGCCGTCGCCTTCGACTGCCCTTGGCCCTGCACCAGCCAGGGGACGCCCCACAGCAGCGTCAGGGCGTTCGGGGCGAACATCGTGCTGAAGTGGACCCAGAAGCCCAGGCGCGTCCCCGGCGTCCGCCAGGCTTCGGCGACCCGGCCGGCCAGCTCGCGCGGGCGGACTTCGTCGCGGGCGGGCGGCTGTTCGCCCGCCGGGACGTCACGGACCCGGAGGGCCACGACGACGGAGTAGAGGACCGTGACGGCGCCGGCGGCCAGGAAGGTGGGGGTCCAGCCGGCGCCGTCGAGCACCAGCGAGAGCGGGACGGTGGCGGCGAGGTTGCCGATGTAGCCGACGGCCGCGGTGAACGACGTCAGCAGCGCGTACTGGCGGCCCGGGAAGTGGGCCGCGACCAGGCGCAGGACGCTGACGAAGGTGAGCGCGTCGCCGAGGCCGAGCACCCCGCGGGCGAGCAGGCCGAGGCCGTAGGAATGGGCGACGCCGAGCAGGAGCTGACCGGCCCCGAGGACCAGCACGGCGACGGTGAGGACGCGGCGGGGGCCGTAGCGGTCGACCAGGACGCCGGTCGGGATCTGCATCGCGGCGTAGACACCGACCTGCAGGACGGTGAAGGTGCCGAGCGCGGCCGCGCCGACGCCGAAGCGCTCGGCGGCCTGCAGCCCGGCGACCCCGAACGACGTCCGGTGGAAGACGGCGAGGAGGTAGACGGTGACGGCGGCGAGCCAGATCAGCCAGGACCGGGCGGTGGCGCGGCCGGTGGCGGGCACGGGTTCCTCCAGGGTTTCGGCGTTCGTTCGTCCGGACGCCTGCGCTGCCGTCCCCACTACTTGTATCGCCTAAGCAACCACGAACCATAGCCGCGACCCGGGTGGTTTTCTTCACAGGTAACCCCCATCACCCGTGCTCAGCGGGTGGTGGAGGTCAGCTGGGGCGGGTGGCGCCGGTCACCGCCCAGTTTCCGGAGCGCCAGCGGACCAGGACCGCGGCCAGGCGGAGGAGCATGAAGCACGAGAGGCCGGTCCAGATGCCCGTGAGGCCCCAGCCGAAGCCGAGGGACGCCCAGATCAGCGGGAGGAAGCCCAGCGCCGCGCTGCCGAGCGTCGCGTTGCGGAGGAAGGCCGCGTCGCCCGCGCCCAGGAGGACGCCGTCCAGGGCGAAGACCACGCCCGCGATCGGCTGCAGGGCCACGAAGAACCACCACGCGTGCGGGATCTCCGCCAGCACGCCCGGGTCGGACGTGAACGCGTGCGGCAGCACCCACGACAACGCCGCGAACAGCACGCACAGGAAGCATCCCAGCAGCAGCCCGTACCCGGTGATCTGCGACGCCACCCCGCGCGCCCGCCGGGCCGAGTTCGCCCCCAGTGCCGCCCCGACCAGCGACTGCGCGGCGATCGCCACCGAGTCCAGCACCAGCGCCAGGAACGTCCACAGCTGCAGCACCACCTGGTGCGCCCCGACGGCCTCGGTCGACGTCCGGGCCGCGACGGCCGCCGCCGAGACGAAGCAGGCCTGGAACGCCAGGCTGCGCAGCACCAGGTCGCGGCCGAGGCCGAGCTGGGCCCGCATCACCTTGAAGTCCGGCCGGAGGCCGACCTTCTCCCGCCCCAGCGCCATGAAGAACAGCGACGCCGAAATCACCTGCGCGACGACGTTCGCGATCGCCGAACCCTCCAGCCCCAGCCCCGCCCAGTACACGAGGACCGGGCACAGCACGGCCGAGATCCCGTTGCCCGCCAGCACGTACCGCAGCGGCTTCGCGGCGTCCTGCACCCCGCGCATCCAGCCGTTGCCGGCCATGGTGACCAGGATCAGCGGCGCCCCGAACAACGCGATCCGCAGCCACGACACGGCGGCGGAAGCGATCTCGTCGCTCCCCGAAAGCACCCGCGCGATCGGCCAGGCGAGCAGCTGGCCCGCAGCCAGCACGACCAGCCCGACGAACACCGCCAGCCACGTCGCCTGCACGCCTTCACGCACCGCGTCGGCCCGGCGGCCGGCACCGTGCAGCCGCGCGGTGCGGGACGTCGTGCCGTAGGACAGGAACGTCAGCTGGCTCGACACCTGGGCCAGCACGACGCCGCCGAGCGCGAGCCCGGCCAGCGACAACGCGTCGAGGTGGCCGATCACGGCGGTGTCGACGAGCACGTACAGCGGCTCGGCGGCCAGCACCCCCAGCGCGGGCACGGCCAAGCCGAGCACGCGCTTCGCCGGGACCCGCTCGATCTCCTCCACGTTCGCCACGAACCGGACTCTAACCACCGCCACCGACCGTTCCGGCCGGCGGGAACCCGACCGGGACCGTCAGAGCAGCGGCGCCCGCTCCAGCGCGTCGCGCAGGCCCGCGACGACCTCGTCGGCGGAGCCCGCGATCGTGCAGCCGGCGGCCTGCCGGTGCCCGCCGCCGCCGAACCCGGCCGCCACCGCCGAGACGTCGATCCCGACGGAACGCAGCGAAATCTGCCACTGCCCCGGGTGCGCCGGGTCCTGTTTGAGCACCGCCGCGACGGCCGCTTCGCGCACCGAGCGGACGACGTCGATGACCGACTCGACCTCTTCGGCGCGCACCGTGCGGGCCACGTCGACGCCGACCACCGCGTGCACGAAACCCCGGCCCTGCGCGGCTTCCGGCTCCAGCCGGGCCTCGCGGAGCACCGACGAGAGCATCGGCAGCCAGGCGAACGGGCGCTCGTCGACGATCCGGCGCACGATCGCTTCGGGATCGGCCCCCGCTTCGAGCAGCCGGGCCGCCATCCGGTGCGTCTCCGGGCTCGCCCGGCGGAACCCGCTCGTGTCGGTGACGATCCCCGCGTAGAGCCCGCGCGCGATCGGCTCGTCCAGCTCGGCGCCCAGCTCCTCCAGGACCCGGAACACGAGGACCGCGCTGGCCTCGGCGCTCTCGTCGACGACGTGGCAGGTGCCGTAGAACGTGTTGGTCGCGTGGTGGTCGATCACCAGCACCGCGCCGGCGAGCTCGACCCGCCCGGCGAGCCGGCCGAGCCGCTTCGGCGTCGGCGTGTCGACGCAGACGAGCAGCTCCTCGGCGTCCGGGAGGGCGTCCGGGTGGGTGAGCAGGCCGTCCTCGTCGAGCCACCTCAAGGTCTCCGGGGCTTCGTCGGGCTCGCCGAAGGAGACGCGCACGCGGGCGCCGCGCTGCCGCAGGGCCCGGCCGAGGGCGAGCGCGCTGCCCAGCGCGTCCGCGTCCGGCCGCACGTGGCCGAGGATCGTCACGTCGGTGGCCGGCGCGAGCAGTGCCGCCGCGTCCCGGATGTCCTGCGCCGAAGTAGGGGTCACGGTGCGTCACGCTACGCTCTGCGGGATGCCTGAGTACGCGATGCTGGTCTACCCCTCGGCCAACCGGGTCTACGCCGCCTCCTCCCCCGCGCTGCTGCGCGCCGAGCTGGCGGTGTTCGGCGCGCGCCTGGCGGCCGAGCTGTCCGCGATCGACGAGGTCGAGCTCGGCGGCGTCGGCTACGTGCGCTTCACCAGCTCGGCGCCCCTCGGCGAAAGCGATCTCGCGCTCTTGTCGAACGTCTCGTCGCTGTACGCGTTGTTCGAGCTGGGTGACGGCGTCCTCCGTCCGGTGCCCGTGACACCGCTGGCGAAGGCCGACTCGGACCTGCTGACCATCCAGAAGTACGCGGGCAAGACGAACGAGCTGTTCACCAAGCTGCTGGTGAACGTGACGCTGCTGGCGACGGCGGACCCGGCGGGGCTGCTGTCGGACAAGCCGAAGTACCTGCTCGACCCGCTGTGCGGCCGCGGCACCACGCTGAACCAGGCGATGATGTACGGCCTGCACGCGACCGGCCTGGACGTCGACGCCAAGGACTTCGAGGCCTACGAGGCGTTCATCAAGACGTGGCTGCGCACCAAGCGCGTGAAGCACACCGCCGAGTCCGGGCAGCTGCGCCGCAACAAGGCCCGGCTCGGGCGGCGGCTCGACATCGAGTACGCGCTGGACAAGGAAGCGTACAAAGCGGGCGACACGCGCAAACTGACCTACTTCAACGCCGACACCCTGGCCACCGACGAGGTGCTGCGGGCGAACTCCTGCGACGTGATCGTCACCGACGCGCCGTACGGCGTCCAGCACGGCAGCCACCGCGAGACGGGCCTGCAGCGCAGCCCGCGCGACCTGCTCGCCGCGGCCGTCCCGGTGTGGACCCGGGTGCTGAAACCCGGCGGGGCGCTCGGGATTTCGTGGAACACGACCGTGCTGCCGCGGGAGGAGCTGGTCGAGGTGCTCCGGAAGGCCGGCCTCGACGTCCGCGAGGGCGGGCCGTGGGAGGAGTTCGCCCACCGGGTGGACCAGGCCATCCTGCGTGACCTGGTCGTCGCGGCCAAACCCGCTTCCTAGTCGGCAAAGCGCTTTCAGGAGGCGGTGAGCTCACCCGGCTTGGGCAGCTGCCCGTTCGCTTCCGGCGCGGCGGCCGGCGCCGGCGACGTGCTCAGCCCGCGCTTCACCGAGTCCAAGATGGACAGTCCCTGGCCGACGAGGCCTGCGGCCATCTCCCCGAGGCCGTCGGCGCCGTTGAGGATGTTGACGTTCGCGCCCGCCAGGCCCCGCCCGGCTTCCTTGACGATCTGCGGCAGCTGGTCGATGAGCATCCGGTCGAGCGCGACCCGGTTGTTCGACGCCGCCGCCTCCGCCTGCACGCGCATCTTCTCCGCGTCGGCGAGCGCCAGGATGCGGATCCGCTCGGCCTCGGCGTCGGCGGGCTTGATGACCTCGGCGACCAGCTGCTGCTGCCGCAGCTCGGCTTCGCGCTGGGCCAGCTCGGTGCGCGCGTCGATGACCTCCTGCTGCGCCCGCGCCTGCGCGAGGGGACCGGCCTGGGCAGCCTGCGCCTGCGCCGCCTCGACCTCGGCCCGGTACCGCGCCTGCACGATCGACGTCTGCCGGGCGTACTCGGCCTGCGTCCGCTGCGACTCCTGCTCGGCCTCCGCCGCGGTCTTGTTCGCCACGGCCTGGGCGATCTGCGCGTCCCGCTGGATGGCGGCGTTGTGCGGCGCGGCCATCGCGGCGATGTAGCCGAGCTTCATGTCGTCGATCGACTGGATCTGCAGGGCGTCGACGGTGAGCCCGATCTTCGCCATCTCCACGGCCGAGCCGTCCAGCACCTCGGTGGCGAGCTTCTGCCGCTCGGTGATGATCTCCTCGACGGTCATCGAACCGATGATGGACCGCAGGTGCCCGGCGAAGATCCGGCCGGTCAGCACGGACATCTGGTCCTGGTCGGAGAGGAATCGCTGGCCGGCGTTGACGATGCTCTCGGTGTCGTTGCCGACCTTGAACGCGATCACCGCCCGGACCGTGAGGGCGATGGCCTGCTTCGTCACGCACACTTCGGTCACTTCGGCCTCGCACATGGCGAGCGTGAGGAACCGGACTTTCCGGAAGACCGGCATGACGAACGCACCGTGACCGGTGACGACCCGGAACGGCGACGCGCCCTTGCTGTTGCCCCCCGAGATCAGCATCGCCTCGTTGGGAGCCGGCACGCGATAACCGAACATCGACTGTCCTTCTGCGAGCACTAGGAAGCGGGATCCGAGGCGTCCCACGCCACGACGTCGACCGTGCGCCGGCCCCGGGTTTCCACGACCAGGACGGTCGTGCCCTTCGGCAGCTCCGTGTCGGACCAGGCAAGGAAGGTTTCCAAGCCACCCCTGATCCTGATCAGCACCTCCCCGGGGCCCCGCTGCCCGCGGGTGCCGACCAGGAGGACTCCGGTGCGGCCGGACGGGGAAAGGTCGGAGTGCATGGGTACCGACCTCCCCTCGGTGGCCGTCTCGGTGCGGGTTCACCCCCGCTGCCACCATTGTGCTCCCGGCCCGCGCCCGAGGTGGGCACTGTGAGGTTCCGATCAGGCAGGCAACCGGGCGAGCCGCTCGAGCGTGCAGCCGAAGCTGTACTCTCGCAGCGTGACCGTCGAGCAACGCCCCCTGCGCGCGGACGCCCGGCGCAACCGGGAAGCACTGGTCGCGGCGGCGCGGGAAGTCTTCGGCGCCAAGGGGGTCGACGCCCCGCTGGACGAAATCGCCCGGCGCGCCGAGGTGGCGATCGGCACCCTCTACAACCGGTTTCCGACGCGGGCGGACCTCGTCGAAGCCGCCTTCCTGCCGGCGCTGGAAGAAGCTCAGCTCGTGCTGGAGGAGGCCCTCGCGTGCGAGGACCCGTGGGAGGGTTTTGTCCTGTTCCTCGAGCGTTCGGTGCTGATGCAGGTCTCCGACCGCGGCTTCACCGAGATCTGCTCGCGGACCTTCGACCCGGCGTCCGAACTGGAGAAAGCCAAGCAGGCCAACGGTTCCCGGATGAACCGGATCATCTCGCGCGCCCAGGAAGCCGGGGCGTTGCGGCCGGACTTCCGGGGGCCCGACCTCGCGATCGTGTTCGCCGCGGCGACCGCCACCCCGGACTGGCGGCGCGCGCTCGGCATCGTCCTCGACGGCCTGCGCGCGCGATGACCTGGCTCGCGGACACCGCCACCTCGTACGACACGGTGGCTTCGAGCTACGCCGAGTTCGTTTCCCGCGCGCTCGAGGAGCAGCCGTACCTCAAGGCGGCGCTGACGCTGTTCGCCTCGCAGGTCGAGGGACCCGCGGTGGACGTCGGCTGCGGCCCGGGGCACTTCACGGCGTACCTGGCCTCCCTGGGCGTCGACGCGTCCGGCATCGACCTCTCGCCGGGGATGATCGACCTCGCGCGCCGGTCACACCCGCAACTGCGGTTCGAGGTGGGCTCGATGACGGACCTGCCGCTCCCGGACGCGTCGGTCGCGGGCGTGCTGGCGTCCTGGTCGCTGATCCACGTCCCGGACGAGGCGGTGCCGGTGACACTGGGTCACTTCCACCGCGTGCTGCGGCCGGGCGGGCTGCTGATGATCGGCTACCACGTCGGCGTGGGCACCCGGCTGAAGACCCAGGGTTACGGCGGGCACCCGATGCGGGTCAACGTCCACCTCCGGCAGCCGTGGTGGCTGGCGCGGCGGGTGCGGGACGCCGGGTTCACCGTCGACGCGGAATGGCTGCTGGACCCCGAGGCCGAGGTTTCGCAGGGGATTCTCTTCGCTTCGAAATAGCTCTCGGTGCTCGCCTCGACGTTGCTGCTCGGCGCGTCCGCCGCGCCGCCGCCGCTGGGCAAGCAGAACTGGGTGGTCAGCGTCGCCGGGTTCACCGACGCCGCCGGCAGCAACTACCTACGGCTCGGCTACCTGGTGTTCGACCCGTCGAGCAACGCCGTCCAGCACAACTTCTGGACGTGGAGCCAGCGCGACTTCCCGGTCCCGGTCAGCAGCGGCGACGTCTACTACTGCGGCGAGTTCCAGCCGGGCACCAACCCGCGCAACAACTGCCCGATCAAGACGGCGCCGGGGTTCACCGGTGACCCGAACGGCCACTTCACCGGCACCTACGCCTACAACTCGACGTCCGGGCAGGTGAGCATCACCTGGACGAGCAGCACGATCAACGGCTCGACGACCGCGGTGAACCTCGGCGAGACCTGGGCGGTCTCCGAACTGCACCCGGGCCTGGGCCGGATGCAGCTGGTCGGCGACACGTACTCGATCACCGGCGGCTACGCCTACGGCAGCAACGCCTCGCTCGCGCAGACCAGCAAGGCGTCGATGAGCGCGATCCGCGCGACCGAACGGAAGTACGTCTACGAGGCGCACAGCTGGAACAAGCTGAAGGTCACCACGGTGGCCCGCGGGTCGGCGGGCAGCTTCACGGTGAGCCCCAGCTGGAACGCCTGCACGGACGGTTCGTGCCTCGGGTACGTGCAGAAGAACGCGGGTTGTGACGCGGCGTCCTGCTGCCCGAACCCGGGCACCGCCGAGTACGACGCGTGCGTGAAGAAGCTCGCCGACAGCGGCGACCGGCGGTTCTACTACCTGACCGGCGACCTGGGCGGCCGCCGCAACAGCTACGAGTTCTGGTGCGAGTGCCTGTCGTACGACGGGTGCTACCTGGCGAACAGCCACGTGCGGCCACTGCTGCAGGTGATCGACGACGCGGGAGCGTTCCAGGGCTGGGTGGGCGCCGAGGTCAGCCCGGACCGCAGCGGCACCCGGACGATGGACGGCGAGTACTACAGCGCCTTCGCGATGGTGGCTTAGGCGAAGGCCTGCTCGGCGAAGCTGAGTCCGCCGCGCTCGGCCATGGTGAGAACCTGCCGGTCGACGTGCTGTGGCCGCGCGCGGATGTACTGCCGGAAGCCATGGGCCCGCAACCTGAGATCGAACTCTTGCCCTTCGATGTGCCACATCGGGTCCGGGGAGTCGTCCGGCGGGTCGAGACGGTGGACGTCGGCGATCTCCAAGCTGCCGTGCAGCGGGCCGAGATCGCCGGTGATGTCCCAGGCCTCGTCGAACACCAGCGTTGCCGGGGCGATCCAGAACGTGAAGTGCTGCTCGCCCCGGGCGGGCTCGACCCAGCGGACGATGTAGTCCAGGTCCAGCAGGAGCCGGCCCGGTGGCGGGTCGTCGTCCTCGAGGAAGGCGAGGGCGTGGATACGGCAGTCGTGCCAGCCCATCTGCGGGAAGTCGGCGTCGGTCCCGATGGCCTTGGACAAGCCGGACGGGTCGGTCACGACAGGCGCTCCCCCACGAACTTCAGGATGTCCGGCAGCACCCCGCGCCAGTAGTCGTCGTCGTGCTGGCCCGGCGAAAACCGCGATACCGCCGGGTTCACGGCCTTGACCAGCTTGCGGTCCGCGCCCAGGAACGGGTCCGACTCGCCGCACCACACGCCGAGGGATCCTGGGCGTAGCTCGGCCGTGTGCAGCAAGGGTTCCGCGTCGCGCCAGTTCGCCTCGTCCGCGAAGACCTTGCGGCTGCGGGCGTCCGGCCAGCTGACGAACAGGGCCGCGCTCGCCGTGGCCACCGCCTTCAGGTCCGGGTGGGCGCGGGCGAACCGCAACGCGCCGAAGCCGCCCATCGAAATGCCGAACACCGCCGACGGCGGACGCAGGTCGCGGCCGGCCAGCCAGCCCGGGACTTCGTCGGTGAGCATGCGCTGCGGGTCGTCGTCCGAACCGACGTTCACCCAGTAGTGGTCGCCGTCGATCGCCGCGATGGCGAACGGTGGTGTTCCCGCGCGGACCGCGGCCGTCAGGAGCGCGGGGACGCCCAGCGAGAGGAACGTCCGCGCCCGGGCGCCGCGGCCGTGCAGGGCCAGGCACACCGGCAGTCCCGAGGCCGGGACGCCTTCCGGCGTGATGAGCACCAGGTCGACGTCGGTGCCGCGGGCGGCCGAGCGCGTGCGCTGGACCGTCACCGGATCGGACAAAGGTGCCGGACCGGTCGGCACCGGCACCGCCGGCGGACCGGGAGGTGGCCCCGAGGGAGCCGACGAACAGCCCGCCAGCAGCGCGAGTGCGCTGCCGGCGAGCAGGCCGCGGCGGGAGAGCACGGGTCAGCCCCGGCTCTCCTCTTCCGCGAGCTCGTCGTCGTCCTCGGGTTCGCGGGGGGCCTTGTACGGGTCGGGCTCGCCCGCGTGCTGGGCTCCCGCGGAGCGGCGCGCAACCTCCGCGTCGGCCTCGCGGGCCTTCGCGAGCAGGTCTTCGATCCGCTTCGACTCCTCGGGGATGGTGTCCGCGACGAACGTCAGCGTCGGCGTGTAGCGGACCCCGGTGCCCTGCCCGACCTTCGTGCGGAGCATCCCGCGCGCCGATTCGAGCGCGGCGGCGGCGCCGGCGAAGTCCGGAGGGACGTCCAGCTTCTCGCCGAGCACCGTGTAGTACACCGTGGCGTCGTGCAGGTCGCCGGTGACCTTCGTGTCCGTGATGGTCACGTAGTCCAGCCGGGTGTCCTTGACCTCGTGTTCGATCGCGGACGCCACGATCTGCGAGATCCGCTTGGCGAGCTTGCGGGCCCGAGCAGGATCAGCCATGTCGTTCTCCTAGAGAAATCTAATCGTCTGGACCGAGCAGCCGGCGGTGGGCGGAGATCAGTTCGAACTCCGGCCTGCTCGCCACGTACCGCTCGCACGAGTCGAGCACGTCACGGACGTGCTCGCCACCTTCGGCGACCACGGCCACCCCGATGAGAGCCCGGCGGTGCAGATCGGTGTGACCGGCTTCGGCCACCGACACGGCGAAGCGCTTGCGCACCTCGGCCAGCACCGGACGGACCACGGATCGCTTCTGCTTCAGCGAGTGAACGTCGCCGAGCAGGATGTCGAGCTCAAGGGCTCCGACGAACATAGGCAAATGAGGTGGTGTCGTAGGGAGCGAAAGCCCGGGTGTGCGGTGCGAAACCGCACACCCGGGATCAACCGCGTTACGCTCGCGGCTTTTCGCGCTGCTCGTACGTCTCGATCTGGTCGCCGACCTTGAGGTCGCCGTACGAACCGAGCGTCAGACCGCACTCGTAGCCCTCGCGGACCTCGACCACGTCGTCCTTGAACCGCCGCAGCGAGCTGACCGGCAGGTTCTCCGCCACGACCGTGCCGTCGCGGAGCAGACGGGCCCGGGCGTTGCGCCGGATCTCGCCGGACATGACCAGGCAACCCGCGATCGTGCCGATCTTGGAGGACTTGAAGACCTCGCGGACCTCCGCGCGGCCCAGCTCGACCTCTTCGTACTCCGGCTTGAGCATGCCCTTGAGGGCCTGCTCGATCTCGTCGATCGCCTGGTAGATGACCGTGTAGTACCGGACGTCGACGCCCTCGCGGGTGGCCCGCTCGGTCGCCTTGCCCTGGGCGCGGACGTTGAACCCGAGGACGATCGCGTCGGACGCGGTCGCCAGGTCGATGTCCGACTCGGTCACGCCACCGACACCGCGGTGGACCACGTTCAGCTCGACCTCGTCGCCGACGTCCAGCTGCAGCAGCGAGGCTTCGAGGGCCTCGACCGTACCCGAGTTGTCACCCTTGATGATCAGGTTGAGGCTGTTCGTCTCCTTCAAGGCGGAGTCGAGGTCCTCGAGGCTGACCCGCTTGCGGCGCGACGCGTTGAGCGCGTTGCGCGTACGAGCGGCACGGCGCTCGGCGATCTGCCGGGCGACGCGGTCCTCGTCGACCACCAGGAAGGTGTCGCCCGCACCCGGCACCGAGGTGAACCCGATGACCTGGACGGGACGCGACGGCAGCGCCTCGGTGACGTCGACGTTGTGCTCGTCGACCATCCGGCGGACGCGGCCGTAGGCGTCACCCGCCACGACCGAGTCACCGACGCGCAGCGTGCCGCGCTGGACCAGGACGGTGGCCACCGGGCCGCGGCCGCGGTCGAGGTGCGCCTCGATCGCGACACCCTGCGCCTCCATGGCCGGGTTGGCCCGGAGGTCCAGAGCGGCGTCGGCGGTCAGCAGGATCGCCTCGAGCAGGCCGTCGATGTTGATGTTCTGCCGCGCGGAGATCTCGACGAACATCGTGTCGCCGCCGTACTCCTCGGCGACCAGGCCGTACTCGGTCAGCTGCTGCCGGATCTTGTCCGGGTTCGCGCCTTCCTTGTCGATCTTGTTGATCGCGACCACGATCGGGGCCTTGGCGGCCTGCGCGTGGTTGATCGCCTCGACCGTCTGCGGCATCACACCGTCGTCGGCCGCCACCACGATCACCGCGATGTCGGTCGAGTTCGCACCACGGGCACGCATGGCGGTGAACGCCTCGTGACCCGGGGTGTCGATGAAGGTGATCAAGCGCGGGTTGCCCTCGAGCTCGGTCTCGATCTGGTACGCACCGATGTGCTGCGTGATGCCGCCGGCCTCGCTCTCGCGGACCTTCGTCTTCCGGATCGTGTCGAGCAGGCGGGTCTTACCGTGGTCGACGTGACCCATGATGGTCACGACCGGCGGCCTGACCTGCAGATCCTCTTCGCCACCCGCGTCGTCGCCGTAGGTGATGTCGAAGGTCTCCAGCAGCTCGCGGTCCTCTTCCTCCGGCGAGACGACCTGAACCGTGTAGTTCATTTCGCCGCCGAGCAGCTCGAGGATGTCGTCCGACACGGACTGCGTCGCGGTGACCATCTCGCCGAGGTGGAAGAGCACCTGCACCAGCGAAGCCGGGTTGGCGTCGATCTTCTCGGCGAAGTCGGTCAGCGAAGCACCCCGCGGCAGCCGGATCGTCTCGCCCTGCCCCTTGGGCAAGCGGACGCCGCCGACGCTGGGCGCCTGCATGTTGTCCATGTACTCCTGGCGCTTCTGCCGCTTCGACTTGCGACCCTTGCGCGAGGGACCACCCGGACGCCCGAAGGCACCCGCGGTACCGCCACGGCCACCGGGGCCACCACGGCCACCGCCGCCGCCACGGAAACCGCCGCCACCGGCCGGGGCACCGCCGCCGCCACCGGGGCCGCCGCCACCCGGGCGGAAGCCGCCGCCACCGCCACCGCCACCGGGACCGCCGCGGAAGCCACCGCCGCCGCCACCGCCACCGGGACCGCCGCGGAAACCGCCGCCGCCACCACCGGGACGACCGGCGCCACCGCCGGGGCCGCCACGGGCGCCGCCACCGGGACCACCGCGGGCGCCGCCACCGGGACCGGGGGCCGGGCGCTGCGTGCGGCCCGGCATCATGCCGGGGTTCGGCCGCGGGGGCATGTTGCCCGGGCTCGGCCGGTTGCCACCGGCGCCACCACCCGGCCGCGGGGCCGGACGGTCACCGCCGGCGCCACCGCCGGGACGCGGGGGCCGGTTGTCGCCGCCCTGGCCGCCACCGGGGCGCGGCCCCTGCGGACGCGGCGGAGCGCCGGAACCGACGCCGAACGGGTTGTTGCCGACGCGCGGGGTGCGCGGGCCGGGCTTGGGACCGCCGGGCTTGGGGCCCTGCGGCTTCGGCGGGACGACCGAACCGGTGCCACCCGCGGGGGGCGTGGCCGGGGTGTCCTGCCTGGGAGCGGCGGGCGCGTCCGCTTTCGCGGCCGGGACCTGCTCCTGGGGTGCGGGTGCGGCGGGCTGCTGACGCGGGCCGGGCCGGGGGCCGGGGCGCTGCCCCGGGGTGGCCGGCTTCGACGCCGCGGGCGCCTGCTGCTGGGGTGCGGCCGGAGCCGACGTGGCCGACTCGGCCGGGGCGGGTGCCGCCTTGGCCGCCGGAGCCTGCTGGGCAGGCGCGGGGGGCTTCGGGGCGGACGCACCGGGCTTGGCGGCCGGCGGGCCGGGGCGCGCCGACGGACCGGGGGTGGGCTTCTTGGCGCCCTTGGGCGCATACGCGTCGCGAAGACGGCGGGCGACGGGCGCCTCCACCGTGGACGACGCGGACTTGACGAACTCGCCCTGTTCCTTCAACTTCGCGAGCACGTCCTTGCTGGTGATGCCGAGCTCTTTCGCGAGCTCGTGTACGCGGGCCTTGCCTGGCACAACTCTCCTCATCTAGGGGAGGCCAGGCGGAAAACCCGCTGACCTCGTCCTTATTGTCTGACGCTCATGGCTTCAGCTTCACGGCTGACTCATGACGGGTCGACCTGCTTCCTTGAATCCTCGCGACCCCGGGGACGTCCCGGGATCGTGGTGCGGTGTGGTGCGCCCGACGTGCTCGCGGACTTCGCGGGCATCGAGCGCCCCGGGAGCCCGCAAGGCTCTCGGGAAGGCTCGCCGCCGCTCGGCCTTGGCCAGGCAGTCCGGGTCGGGGTGCAGCCAAGCTCCCCGGCCCGGCAGCCGCCGACCTTCGTCGACGACCACCCGCCCGGCCACCGCGACCACGCGCAGCAGCTCACCGATCAAGGCCCGCCGCTTGCAGCCGACACAAGTCCGCACCGGGGAAATCCGGTGGGGCTGGTGCTCGGCTACCCGCCGCGGGCTTCGAACCACTCCTGAGTCTAGCGCTTCGACCTTCACTCAGCCGAACCGGTTGTCGCGGCGGGCCGCGAAGGACGGGCGTGGTCTTGATCACCCTCGTCGTCCACCGGTGCGGCGTCGCTGCGGATGTCGATCCTCCAGCCGGTCAGACGGGCGGCGAGGCGGGCGTTCTGGCCCTCCTTGCCGATCGCCAGCGACAGCTGGAAGTCCGGCACCACGACGCGGGCGGTCTTCGTCCGCTCGTCCACGACTCGTACGGAAACAACCTTGGCGGGCGACAGCGCATTCCCGACGAAGCGAGCGGGATCCTCGGAGAAGTCGATGATGTCGATCTTCTCCCCGGCCAGCTCGCTCATCACGTTGCGCACCCGCGCGCCGACCGGGCCGATGCAGGCGCCCTTGGCGTTGACGCCCGGCACGGTGGACTTGACCGCGATCTTCGTGCGGTGCCCCGGCTCGCGCGCCACGGCGGCGATCTCGACCGTCCCGTCGGCGATCTCGGGCACCTCCAGCGCGAACAGCTTGCGCACCAGGTTGGGGTGCGAGCGCGAGAGCGTGATCTGCGGGCCGCGGTTGCTGCGCGACACCGTGACCACGTACGCCTTGATCCGGCTGCCGTGCTCGTAGGACTCCCCGGCGACCTGCTCGCCGGACGGCAGCACGCCCTCGGTGTCACCCACCTGGACCACGACCATGCCGCGCGCGTTGGCGCGGGCGTCGCGCTGGATGACGCCGGCGACGATCTCGCCCTCCTTGGTGGAGAACTCGCCGAAGGTCTTCTCGTGCTCGGCGTCGCGCAGCCGCTGCAGGATGACCTGGCGCGCGGTGGTGGCGGCGATCCGGCCGAAGCCCTCGGGGGTGTCGTCCCACTCCTCGTCGACCTGGCCGTCGTGGGTCAGCGTGTGCGCGAGCACGCGCACCAGGCCCGTCTTGCGGTCGATGTCGATGCGGGCGTGCGGCTGGTGGCCCTCGGTGTGCTTGTAAGCGGTGAGCAAGGCCGTTTCGATGGCCTCGATCACCGTTTCGAAGGGGATGTCCTTGTCCCGTTCGATCGCCCGCAGCGCGGCGATGTCGACGTTCACTTCGACCCCTTCTCCGTCTTGGCCTGACCGGCAGCGATCATGCCGGACGCGTCGTCTTCGAGCAGTTTCAGGTCCTCGGCGGGCGGCTGCTTGAACTCGATCTCCACGACCGCCTTCGCCACGTCGGCGTAGCGGACGTCGCGGAGCTTGCCGCCGGCCAGGACGCGGGCGGCGTCCTCGCCCGCGTGACCGACCCGGCCGACGAAGGGCGCACCCTCCGTCGGGCTGACCTTCACCAGGCGGAACCGCGCGCGCCGCCAGTGCCGCGGCTGGGTCAGCGGGCGGTCGAGGCCCGGGGAGGTGACCTCCAGCGTGTAGGCGCTCGCGAGCACGTGCTCGTTCTCGTCGAGCGTCGCCGAGACCGTGCGGCTGATCTCGGCGATCTCGTCCAGCCCGACCCCGTCGTCGGAGTCGACGACGACCTTGACCAGCTGGCGCCGGCCGGCCTGCTGGACCTCGAACGAGTCGAGGTCGAAACCCGCGGCGGTGACGGCTTCGGCCACTATCGGCTGAAGCCGGCTGGCGAGTTCTCCTGGCACGTGGGGCTCTCCTTGGTTCGGGTCGGGGTACGCGGTCGGTGGTGGACCAGCTTATCCGGTCGCCCGCTCGGCCCGCGCGAGCGGCGGGGCCGCCCCGGGGCCTGGCAGGATGGGGCGGCGTGACCGGAAGATCGACCGAGCTGACCCGTCGTGCCGCCCTCCGCGCGGGGGCGCTGGCCGCACTGGCCGTTCCCCTCGCCGCCTGCGGACCCGGCTACGACGAGAGCCCCGACCCGCTGCAGCCGCTGCTGGCCGCCGCCCAGGCGGACGCCGACGCCGCGCGAGCGCTGGCCAAGGGCGCGGACGCCGACGTCGCGGGCCAGCTGGCCGACGCGCGCGCGGCCCACGCGGCCGCGCTGAAGTCCGAAGTGGACCGGCTGAACCGGCCCAAGCCGTCGCCGTCCGCGGCGCCACCGGCCCCCGCGGCGCTGGGCGGCCTGAAGGAGCGGCTGGCGGCCGCGCGCAAGCAGGCCGAAGACCTCGTCGGCGGGCTGCCGCGCTACCGCGCCGGGCTGGTCGCGGCGGTGGCGGCGGGCTGCGCGGCGCTGCAGCGCACCGCCCCCGCGCTGGGCCCGGGCGAGGACGCCCCGAAGGTGGGGACGGTCCCGGCCGGCGCGGTGCCCCCGGAGGCGGTGGACCCGCTGCAGGTGGCGCTGGCGGCCGAGCACGCGGCGATGTGGGTGTACGGGCTGGTCAGCGCGTTCCTGCCGGGCGAGTTCGGCGACGCGCAGAAGAGCGGCGCGGCGGAGCACGCCCTGCGCCGCGACTACCTGCAGACGACGCTCTCGGCGGCCGGGGCGACCCCGGTGGCGCCGGAGGCGGCGTACGTGCCGAAGACCCCGGTGACGGACGCGAAGTCGGCGTCCCAGGTGGTGGCGACCGCCGAAGCGGACTGCGCGTCGGCGTGGCTCGCGGTGATCGACCACACCGACGACGCCGGCCTGCGCACGACGGCGCTGCACGCCCTGGTGGCGGCTTCGCGGCGCGGCACACCTTGGCGGGCGGAGGCGGGCGAGAAGCCGGTGGCGATCGCCATGCCCGGCCAGAACGGCTGATCCTCCCGGTCCGGGCGCCCGGCAGCGGGCGCCCGGGTCAGGAGTGCAGGTCGGCCGACAGGCGGAGGGCGTCGTCGGCGATACTCTCGATCAGGTCCTTGTCCGTGTGCTTGGCGTAGAAGTCGGCCAGCACGATCGTCGTGTTCGTGCCCTCGACCTTCGACGCGTACGCCGCGTCCGTGCCGCTCACGCTCGGGGTGCCGGCGCCGGCGAACGTCTTGTCCTTCACCAGGTCCGTGACGTTGCCGGTCTCGTCCTGCTCGGTCAGCGCCTTGAGCGCCTTCGCCTTCGCCGAGTCCGGCATGCCGACCAGCGCCACGGACACCAGCGCCTTCGCCCCACCCGACTCCGTCGTGTACAGCGCCCGGACCAGCGACTGGCACGGCGTGTCCTGGAAGAAGACCTTCGTCTTGCCGTAGGACTTCTCGACGCAATCCGTCGTCTTCGCCGGCCCCGCGACCAGGGTGAACTTGAACTTCCCGGTGTTCTGCGCCGGCGGCTGCGCGACCGGCTGGTCCGGCGTCGAGTCGTGCCGGATCAGGAACCACAGCAGCCCGGAGACGACGGCGATCGCGACCAGCCCGGCTCCCCTGAGCAGCAGGGACCGGGTGTCGCGAGCCGGCGGCCCCGGCACGGGCGGCCGGGGCTGCGGGGGCACCGCGCCCAGCGGGGCCGTGTCGGACGGGCCTGGGGTGAAATGCGCACCAACCACGGGGTCATACGGTAGTTCACGCGCGTTCGCAGGTTCACTCGAATGCGGGTAAGACGCGTTCGACGTCGTCAAGGGTGTTGTAGAGGTGGAAGCCGACCCGCACCCGGCCGCCGCGGACGCTCGACACGATGCCCGCCTCGGCGACCCGGGCCGGGTCGCCGTCGAGCGCCACGATCGCGGACCCGCGCGGCGGCAGTCCCAGCTTCTCCAGCAGCGTGTCCGCGAGGCCGACGTTGTACGCCTGGACCTGGGCGAGGTCGAGGCCGGCGAAGTACTCCAGGGCCACCGCCGAGCCGACCTGGGCCAGCCAGACGGGCGAGAGGTCGAACGCGCGGGCGTCGCCGGCCAGGCGCAGCGGGAGGCCGTAGACCGTGGCCCACGGGTCCTCCCCCGCGTACCAGTTCGCCGCGACCGCGCGGGTGCGCTCCTGCGCGTCCGGCCGCACCGCGAGCCACGCGCTGCCGCGCGGCGAGCCGAGCCACTTGTAGCCCGCCCCGGCCACCCAGTCCGCCCAGGCGACGTCCAGCGGCAGCCAGCCGGCCGCCTGGGTCGCGTCGAGCAGCACCGCCGCCCCGGCGGCCTCGGCCGCGGCCCGCAACGCCGGCAGGTCCACGATCCGGCCGTCGGCGGACTGGACGACGCTCACCGCGACGACGTCGTGCCCCTCGACCCGCGCGGGCAGCTCGTCCAGGGGCACCTCGGTCACCGTGACGCCGGGATGCACCGCGAAGGGGAACGTCACGCTGGTGAAGTCGCCCTCGGCGGTGAGCACGCGGGTGCCGGCGGGCAGCGCCGCGGCGACGTTGGCGATGAGCTGCGAGACCGACGCGCCGCTCGCGACGCGCCCGGGTTCGACGCCGAGCAGCCGGGCGAACCCGGCCCGCGCCCGCGTGACGTACTGGTCGAACTCGCCCGGCCGGGTCGCCCCGGTCCGCCAGCGTTCCACCGACTCGGCCACGGCCTCGGCCACCGGCGCGGGCGGGATGCCCACGCTGGGTGTGTTGAGGTATCCGGACGGGACGGCGAAGTCGGTTCCGAAGGCACGCATGCCCCGAGCCAAGCAGATCGGCCCCGGCCGGTTCACCCGAATTTACGGCAGCAGCGCGGTGACGTCGGCGTAGGCCGGCGGGCTCAGCGGCAGGTCACGGCCGTCGCGCACGGCCAGCGCCGTTTCGGCCGCGGCGGCGAGGGCCATCCGGTACGGGAGCGAACCGAGGCTGACCCGCGCGACGCCCAGCTCCGCCAGCGCGGCCACGGTGCCCTTCCCGGGCTGGAACAGCAGGTTGAGCGGCAGGCCGACGCCGACGATGCGCTCGACGTCCGCCGGCTCGGCGAGACCGGGCACGAAGACGCCGTCCGCGCCCGCCGCCGCGTACGCCCGCACCCGCCGCTCGGCTTCGGCGATCGCGCGGTGGCCCGCCCAGTGCGTGTCGGTCCGGGCGTTGACGAACAGGCCGGGCACCCGCTCCTTGACCGCCGCGACCAGGGCGCACTGGACGTCGACCGGGGCCAGCGAGCCGTCGGCCCGGCCGTCTTCGAGGTTGACGCCGACGGCGCCCGCGTCGGCCAGCTCGGCCGCGAGATCGGCGACCGCGGCCGGGTCAGCGCTGAAGCCGTCGGCGATGTCGACACTGACGAGCGCGTCCAGCCGCGCCAGGCGGGTGGCGAGGGCGACGGTGGCGTCACGCGTCGACGGTGCCCCGTCCGGCTCCCCCACCGCCGCCGAGACGCCGAGGCTGGTCGTGCCCAGGGCGCGGAAGCCCTGCGCGGCGAGGAAGGCGCCGACGCCGAACTCCCACGCGTTGGGCAGCAGCAGCGGGGAGCCGGGGACGTGCAGGGCACGGAATTCGTCCATGCCCCGAACCTAGGCCCGCGTCGCTTCGGCGGGCACCGAAGCGAACTGCGCCAGCACCCCCGGGACGGCCTCGACCGCGAAGGCGAGCCCTTCGGCGGCGTCGGCGTCGCGGATCGCGTAGGCGCCGGTGCCCGCCGCGGTGGTCGCGGTGAACGTGGCCAGCCCGCGACGGCGCTGGAACACCGACTGCCGCACGGTCCAGCCGATCACCCCGTCCCGCGTCAGCGCGGCCGTGCTCCGCCGGACCGAACCCGCGCGCAGCACCAGGTAGCGGCCGCACGAGCCGTGCCCGAGGCCGCGGTAGGCGTCCAGGGCGAGCAGGACGGCCACCGGCAGCGCCACGACGGCGAGCGCCCCGCCGAGCACGAGCAGGACGTCGGTGAGCAGCGTGCCGAGCAGCAGCAGGACGAGCACCGGCGCCAGCACGGCCGCCGACGCCCGGCGCAGCCGCCGTCCGCGCGCCGCCACCGGGTGCGGCACCAGCGCGACCGCGTCGATGCGCTCGCCAAGGACCTTCGCCGCGACGTCGTGCGCCACCGCCCGCGGCGCCGCGGGCAAGAGCGTCTTGGACTCGGTCTTGTCGTCGTCGCGCTCCATGCCGGTGGCGATGGCGTCCACCCGGGCGGCACCGGCGAGCCGGGCCCCGAGCGGCTCGACCAGTTCGATACCGCGCAGGCGCCGTTCTTCGACGGTGGTCGATCGGGTGGTGAACAGCCCGCGGCGGACGCGCAGGGTCCCGCCGGGTTCGCGGTCCAGGCGGTAGTGCCACCACATCTCGGTGAACAGGCCCGCGGCACCGGTCACGCCGGCGACCACCGCCAGTGCCAGCAGGAGCAGGATGCTCGCCGTCAGCGGCAGGTCGCCGAAGAGGTCGAGCAGCCACTTCAGCAGCCCGCCGCCTGCCCCGAACCAGTCCGCGACCTTGAACAGGGTCCCGAACGCGGCCAGGCCGAGTGCCGGCGCGACGAAAGACACCGGTGCGTAACGGATCCAACGCGGATCGAGTGTCGCGAGTGGACCGTCCTCGGTGGCCTGATCCGGGAGCCGGTGCAGGAGCTCGGCGCGCAGGGCTTCGGCGTCCGCCCTGGCCAGTGGGGAGAGGGTGATCTTCTCCTGCTGCCCGGTGCCGATGGCCAGCGCGGCGACGCCGAACGCGCGGTGCAGCGGGCCGGCGGTCAGGTCGGCGCTGCGGATCCGTTCGCGGAGCAGGGATTTGCGGGTGTGGACGGCGAACCGGAACTCGATTTCGAGCCGCTCGGCCGTGCAGCGGAACCGGGTGTGCCGCCAGCGGACGTACTCGGCGAGCACGCCCGCGCCGACGAGGAGCGCGACGGCCGGGAGGAGCCAGAGCGATCGGGTGCCGATGGCGATCGGGGTGCCGGCGGAGACGGCGACGCCCACCATGAGGATCGCGGTGACGCCCAGGGTGCGCCGGTCGAGCCGGCGCCAGCCGCCCGGGTCGCGGTGGACGTGCGCCGGGCCGGCCGCGGCGGGGCTCATGTCGCGTCCCCCGGGATGGCGTCCGTGCGCTCGGTCAGCCGCTCCGCCACCTCGGCCGCGAGCTGTGCGTCGAGGCCGCGGAGCCGGACCGCGCCGCGGGCCGAGGCCGTCGTCACCGTGACCGTCGCCAGGCCGAACCGCTGTTGGAGCGGGCCGCGCAGCGTGTCGACCGTCTGGACGCGCGACAGCGGGGCCACCCGCCACTCCTGCCACAGGAACCCCGAGCGCACGTAGACGGCCGTTTCGGTCACCTCCCAGCGGTGCAGGCCGAACCACCACCGCGGCAGCACCGCGCACCAGGCCGCACCGAAGACGGCGACCACGGCGGCCGGGACCAGCAGCCAGAACGCGGCCGGCGGGAGCAGCAGGCCGAGGCCGCCGAGCACGAGCACGGCAGGCGCGAACGTCAGCGCTCCCTGGGTGCGCCACCAGGCGATCGCGCGGCGGTCGAGTGCGTGGCGCGGTGGCCGCAGCCGTAGTTCTCCGGTCTCCACCGGACACCCCCCGAGGTTGTTTTACAATGCGGTCGCATCGTAACGGCGGGGCCCCGGTTTTCGCAATGCGATCGCATGACAACGGGAGCGGGCGTGCCGAAACAGGTGGATCACGAGCAGCGCCGGGTGCAGATCGCCGAGGCGCTGCAGCGGCTGACGACCCGCGCCGGGCTGGAAGGCGTCAGCCTGCGCCAGGTCGCGGCCGAAGCGGGGATGTCCATGGGGTCGGTCCAGCACTACTTCAAGACGAAGGACGAAATGCTGCGGTACGCCCTCGAGCACCGCCACAAGCTCCGCAGCGAGCGGATCACCGCGAAGGTGCTGGCCGAGGGACCGCCGACCCCGCGATCGATCCTCCGCGCGTGCCTGGTGGAGATCCTGCCGCGCGACCCCGACAGCGAAGCCGACTTCCTGATCGGCGTCGCGTACTTCATCCGCGCCGTCGCGGACCCGGCGATGGCGAAGGCCTTCGGCGAGGGCATGCCGGAACTCCTGGCCTTCTTCGCCGGCCAGGTCCGCCAGGCCCAGGAGGCGGGCGAGGTCGCCGCGTCGGCCGACCCGGCGACCGAGGCCGCCCTGCTCTGGGCGATCGCGGACTCCCAGGGCTCGGAAATCCTGATGGGCCACCGCACCCCGGCCGAGGCGATCTCCACAGTGGACTACTACCTCGACCGCCTCTTCACCCCCTGACCGTGTCGTCCCGCCGATCACGCGTGCCGGCTCCTCAATCACGCGTGCCGACCCTCCGCGCACGATCGGCGCGTGCGGGAAGGGCCGGCACGCGTGATCCCGGGGTCGACACGCGTGATCAGGAGGTCGACACGACGTCAGCCACCGCCTCCGCCGCCGCCGGAGGCCGCGGAGATCGCGGCCGTGCGGGCCGCCTGGAGTTCGCGGATCACCTTGCGCAGGGCCGGGACCGCGGCGCCGGCCTGCTCCTCCAGCCGGGCGAGCCGCTCGCGGTGCCGGCGGCGCTCGCCGCGCGGGAGCACCGCGCCGAGCTCGGCCGCCGCGGCCAGCGACGTCAAGGCGGCGACCTCCGCGGGCGCCGGCGCATCGCTCCGCACGGCCGCGGCCACCTGGTCGTGCAGCGCGGCCGCGGCCGCCGCGTCGCGGACCTCGGGACGGCGGCGCGGGAACAGGCCCAGCACGCGGGACGTCCGCAGCGAAATCACGCCCGCCGCGTCGAGCTGGGCTTCCAGGGACTGCAGCGTCCCGCGGGCGCCGCGGCGCACCCAGGCGCGCCACTTCCGGTGCGGTTCGGCAGCCAGCTCGGCGAGCAGGTCGTCGAGCACCAGGTGACCGGTGGCCCCGGCGCCGGCGACCGCCGGGCGGCCGCCGTCGTCGGTGAGCCGGCCGCGCAGCACCAGGTCCGTCAGCGCCGCCGCGCGGACCAGCTGCGCCACGCGCTCCCGGTCCGGCAGCCGGTTGCGCCCGGTGTCGCACGCCAGCAGGTATGCCCGGGCGGGTAAGGACAGCTCGCTCATTTCACTTCCGTCCCTCGTCGTGTGTGCCCAGTCCACCGGTTCCGGGACCTCGGCGAAACCGGACGAGGAGGGTGTTCGCGGCGACGAACGTTGCGCACCCCGGCAGCCCGGTGCAACTTTGGTTGCGCATCCGGGGGCGGGGGCCCTGGCCTGCCGTTACCGTGGCCGGGTGAACCGCACCCGGCCGCCGATGTGGCCCAGCCGCGCCGACGCCTTCTGGCTGTTCCTGCCGGCGGTGGCGTTCGCCGGGCTCAACGTCTTCTACCAGTTCCTCGGCGAGCGGACGACCGGCGTGCTCGGCCCGGCGGCGGGGCTGGTGCTGCAGGTGGTCTGCGACCTCTCGCTGGTGCTGCTGTTCCGGTTCCCGGCGCTGGTGGCCGGGCTCGTCACGGTGGCGGCGTTCGCGATGCTCGCCTCCGACCTGTTCGCGCCCGGGCTGCTCGTGCCGGTGCACCCGATCGCGCTCACGACCGTGCCGACCATCACCCCGGTGCTGCTGGCCCAGGCGGTGCGGGTGCTGGACCGGCGGACCGTGCTGTGGCTGGCCGGGATCCTCGCGATCGTGGCCATGCGGCCGTGGGCGCCGAGCTGGGCCACCACGCCGTTCGGGCTGCTCAGCACCGCGCTGCCGGTCGCGATCACGCTCTACATCGAAGCCCGCAAGCAGCTGCTGCAGTCCCTGCGTGACCGGGCGGAACGCGCCGAACGCGAGCAGCACCTGCTCGCCGAGCAGGCGCGGGCGGCGGAGCGGCGACGGCTCGCGGGCGAGATGCACGACGTCGTCACGCACCGGCTCAGCCTGATGGTGCTGCACGCCGGCGCGCTCGGCGTGACGTCGGCCGACCCGGCGGCGCGGACGGCGGCCGAGGACATCCGCCGGGAAGGCGCGCTGGCGCTGGACGAGCTGCGCGACCTCGTCGGCGTCCTGCGCAACGGCGCCGAGACCGGGCCGCGGACGCTCAGCCCCGACCAGCCCGGCGATCCGGCCCGGCTGGTCGAGGAGTCCCGGTCGGTCGGGGTGGCGACGGACCTCGTGGTGGACGGCGATCCGGCGCAGGTGTCGCCCACCGTCGCGCGCACCGCGTACCGGCTCGTGCAGGAGGCGCTGACGAACGTGCGCAAGCACGCGCCGGGCGCGTCGGCGACGGTGTCCCTGCGCTACCACCCGGGCGGCCTGGACGTCTCGGTGGGGAACACGGCGGCGGCGCACCCGCCGGACCCGGCGCTGGCGGACAGCGGGTCCGGGGCCGGCCTGGCCGGGCTGCGGCAGCGCGTGGAACTGGTCGGCGGGCGTTTCGACGCGGGCCCGCGACCCGGCGGCGGGTTCCGGGTCGGTGCGATACTGCCCGCCTACGTCCCGACGGCGGAAGGCAAGCACTGTGATCCCGGTGCTCGTGGTCGATGACGAGCCGATGGTCTGCGCGCACCTGCGCACGATCCTGGGTTCGGCGGCCGACATCGAAGTGGTCGCCCAGGCCGCCGACGGCGCCGAAGCCGTCGAGGCCGTGGTCCGGCACCGGCCGCGCGTGGTGCTGATGGACCTGCGGATGCCGGGCGTGGACGGGCTGACGGCCATCGCGCGGATCACGGCGCTGCCGGACCCACCGGCGGTGGTCGCCCTGACGACGTTCGACGCGGACACCTACGTGATCCGGGCGCTGCGGGCGGGCGCGGCGGGCTTCCTGGTGAAGTCGACGCCCCCGGAGGACCTGATCGGCCTGGTCCGGGTGGCGGCGGACGGCCACACGGTGCTTTCGCCGTCGGCGGCGCGACGGCTGGTGGCACTGTCTTCGGACAGCCGGGAACGCGGCGAAGACGCCCGGCGGCGGACCGCGGGCCTGACCGAGCGGGAGCGGGACGTCCTGGCCTGCCTCGGTTCCGGACTGTCCAATGCGGACATCGCGGCGAGGCTGCACCTGGCCGAAGCGACGGTGAAGAGCTACGTCTCGCGGATGCTGGTCAAACTGGACTGCGCGAACCGGACCCAGGCGGGGTTGCTGGCCCACGAGGCGGGTTTGGTGGCCCGCTAACGAAACAGCAGCGGGGCGGCGTGCCAGATCGCCCACCCGTTGAGCAGGAACCACCCGCCGATCCACAGCGGCGACGGCAATTTGGTCTGCTTGGCCAGCAGGGCGGCGTCGTCGGTGTGGCCGCGGTACCCATTCCGGCGGCGGTTCGAGACGAGGATCTGCACGCCGCTGAGCTCACTGGTCAGCAGCAGCCAGGCTTCCGCGTAGGCGACGGCGGTGCGCAGCCAGCCCGGGGCATAGCGCAAGGCCGCGTACACGACCGCCCCCACCAGAACGATCATGATCAAGGTGCGCAGGTCCCGGGCGAGCAGCAGGAGGAACACCATCGCCACGAGGGTCAGCACGAGCACGGCCGAGACGCGCCCGCGGTGCAGCAGGGCGGCCGCACCCAGACCGGCCAGTGGCGGCATCGCGTAGCCTGCGGCGGAGACCAGGACACCGGCGAGGCCCACATTGCCGCGCGAGAACGTGACGCCGCCTTCGGCGTCCTCGATCTTGACGCGGCTGACCTCCCCGCCCATCAGCAGGCTCACCAGCGCGTGGCCGCCTTCGTGGAACAGGGTGGCCAGGACGTTGGCGTTGCGCAGGAGGCTCCGCCGGCCACTGGGCGGCGTGACGACCGAGGTCAGCGACACCGCGAAGGCGAACAACGCGGTGACGGCAACGACTCCCCAGCCCGGCGCGGGCACGGTCTCGTTGAGCACCGCGACAGTGTCCCCGCGGACGGGACGGCGGAACCCGGAACGCTACGGATTGTCCAGGAGCTGTCCAGCCGGGGTGACTACGCGGAGGCGGGCGTGTGCTCCGCGTCGTAGGCGTCCCGGGCCTCCTGGACCGAGGACATGTGCCGCCGGGCCCAGCGGTCCAGCACGTCCAGCGGCTCGGACAGGTCGCGCCCCAGTGATGTCAGTTCGTACTCGACCTTCGGCGGGATCGTCGGGTACGCCGTGCGGGTGAGGATGCCGTCGCGGACCAGGCTGCGCAGGGTCTGCGTCAGCACCTTCTGGGAGATCCCGTCCACCCGGCGGCCGATCTCGGTGAACCGCAGCGGGCCCCCGGAGAGCGCGCCGACGATCAGCACCGTCCACTGGTCGCCGATGCGGTCGAGCAGCTGGCGGGTCGGGCAGTTGCGGTCGTACGGATCGGGCCCCACGGCGTGCCTCCTCACTCTCCCGGGGAGAGTAACACGCTGATCAGGCGGTGGCCGCCAGTCCCGCGGCCACCCGCTTGATGAAGGAGCCGAGGAACCACCGGTAGAACCAGCCCGTGCCGGGAATCTTCGGCGTGAACGTCGAGTGCCAGTGGATGTCCGTGCCGCCGTCACGGGGCGAGAGGTCGACGTAGGCCACGTAGTCCCGCAACGGCAAGCCGTGCTCCAGCGCGTAGCCGAAGCGGCGGCCGGGCTCGAGCGCGACGATCCTTTCGTACGAGCGGACGCCGTTGGTCTTGAACAGCCGGACCGCGCCGAGGCCTTCCGGCTCGCCCTCGCCCGCGCGGACCAGCTCGAACGACCCCAGCGGCGACCACGCCGGCCAGCTCTTGCCGTCTCGCAGCAGGGCGTAGACGGCGTCGGCCGGAGCAGCCGTCCGGGTGTGGACCGAAATGCGTTGTACCATTTGGTACGTGTACCATCTGGTACATGATCGACGCAAGCCCGCGCGCCAAGCTGCTCGACGCGGCGATCGACCGGATCGCCCACCACGGCGGGGCCGACCGGAGCCTGCGGGCGCTGGCCGCGGACCTGGGCACCAGCCACCGCATGCTGATCTACCACTTCGGCTCGAAGGAAGGCCTGCTCACGGCGGTGGCGCGGGAGGTGGAGGCCCGGCAGCGCACCGCGCTCGCCGGCCTCGACCCGGCGGAGTTCTGGCGCCGGCTCACCGACGACGACCTGCGCGCCAACGAAAAGCTGTTCTTCCAGCTCTACGGCCGGGCACTCGGCGGCGCCCCGGGCACGGCGGAGTTCCTCGACGGCGTGATCGAGGACTGGCTCGGCCCCATCGAAGCCCGGCTCGCCCAGCTAGGCGTCCCGGAGGCCGACCGGCCCGCCCACGCCCGCCTCGGGCTCGCCGTGGCCCGTGGGCTGCTGCTCGACCTCGTCACGACCGGCGACCGCGCAGCCGTCGACGCCGCCATGGAGAAGTTCCTGGTGCGGTACGAAAAACCGTGATCCCCTGTTCCGATGCGACTGCTACTGGGGTTCTTGGCCGCACTGCTCACGACATCGGGGCTCACCCCCGCGGCTTCCGCATCGCCGCCGGAAAGCCGGCCGGTCTACTCCTACGCGGACGCGATCCGCGAGACGGCGTGGGTGGAGACCGGCACCGACCACGACCGCGACGGCAAGTCCGACCGCGTCGCCGCCGACGTCATCCGGCCCGGGGCGCGCGGGCGCGTCCCGGTGATCCTCGACGTCAGCCCGTACTACGCGTGCTGCGGCCGCGGCAACGAACAGCAGAAGAAGACGTACGCGCCGAACGGGACGCCGCAGCAGTTCCCGCTGTTCTACGACAACTACTTCGTCCCGCGCGGGTACGCCGTCGTGCTGGCCGACGTCGGCGGGACGAACCGGTCGTCCGGCTGCTTCGACGACGTGGGGTCCGGCAACGCGGTCGTGAACTGGCTCAACGGGCGCGCGAAGGCCTTCGACGCCCCCGAAGGCGGCCGTCCGGTGCGCGCGGACTGGGCCACCGGGGATGTCGGCGCGATCGGCAAGTCGCAGGACGGCGCGACCGCGATCGGGATGGCCGCTTCGGGCATCGCCGGGCTCAAGACGATCGTGCCGGTCGAAGGCGTCGCGGACAACTACGCCCAGCTCATCGGCAACGGCGCTCCCTTCGCCACGCCGGAGAACACCGGGTCGCCCTTCACCTACAACGAGCGTGCCGCCGAGCTGTGCAAGCCGTTCGAGGCGGACCTCAAGGCGCGTGCGGGCACGAGCGGTGACTACAACGCCTACTGGCAGAGCGTGAACTACGTCCCGCGCGCCGGGCAGGCGAGCGTGCTGATCGCGCAGGGCTTCGGGGACTGGGTCGTGACACCGAACCAGTTCGCCCGGTACTGGGACGCGCTGGGCCGGGCCGGCGTCCCGCGCAAGGCGTGGCTGAGCCAGGCCGGCCACACGGACCCCTTCGACCTGCAGCGGGCGCAGTGGGTCGAGACGCTGCACCGCTGGTTCGACCGCTGGCTGCTCGGCCTGCGCAACGGCGTCGAGCGCGAGCCCGCCGTGCACCTCGAAACCGCGCCGGACCGGTGGACCGACGTCCGGAGCTGGCCGCCCGCCACGCTCCCGCTGACGTGGCACCCGTCGAGCGACGGGACGCTGGGTCCGCGGGGGTCCGGTTCGGCGACCGTCGTCGACGACCCGGCCGTCACCCGGGAGGAGTGGACGACGCGGTTCACCGGTGCTCCCCTGATCTCGGCGGTGCGGATCGCCGGGTCGCCGTCGGTGACGATCACCGCGTCGTCCGACAAGACCGCCGCGCGGCTCGGCGTCGCGCTCGTCGACTACGGCCCGGCGCAGACGCGCAACACCGCGATGTACGGCAGCGGCGTCAAGAACCTCGCGACGCGCTCTTGCTGGGGCTACGGCACGGACGCCGACAGCGCGTGCTTCCTCGACACGGCGGCCGACGTCGTCTCCGCCGACCACCGGATCGTCGCCGCCGGCTGGGCCGACCTCGGGCACCACGCGTCGCTGCGGCACGGGGAACCGCTCGTCCCGGGCCGGGCGTACACCATGACGTTCAGCCTCACCGCGCTCGACCACGTCGTCCCGGCGGGTCACCGGCTCGGGCTGGTCCTCGGCGGCACCGACGGGCTGCTGTTCGACCCGGCGCTGCCGCGCCTCGGCGACACGGTGACGTTCGACCTCGCGCGGACGTCGGTCACCGTCGGCCTTACAAAGCCCGAACACTAGGCGGACGCCCTCCGAACACCGCCGCGCCAGAGTTCTCCTCGTACCCCGGAACGGACAGAGGGAGAGACGATGCGAGGAACCACCTGGACGCGGCTGGCGCTGGCGGGCGGTGCGAGCGCGGCCTGCCTGCTGGTGGCGGCGCCACTGGCGTCGGCCCAGACGACGTCGCCGGCCCCGGTCGCGCCGATCACGCTCAGCCCGCAGGAGTCGCAGCAGGTGTGCTCGGACTGGGTGCCGAAGCTGCAGAAGCGGGCCGACAACCTGAAGAAGCGGATCAACGGCGGCGCCGAGGTCAAGGGTTCGGTCGCCAACCTCAAGGCGCGGGCGGCCGACCAGCGGGCGGCGGGGCACACCGCCCGCGCCGACCAGCTGGACCAGCGCGCCACCAAGCGGCAGGGCCGCGTCGGCGAGCTGGACGCGGCGAAGCAGAAGCTGGACGCCTTCGCGGCCGCGCACTGCAAGCCGGCCAAGTGAGGGGCGCGAGGGTCGCGGCGGCGGTCGGGGCCGCCGCGGTCATCGCGCTCGGCTGCTCGGCGTGCCGCGACAACCTGATGGGCTCGCCCTCCGGGGACACGCCCGCGCCGACGTCTTCGGTGTCTTCGTCGTCGGAACTGGGCGGGATCGAGTCGACACTCAACGGCATCGAGTCGGACATGAACAGCGATGGCTCGCCCTGACCGGCTAGCGTCTCCCCTCTGAACACGGCGGAGACGGGAGCAGGCATGGGGTCACCGGGACGCGGCCTCGTCCTCGTGGTCGAGGACGAGGCCGCGATCGCCGAGCTGGCGGCGCTCTACCTCAAGCGCGACGGCTTCGGCGTGCACGTCGAGGCCGACGGCGGCCGGGCCCTGGACGCCGTCCGGCGTCTCAAGCCGGTGGCGATCGTGCTCGACATCGGACTGTCCGGAATGGACGGTATCGAGATCTGCAAGGCGTTGCGCGCGGCCGGGGACTGGACGCCGGTGCTGTTCGTCACCGCCCGCGACGACGAGCTCGACCGCCTGCTGGGCCTGGAGATCGGCGCGGACGACTACCTCACCAAGCCGTTCAGCCCGCGCGAGCTGGCGGCTCGGGTCCGCACGGTGCTGCGCCGGGCCTCCGGGACGACGCCGGCCGCGGAGACGTTCGCCGTGGGCGGCGCGCGCGTCGACGTGCTTTCCCGGCGGGCGTGGGCGGGCGACGTCGAAGTCGCCCTGACATCGACGGAGTTCGACCTCCTCACGCACCTGCTCCGGCACCCGGGGCAGGTGCTTTCGCGCGACCAGTTGCTGAGTGCCGTCTGGGGGTACGCCGCGGCGGCGGGGACGCGCACGGTGGACGTCCACGTGGCTCAGCTGCGGGCGAAACTCGGGGCGTCGAGTCCGATCCGGACGGTGCGGGGCATCGGTTACGCGGCGGATCCGGCGTGAAGTCCCGGGGGACGCTGGCCGGGCGGATCACGCTGGTGTGCCTGGCCGTCGCGGGCATCGCGGTGATCGTGGCGGCACTGGTCGCGTCCCGGTTGATCCGGACCACGGCCGACAACGTGCTGCAGTCGACGCTGGCCGCGCAGGCCGACGTCGTCGCGTCGCAATTGGACGAAACGGGCATCGGCAACCGGCTGGGCGTCGGCAAGGTGGCCGACGTGGTGCGCGGCCAGGGCATCTCGGTGGTGGTCCGCCGCGCGGGCGGGCAGGCGCTCGGCGACGCCGTCGCGGTCCAGGCCGCCGGGAAGCTCGGGCTGGCGGCGGACCACTCGGGGCGCGTCACGGTGGCGGGGTCGCAGTACCTGGTCGAGACGCGGGTGGTCGGCACGCGCGGGGCGGCGTTCGCGCTGGTCCTGCCCGCGCGGAACGCCCAGGCGACCCAACGGGCGCTGGTGCGCAACATCCTGCTGGCGCTCGGGATCGGGCTGCTGGTGGCCGCCGTTGCCGGGTTCGTCTCGGGCCGGCTGCTGGGCCGTCCGCTGCGCCGGGCCGCTCTCGCCGCGGGATCGCTGCGGGCGGGGCGTCGCGACGTGCGGGTGCCGGTGCAGGGACCACGTGAGGTGGCGGAGGTGGCCGGGTCGCTGAACTCGCTGGCCGACGCGCTGGCCGTCAGCGAGGCGCGGCAGCGGGAGTTCCTGCTGTCGGTGTCGCACGAGCTGCGGACGCCGCTGACCGCCGTGACGGGCTTCGCGGAGGCGATCGCGGACGGCGTCGCCACGGGCCCGGACGCCGTCCGGGCCGGGCAGACGATCCAGCGGGAGGCGGTGCGGCTCGAGCGGCTGGTCACCGACCTGCTGGAGCTGGCCCGCCTGGGCGCGGACGAGTTCCGGCTGGACATCGCGGTGCTGGACCTGGCGTCGCTGGTCCGCGACTGCGCGGAGGTGTGGCAGCTGCGGTGCGGCCGGGAGGACGTCCGGCTGTCGGTTGCGGCGCCGCCGTCTCCGGTCCCGGTGCTGGCGGACGCGCGGCGGTTGCGCCAGGTGGTCGACGGGCTGGCGGAGAACGCCCTGCGCGTCACGCCCTCGGGGGCGCCGATGGTGTTCTCGCTGTCGGTGTCCGATTCGTCGGCTTCGCTGGAGGTCCGCGACGGCGGCCCGGGCCTGGCGCCGGAGGACTACCCGGTGGCGTTCGAGCGAGGAGTCTTGAGCGCCCGTTACCGCGACCGCCGTCCGGTCGGCTCCGGCATCGGCCTGGCCCTGGTCCACGCCCTGGTCACCCGCATGGGCGGAACGTTGACGGCGGGCCCGGCCCCCGAAGGCGGCGCGGCGTTCACCCTCACCTTCCCCCTCACTCCCACCACGGACCCGCTCCCCCACCCCTGACCGTGTCGACCCTTCAATCACGAGTGATGACCCTTTGATCACGCGAGTCGTCCTCCGGGTACGCGGGACTCGCGTGATTGGAGGGTCGGCTCGCGTGATTGAGCGGACGACGCGTGTGATTGGGGGACGACACGGGTGGGTCGTAGGGTCGGGGGATGGAGATGCTGCACCTGCGCTACTTCGTCGCGGTTGCCGAGGAGCTGAACTTTTCCGCGGCCGCGCGGAAGCTGCACATGGCCGCCTCGCCGCTCAGCCAGCGGATCAAGGACCTCGAACACGAGCTCGGGCAGCAGCTGTTCGACCGCAGCACCCACCACGTCACCCTCACCGACGCCGGGGCCGCGTTGCTGCCGCTCGCGCGGGACGTTCTCGAGCAGGTCAGCGCCATTCCGTGGAAGCTCAAGGAAGCCACCGAGCCGCAGCGCAGCACCGTCTTCCTCGGCATGCCCGCCGGGGTGCACCCCGACCTGCGGGACCGCGTCAACGCACTGGCCGAGCGCGTCCGGGAGCACTACGAGCTCAAGCGCTGGCCCGGCACCACCGCCGACCTCGTGCAGGGCGTGCACGACGGGAAGCTGGCCCTCACCCTCGCGCGGCTGCCGGTCACCGATCCCGCGCTGGAACAGCTGGCCGTGATGACCGAACGGCTCGGCGCCGTCGTCCCCGCCGACCTGTTCGCCGGCCGGGACTCGGTCAGCCTGGCCGAGCTCGCCGAATTCCCGTACGTCGCCTCACCAGGGGAAATCGTCCCCGCCTATTTCGACCAGCTCGACCACCAATTGAACGAACTGGGCGTCAAGAAACGCATCCGACTGACCAACACCGGTTACGGCGGAACGTCGGAAATCATCTCCAGCGGCGAAGCCTTTTCCATTTCCATGCTCGACGCCAGGAGCCCGATGCACGGCTACCGGCTCGACAACGTCATCGTGCTGCCCTTCACGGATTTCCGCCCCCAGCTGGACACCGGCCTGCTCTGGCGGCGCGATCGCACCGACGGCGACCTGCGTGAACTCGTCGACGCCGCGCAAGAGATCTTCGCCGAGCCGCTCAGCAGCTAGAAGAATGGCATGACCACCAGAGTCATACCATTGTTCGTATCATGATCATTCCCTTTCACGCCGGACGCGCCTACGTTCGTAAGTAGAGCGAAACCCCAGGCGCGAAAGGACGAAAAGATGACGACCGGACCTCTGGACGGCGTGCGCGTGATCGACCTCTCGACCGTGGTCATGGGCCCGTACGCGGCGCAGATCCTCGGCGACCTCGGCGCCGACGTGATCAAGATCGAGTCGCCCGCGGACACCGTGCGGGTCGGCGAGTACCGCACCACGCCGGGCATGACGGCGCTGAACCTCAACGTCAACCGCAACAAGCGCAGCGTGGCCCTCAACCTCAAGGACGAGACCGAGCGCGAGCAGGCCCTCAAGCTGATCGACACGGCCGACGTGCTGATCACCAACATGCGCCCCGGCGCGCTGGCCCGCCTCGGCCTGAACTACGCCGACGTCGCCGCGCGCAACCCACGCCTGGTCTACGCCCACGCGCAGGGCTTCCGCAGCGACTCCGACCGCGCCGGGAACGCCGCCTACGACGAGACCGTGCAGGCCTCCTCCGGCCTGGTCGACGTGGCCAACCGCGCGCTCGGCGAGCCGGTCTACCTGCCGACGATCATCGGTGACAAGGTCTCGTCGCTGACCATCACCTACAGCGTGCTCGCCGCGCTGGTGCACCGCGACAAGACCGGCCAGGGCCAGCAGATCGAGATCCCGATGACCGACACGCTGATCGCGTTCAACCTCGTCGAACACCTCGCCGGGCACACCTACGAGCCGGCCGAAGGCCCCACCGGGTTCGCGCTGTCGATGACGAAGGGCCACGCCGCGGTTCGCACGAAGGACGGCCTCGCCTGCGTCATCCCCTACAACCCGCAGAACTTCCGCGACTTCTTCGCCGCGGCCGGGCGCCCCGACCTCGCCGCCGACCCACGCGTGAACGGCGACGCCGTCAACCGCGCCGACAACGAGTGGCTGAGCGAGCAGATCGCCGTCTGCGCGCCGGCGCTGACCACCGAGGAGTGGGCCGAGGTGTGCGCCAAGCACAGCATCCCGATGGCCCCGGTGCTGGAGCTGGACAGCGCCCACGAAGACCCGTACGTCCGCGACGGCCACCTGCTCGACACCGTCGAGCACCCGAGCGAGGGCACCATCCGCACGGTCGGCATCCCGGTGAAGTTCTCCGCGACGCCCGGCTCGATCCGCCGCCTGGCCCCGCTGGCCGGCCAGGACACCGCCGAAGTCCTCGCGGAACTCTGAAAGAAGCAAGAGTCATGAGTGAAGTACGCACCGAACGGATCGGCAGCACCCTGCTGATCACGATCGACCGGCCTCAAGCGCGCAACGCGGTCAACGCCGCCGTCGCGACCCAGCTGGCCGCCGCCCTCGACGAACTCGAGAGCGACCCCACGCTCCGGGCGGGCGTCCTGACCGGCGCCGAGGACACCTTCAGCGCCGGCATGGACCTCAAGGCCGCGCTGAAGGGCGAGTCGCCGGAGATCCCCGGCCGCGGGTTCGGCGGCCTGACCGAAGCCGAGCTGACCAAGCCGCTGATCGCCGCCGTCGAAGGGTTCGCCATGGGCGGCGGGTTCGAACTGGCCCTGGGCTGCGACCTGATCGTCGCCGCGGAAAACGCCAAGTTCGGCCTTCCGGAAGTCAAGCGCGGCCTGATCGCCGCGGGCGGCGGCGTGATCCGGCTGCCGAAGCGGATCCCGCACCACCTCGCGATGGAGTTCCTGCTCACCGGCGAGCCCGTCACCGGCCGCCGCGCCGGCGAGCTCGGCCTGGTCAACCGCGTGACCGCGGACGGCGACGCCGCCGCGGTCGCCGTCGGACTCGCCGAGAAGCTGGCGGAGAACGCACCCCTCGCGCTTGCCGCCGTCAAGAAGATCGTGCGCGGCTCGGAAGCCGAGGCGTTCGCCGTGCAGCGCGAAGAAACCGAGAAGCTGATGCAGTCCGCCGACGTCCGCGAGGGCATGACCGCCTTCGCCGAGCGCCGCGCTCCGAAGTGGACAGGCGAATAACCATGAAGATCGACGAAGTCCGCCGGCACGTGACGACCCCGCTGACCGCCCCGGCGTTCGCGCCCGTGGTCCCGAGGTTCACCGACCGCGAGTACCTCAACATCGTCTACCGCACCGACGCCGACGCCCTGCGCGCGGTCGTCCCGGAGCCGCTGCAGGTCGAAGAACCGTTGGTGCGCTTCGAAGTCATGAAGATGGGCGACGTCTCCGGCTACGGCCCCTACACCGAATCCGGCCAGGCGATCGAGGTCAGCTTCGACGGCGAGCGCGGCGAGTACCTGCACGCGATGTACCTCGACAACTTCCCGGCCACCGCGTCCGGGCGCGAGGTCAGCGCGTACCCGAAGACCGCGGGAAGCCCGGATCTCTATGTCGACAACGGCGTTCTCGTGGGCACGCTGGACTACGGAACGCTGCGGGTGGCCACCGCGACCATGGGCTACAAGCACCACGCACTGGACGCCCGCGAGGCCGAACGCCAGATCACCGTCCCGACGTTCATGCTCAAGACGATCCCCGGCTACGACGGCGCCCCGCGCGTGCAGGAGCTGGTCCGCACCGAGATCACCGACGTCGTGGTCAAGGAGTCCTACACCGCCCCGGCCCGGCTGCAGCTGTTCCAGCACGTCCTGGCCCCGCTGGCCGACCTGCCGGTGCTCGAGGTCGTCTCCGCGAGCCACATCCGCACCGACCTGACGCTCGCCCCGGTCAAGCCGGTCTTCGATTACCTGAAGGGAGCGCAGTCATGAGTTTCCGCACTGCCGCCGTCATCGGCGCCGGCACCATCGGCCTGTCCTGGACGGCGCTGTTCGCCCACCACGGCCTGACCGTCCGGGTCACCGATCCCCGCCCCGACCTCGCCGAGGCCGTCGCCGACGCGCTGAAGGCGTTCGCCCCGCACCTCGGCACGACCGCCGACGAGCTGGCGAGCCGCGTGCGGATCGCCGCCGACGTGACCGAAGCCGTCCAGGACGCGGACGTCGTGCAGGAGAACGGCCCCGAGAACGCCGAGTTCAAAAAGGACCTGTTCAAGCAGCTCGTCGAGGAAGCACCGAAGCACGCGCTGCTGCTGAGTTCGTCAAGCGCCATCCCCTCGACGGCGTTCACCGGCGAGATCGACGGCAGCCGGGTCCTCATCGGGCACCCGTTCAACCCGCCGCACCTGATCCCCCTGGTCGAAGTCGTCCCCGGCGAGCAGACCAGCGAGCACAGCGTCGAAACCGCCGTCGCCTTCTACACCTTCCTCGGCCGCACCCCGGTCGTCGAGCGCAAGGAGATGCCCGGCTTCGTCGGCAACCGGCTGCAGAACGCGCTCAGCCGCGAGGCGATCTACCTCGTCGAGCAGGGCGTCGTGACGCCGGAAGACCTCGACAAGGTGATCACGAATTCGCTCGGCATCCGCTGGGCGACCGTCGGGCCGTTCCTCGGCTCGCACCTCGGTGGCGGCCCCGGCGGCTACCGGCACATGGCCGAGCACATCGGCAAGTCCATGAAGAAGATGTGGGCCGGGCTGGGCACCCCCAGCCAGAGCCCCGAAGAGCAGGAACGGCTCATCGAAGCCGTCGAAAAGGCTTACGGCTCCTCCACGTACTCGGAACTCGCCGAGACGCGCGACCGCAAGCAGCTCGCAGTGCTGAACGCAGTGGAGGAGAACTGACATGGAACCGCTCAACGACAAGCTCATCGCCGACTTCTACGACTTCGAGGCGCAGCTGCCGGACGACGAGCGCAAGCTGCTCGTCAAGGCGCGCGAGTTCATGACCAACGACGTCAAGCCGCTGGTGAACGACAACTGGGAGGCCGGCACCTTCCCGAAGGAACTGATCGGGATGTTCCGCGACTCCGGTCTCGCGGGCCTGCCCTACGAGGGCTACGGCGAGCACAAGCCGGCCGTCAGCCACCTCCTCACCGGCATGATGGCGATGGAGATGAGCCGCACCGACGCGTCCGTCGCGACGTTCTTCGGTGTCCACAACGGACTCGCCATGTACTCGATCTACTCCGGCGGCAGCCAGGAGCAGCGCGACCGCTGGCTCCCCGAGATGGCCGCGATGGACAAGATCGGCGCGTTCGCGATGACCGAGCCGCTCGGCGGCTCCGACGTCGCCGGCGGCATGCGCACCACTGCCAAGCGGGACGGAAACAGCTGGGTCCTCAACGGCGCCAAGAAGTGGATCGGCAACGCGACCTTCGCCGACTACATCGTGGTGTGGGCCCGGGACGTCGACGACAACCACGTCAAGGGCTTCGTCGTCGAGAAGGGCATGCCGGGCTTCGTGCCGGAGAAGATCCAGGGCAAGACGGCGTTCCGGATCGTCGAAAACGCCGAAATCACCCTGACCGACGTCCGCGTGCCGGAGGAGAACCGCCTGCAGGGCATCAACTCCTTCCGCGACGTCGCCGAGATCCTGCGTGCCACCCGCGGCGGCGTGGCCTGGCAGGCGCTGGGCGTGATGATCGGCGCCTACGAAGCCGCACTGGCCTACGCCCAGGAGCGCCGGCAGTTCGGCCGGCCGATCGCCCGCTTCCAGCTGGTGCAGGACCTGCTCGTGAAGAGCCTCGGCAACATCACCGCGTCGTGGGGCATGCTGGTGCAGCTCGCCCGGCTGCAGGACGCGGGGATCTTCAAGGACGAGCACTCGTCGCTGGCCAAGGCGTTCGTCACCTCGCGGATGCGGGAGGTCGTCGCCTGGAGCCGGGAGATCTTCGGCGGCAACGGGATCGTGCTCGGCTACGACGTCGCGCGGTTCTTCGCCGACGCCGAGGCGATCTACTCCTTCGAAGGCACGCGCGAGATGAACACCCTGATCGTCGGCAAGGCGATCACGGGGCAGTCCGCGTTCGTGTGAGACTCAGTTCACGCAGCCGGCGGCCGTACTGGTCGCCGGCTGCTTCGTGTCCGACGCACCCGGGGCCCGGGTACCCGTCGCCGCCACCGGCTTCACGCCGCCGTCCGTGTCGTCGCCCGCGGCCTGGACCGCCGCGGTGCTGATCGCCGTGCGGACGAACTGCTGGACCTGCGCCGGGTCGACCTTGACCGCGTCGCCGTCGGACGGCGTCTGCAGCGACAGGCTCTGCACCGGGATGGTGGCGAAGGCGATCGCGCCCGAGGTCATCCCCCGCAGCTGCTGCGCGAAGCTCAGGATGTCCCAGCCCTTGTCCAGCACCACCGAGCCCTGCACCGCGCTGACCAGCGAGCCCAGCTTCGACGGGTCGGTGAACGTGCCCGCGCTCAGCACCTTCTTCGCCATCCCGGACAGGAACGCCTGCTGCCGCGCGATGCGGTCGAGGTCGCCGTTGACCAGCCCGTGGCGCTGCCGGACGAAAGCGAGCGCTTGCGCGCCGGACAGCGTCTGCGTCCCGGCCGCGAAATCCGCGCCCGAGTACTTGTCGTGCACCGGCTCCTTGAGGCAGACCTCGACGCCGCCGACGGCCTGTGACAGCGCGTCGAAGCCCGCGAGGTTGATCGCCGCGTAGTGGTTGATGGTCAGCCCGGTGAACTTCTCCACGGTCTGGATCGCCGTCTTCGCGCCCGCCTCGTTCGCCGCCACCTCCAGCTGCGCGCCGGAGAGCCCCTGGGCGCGCAACCCGGACATCGCGGCGTTCTTGCCGCGGCTGTAAGCCGAGTTGATCTTGTGCTTGCCGTACCCGCCCGCGATGTCCACATAGGAATCGCGCGGGATGGAGATCGCGGTGGCCGCCGCGCCGCCGGCCGGGATGTGGACCACGATGATCGTGTCGGTGGTGTCGCCGCCGTCGTCACCGCCACCGGCGTGGAGCGCGTCGAGCACGTTCTGCGGCAAGGGGTTGCCGTACGTGTCGGTCCGCGCGTCGATCCCGACGAGCAGGAGGTTCTGGGCGACCTTCAACGGCTCGCCGGGCGGGGTGTCGTCGGTGTCGACCTGGGCGGCCGGCGGGATGACGTCGGCGGTGACGATGCCGTCGTCCAGGGAGCTCAGCTGCGTCCACAGGTAGCCGGTGGCGCCGAGCACCACCGTCGAGACGACGCCGAGCGCGACCCGGCCGCCGATCCGGCGCCCCCGCGACGACAACAGCACGTCTTTCCCCTTGCTTCCCGCTGATGGTTCCCCTCTTCGAGGATCACCGCGTTAGCTGGGAATCAGCTGAGAAAGTTGTCGGAAAGCTGTGACGCTGCCGGATCGGCCGAGCCGGAGCGGGGTTTTGCCACGCACCGTAAGGAAGTGCGTACGCCGACGTGCTGTGGCACCGGCCACAGTGGCTCACGCTATCGCGTCACCGCGGCAGTTTGCGCCAGATCGCGCGCGGCAGCAGGCGCATCACGAAAAAGACCGGACGGAGCAATCCGGGCACCCAGACGACCCCGCGGCCGCGGCGCAGCGCCGCGACGGTCGCTTCGGCCACCTGGTCGGGGGTGCTGGAGAACGGCGCCGGCGTCATGCCTTCGGTCATCCGGCCGATCACGAAGCCGGGCCGGACGAGCAAGAGGTGGACGCCCGAGCCGTGCAGCGCGTCGGCGAGGCCGCACGCGAAGCCGTCGAGGCCGGCTTTGGCCGAGCCGTAGACGTAGTTCGCGCGGCGCACCCGCACCCCGGCCACGGACGAGAACACGACGAGCCGGCCGTGCCCCTGCGCACGCAGCAGGTTCGCGGCGTGGGTCAGCACGCCGACCTGGGCGACGTAGTCGGTGTGCACGATCGCGGCGGCGTGGGCGCTGTCCCGTTCGGCACGCGCCTGGTCGCCGAGGATGCCGAAGGCGAGCACGACGGTTTCGAGCGGCCCGTGCTCGGCGGCCACCTTCTCCAGGAAAGGTCCGTGCGCGGCGAGGTCGTCGGCGTCGAACTCGGCCGTCTCCACCGCCTCGGCACCGGCCGCACGCAGCGCGGCGACCTCCCCGGTCAGGTCCGCGCCCGGCCGCGCGGCCAGCACGAACCGCCGCGTGCCCTCGCTGACCAGGCGTTTCGCCACGGCCAGCCCGATCTCACTGCGTCCGCCGAGCACCAGCACCGTTCCGTTCACGACCACAGTTTCCCCTGCCGGGTGCGCTAGCGTGCCGGGGTGGGTCACGCTCCGGATTTCGAGACGCTCGTCGAACGGCACCGCCGGGAGATCCAGGTGCACTGCTACCGGATGCTCGGTTCGCTGGCCGACGCCGAAGACCTCGCGCAGGAGACGTTCCTGCGCGCGTGGAAGGGCCGCGACGGGTTCGAGGGCCGGGCGAGCGTGCGCACCTGGCTCTACCGGATCGCGACGAACGCCTGCCTCGACGTCCTCGCGCGCCGTCCGCGGCGGGTGCTGCCCGACCAGCTCGGCCCGGCCGGGGAGCCGGCCGGGCCGATCGCGGCCGCCGACCTGCCGTGGCTCGAGCCGTACCCGGACCGGCTGCTCGACGGCGCCGCCCCCGACGACACCGGCGCCGCCGTGGTCGAGCGGGAGACGATCGAGCTGGCCTACCTCGCCGCCGTCCAGTACCTGCCGCCGCGCCAGCGGGCGACGCTGATCCTGCGGGACGTGCTCGGCTGGTCGGCGAAGGAGACGGCGTCACTGCTGGAGACGAGCGTGGCGTCGGCGAACAGCGCGCTGCAGCGGGCTCGGGCGACGCTGCGTGAACGATTGCCCGCGCGGCGTGCAGAGTGGACGGTCGGCGATCCGACGGCCGAGGAAACGGCGCTGCTCAAGCGGTTCATCGCCGCGTACGAAAGCGGCGACCCGGCCGCGGTCGCCCGGCTGCTGCACGAAGACGCCCAAGCGGTCATGCCGCCGTACACGCTGTGGTTCGGCAACCGCGCTTCGATCATCCGGGCGCTCACGCTCTCGATGGACCCGGCGTCGCCGGACTGCATCGGGCGGTTCCGGATGCTGCCCGTGCGCGCCAACCGCCAGCCCGCGGTGGCCACTTACCTGCGGCGCCCGGATGAGCACGAGCACCGGTGGTTCGGGGTCACCCTCCTCACAATCGAGGGCGGGTTGATCACGGCGATGGCGGCGTTCGAGTCGCTCACGGCGGCGGTGTGGGGCCTGCCGGAGACGTGGCCGGAAGCGCCCGATGACCACCGGTATCCGGGAAAGATGCAAAGCCGCGCATAGATATCGCGGACAAAAAAAGCCCGGGTGGGTGATTCGCGGAGAATCACCCACCCGGGCGCGCACACGACCGGAATCGATTTTCTTCCGGATTCGGTGTTTGTGCTCGAGGCCGCCGGGAAGAGGTCACCGGGCGGCGCGTCAGGCCGCTCGGTGCCGCTCCGGCGCGGTGCGCACCAGCCGGCGGCGTTCGACCGCGGTGATGCCGCCGAAGACGCCGTGGTCAAGACCGTTGTCGAGCGCGTAGCCGAGGCATTCGGCGCGCACGGGGCAGCGCGCGCACACGGCCTTCGCCTGCGCCGTCTGCCGGGCGCCGGGGCCGACCTCGGAGATCGGGAAGAACAGTTCCGGGTCCTCGTCCTTGCAGGCCGCGAGTTCCGCCCAGCCCGTCATCGTGGCTTCCATTTCCTTCGTTCACCTCCCTACTACTCTTACTGCTTCCCATTGTTGGGGCGCGTCAACCGACTTGATTTCGGCGGGCGCGCGAGCGTATCCGCCTGGGTCAAGGGGGTTTTGGCTTCGGTCCCCGGCTCACCCTCCGGGCAACCAAGACTGCAACACATGAGAGTACGCCTTTCTTCCGGGGATCTCGATGTCGATCACGTCACCCGATCGGCGACCCGCGCAGGTCGCCGAGGGCCGCGGACCAGCCGTCGCCGGTCCGCTTCCGCGTTGTCCGGTACGGGTTTCCGGTCGCGAGTGATCGAAACGTGGTCATCGGAGCCGGGTGGTCCGCGTGGCCGGAAGCCGCCGTTCGCGGACCCAGGCGGCGTCGCTCTCCGAACGTCCCCGACCACGGCCGCAGCCGTTCGTCACGAGCTGTCACCGACGCAACGCGGTGCATTACTCCTACAGGGCAGTCTTGATCCAATCGTTACACGTAGCGGTCACCTCAGTGCACCTGTCCTTGTGAGGCGAGGGGTGGTGGGGTTCCGTGTGCGGTCACGACGAGTTCGACGCGTTCTTCCGCGCCGACTTCCCGGCCCTCGTGGCGTTCCTCTGCAAGGCCGGATTCGAGGTCGAGGCGGCCCGTGACGTCGCCGCCGAGGCGATGCTGCACGCGCTGGAGGCGTGGCCGACCGCCGAAGACCCGCGGGCCTGGGTGCGCCGGGTCGCCGGGCGGCTGATCGACGCCCCGGGCGACGCGCGGGCGGACTGGACCCTGGCGGGCGATCCGCGGGACGACGAGGAGCTCGCCGGGCTGGTCGAGCAGCACGCGGGACTCATCGAGCTGCTCGCCGCGCTCCCGGGCAAGCAGCGGATGGTGCTGGCGTGGTCGCTCGACGGGTTCACGCCGTCCCAGATCGCGGAGGCGCTCCGGATCGCCCCCGCGACGGTCCGGTCCACCCTCCGCCACGTGCGGGAACGCCTCAGGCGACTCCGGGCCGCTCGGCCCGGTGACCAGCGGGACAGGAAAAGGTGAGCGAAATGCCGGCAACCGAGTACGGGGATCGGGCGATCACCGAGCAGCTGCGGGAGTCCAACGCCGCCCTGCACGACTCGCTGCGCATCGGGCTCGACGTGGAGGGCACCCTGCTGCGCGTGCGCAGCCGGGCACTGGTCCGGGAGATCGCCGCGACGCAGCCCGCCGAGGCGTTCCCCCCGCACTGGCGGCGCCACGACGAGCCGGTCGCCGCCGCGATCGCCGGCGACGACGCCGCGATCGCGCGCCTGCTCGCCACCGTCCGGCCGCTGGTCGTGCGCTACTGCCGGGCCCGCGTCGGCCGGCACGAGCGATCCTTCACTTCGGCGGACGACGTCGCCCAGGAGGTCTGCCTCGCCGTGCTCACCGCACTGCCGTCGTACCACGACCAGGGCCGCCCGTTCCTGGCGTTCGTCTACGGCATCGCCCAGCACAAGGTGGCCGACGCCCACCGCGCCGCGGCCCGCAACCGCAGCGACCCGGTGCCGGAGGTCCCGGACGGCGTCAGCGAGGCGACCGGCCCGGAACAGCGGGCGCTGCGGTCCGAGCTGAACGAGCGACTGGCCCGGCTGCTGGACATCCTGCCCGCGAAGCAGCGGGAGATCGTCGTGCTGCGGGTGGTGGTCGGGCTCTCGGCGGAGGAAACGGCCGCGGCGGTGGGTTCCACGCCCGGCGCCGTCCGGGTCGCCCAGCACCGCGCGCTCGGCCGCCTGCGCCGGCTGCTCACGGGCGAAGAGAGTTGACGCGCTCCAGAACGAATTCCGCCAGTGCCGCCGCCGGCCCTTCCATCGACTCCCGGGCCAGCAGCATGAACTCGATGTCGCCTGGCTCCGGCAGGCCGTCGAGCTCGACCAGGCCGGCCGGGACCAAGCTGCGCGCGTGCAAGGTGACGCCCAGGCCGGCCGCCGCCGCGGCGCGCAGGCCGGTGAGGCTCGACGTCTGGCACGCCGCGCGCCACTCGAGGCCGGCTCGCTCGAGGCACTCCACCGCCAGCTGACGCGTGATCGACGGCATCGGGTACTGCACCAGCGGCACCGGCCGGCCCGGCTCCAGCACGGTGGCGGCCGACCCGATCCAGACCAGCGGCTCCCGCCAGAGCAGCCGGCCGTGGTGCGCGCCCGGGCGGCGCTTGCCCAGCACCAGGTCGAGTTGCCCGGACCGCAGCCGCTGGGTCAGGACGTCCGACAGCTCGACGGTCAGCTCGACGTCCACCAGCGGGTGACCGCGGCGCAGCCGGTGCAGGATCTCCGGCAGCTCGCCCAGCGCGAAGTCCTCGGAGACACCGAAGCGCACCCGGCCGCGGAGTTCGGCGCCGCGGAAATGCCGCTCCGCGCGCTCTTCGGTGTCGACGACGGTCTGCGCGAACCCGAGCATCGCCTGCCCGCGCGCGGTGAGCTCGACGGTGTGGGTGTCGCGGGCGAACAGCAGCCCGCCGGAGTCGCGCTCGAGCCGTCGCACGTGCTGGCTGACCGTCGGCTGGCCGACCCCCAGCCGCCGGGCGGCCGCGGTGAAGCTGCGCGTCTCGGCGACGGCGAGGAACGAACGGCACAGGCGAGGGTCCAGCACCGGGCGAGCTTATCGCGATTCGCGATGACAGTCAGTCCGGTCATCGGGGTTCCCAATGACCGCGTGGTCGCCGAGAATCGGTGGGGAAGGAGATCCATGTCCCGCTTACGTCCAGACCCGTTCGTCCTCGCGATCCTCGCCACCGTCGGCGTCGCCACCCTGCTGCCCGCTTCGGGCGCGGTGGCCGGCGGCTTCGGCGTCGCCACCACGATCGCCGTCGGCCTGCTGTTCTTCCTCTACGGCGCCCGGCTGTCGACGCAGGAAGCGCTCGAAGGGCTGCGGCACTGGCGGCTGCACGCGGTGGTGCTCGCGGCGACGTTCGTCCTGTTCCCGCTGCTCGGCCTGGCGCTGTTCCTCCTGCCGCCGTCGATCCTGCCGGCCCAGCTGGCCGCGGGGGTGCTGTTCCTGGCGGTGCTGCCCTCGACCGTGCAGTCGTCGATCGCGTTCACGTCGATCGCCCGCGGCAACGTCGCGGCGGCGATCTGCAGCGCGTCGCTGTCCAACCTGGCCGGCATCGTGCTGACGCCGCTGCTGGTGGCCCTGCTGCTGGCCGGCGACGGCGCGGGCGTCGACGGATCGGCGGTGCTCGGGATCGTGTTGCAGCTGCTGGCGCCGTTCGTGGCGGGCCAGCTGGCGCGCCGCTGGATCGGCGGCTGGATCACGCGCCGTGCGGCACCGCTGAAACTGGTCGACCGCGGCTCGATCCTCCTGGTGGTGTACACGGCCTTCAGCGCGGGCATGACGGAGGGCATCTGGCACCGGCTCGACGCGGGGCACCTCCTGGTGCTGGTCGTGGTGTGCTGCGCGCTGCTCGCGGCGGTGCTGGCGGCGACGGGCCGGGCCGCCCGCCTGCTGGGCTTCGCCCGCGCCGACCGGATCACCATCGTGTTCTGCGGGTCGAAGAAGAGCCTGGCCAGCGGCCTGCCGATGGCGACGGTGCTGTTCGGGCACGCCCAGGTGGGCCTGATCGTCCTGCCGCTGATGCTGTTCCACCAGATCCAGCTGATCGTCTGCGCCACCCTCGCCCGGAGGTACGCGGCCGAAGAGGACCGGGAGCTCGTGCCGGCGTGATTCCCTTGTGGACTGTCGGCGAGAGCGTCCTTCGGCCGCGTACAGACGTTGTACAAGCCGAATGTACGCGGTAACGGCAGAGTGTGGTGCGGCGATGCGGGGTGCATCACCCACTCTGGAGGGACATTTATGGGGAACAAAGCACGAATCGCACTCGCCGCGCTGGCGGGCGCCGCGGCGGTGACGGCGGGCGCGGTGGCGTTCGCGGGCGCGTCGTCCGCGGCCAGCCCGTCACCGGCACCGCTCGTCCAAACGGCGCAGGACACCTGCGTGACCGACGGCGCCGGCTACTGCACCGTGTCGCACGGCCTCGGTGTGACGCCGGGGGTGATCCTGCTCTCGCCGATCACGCCGGACGCCGCCGACGGGTTCATGCTGAGCACAGTGCAGGGTTCCTACACCGCCACGACGTTCCGGGTGCGGGCGATGGCCTATGCGGACACGCCGAAGGTGCTCAGCCGAATTTGGTTCGGCTATGCGGCCTACGCAACGACGGGAGCGTCGACCTCGACACCGACACCGCCGGTCACCTCGACGCCGAGAACCACCGCGACTCCGACGCGCACACCCACGCCCAGCACGACTCTCCCGCCGACTTCGAGTTTCCCGACGCCCACCCCCAGCGGCGGCGGAAGCTGAGCGGAATCCGCGGTCTTCGCCCTGCCCGCCAAGGCTTTCCGTCAACGCGGGCGGGGCGAAGGCTTGTTTCCCAGCTCCTCCGCGAAAATGGCGTCGACGCGCGAACCCGCGCGCCGCAACGCCCGCGCGGCAACGCGAATCAGATAACCGGCCGCGAACACGAGCAACAGCGTCAAGCCGATGATCCCCGGGTTCGCCACGACGACCTCCCGGTACTCGTGCGCGAGGTAGCCCAAACCGGCTCCCGCGGCGAACGCGTCCAGCAACGCCAGCCGGGTCGCCCGGTAACGGGACGAGGTGGCAGAACCCATTGCTTCCTCCCGCCGTTCCGGTCAGCGGTGACGCCCTTGCAACCTAAACGAGCCTCCGCCACTCGGCGGCCACTTCAACCTGTTTGGCCTACCGGATCTGCCCGGATGGCCGCTGTGATAACTTGAAGCGAACTGAGTGTTCTGTGCACATGCAAACCTCGGGCTGCTTGTGCATGCCGAGGCGAGGGGGCGGTAGCTCAGTTGGTTAGAGCAGGGGACTCATAATCCCTTGGCCGCGGGTTCGAGCCCCGCCCGCCCCACCTTTCGTCAGCAACCGAAACGTCGCCCTTCACCCGGCGCAGAGGCATCGCTCGCACGCCTCGACGAAAACGCGCACGGCCCGGCGCTCGTCCCCCGCCCGCCAGACGACGGCGAGTTCGCCGGGCGGGAGGCCCGTGACGGGGCGGTACACGATGTCGTCGCGCTCGTAGATCTGCGCGTTGCCCTCGGAAAGCAGCACGACTCCCAGCCCGGAACCGACGGCTTCGAGGGATTCCTCGGCCGTTTCGGCTTCGGCGACGACCCGCGCCGGCACCGGGTGCCGGTCGTTTCCCAGCCAGAACTCGCGGAGCGGCCCGGCGGTTCGCGGGAGCGCGATGAACGGCTCGCCGGCCAGCTCGCTCAACGGGACGGCTTCCCGCCCGGCGAGCCGATGCCCGGACGGCAGGGCAATCCAGCGGTCTTCGGTGGCGACGACCTTGCGCGCGAACCCGTCCGGGACCGGCAGCCAGGCGACGGCCACATCGACTTCGCCGCCGGCGAGCCCCACGGTCGGATCGCTCCAGGCGATCTGCCGGAACAAGAGCCGCCATTCCGGCAGCGACGTCGCCATCTTCGCCGTCACGTTCGGGATGAGCCCGCGGCCGATCCGGGTGTGGAACCCGACCGTCAAGGTCGCCCGCTGCGCCGCGGCCACCTCGGCAAGCGCGCTCCGCGCGTCCTCCCACTGCCGGATGATCAGCCGGGCCTGCGGCAGCAAGGCCGCGCCCGCCGCGGTCAGGACGACCGTGCGGTGGTCGCGCTCGAACAGCGGGATCCGCAGCGACGTCTCCAGCCTGCGGATCTGCTTGCTCAACGACGGCTGGGCGATGAACAACCGGCCGGCCGCCCTGGTGAAGCTCAGCTCCTCCGCCACCGCGACGAAGTAGCGCAGGTCCCGGACGTGGACATCCATAGCCACAGGCTATAGCGGCCGATCTTGGACGCCGGGGCCCGGACGCCCCGACGATGAGCGTGATCATCGACGACGGCGAAGGGCGAGGGACATGGAACTGGGTGTGGCGGGACTGAACGCCAAGGCGACGCTGGGCCCGGCCGAGACGGTCCGGCTGGCGCGGCTGGCCGAAGACCTCGGCTACACGTCGTGGTGGGCGGGCGATCACGTGGTGCTGCCGAGCCCGCGGGTGCCGGCATCGCCGATGGAGCCGACCGACCCGATCCTCGACCCGCTGGTGCACCTGGCCTACGTCGCGGCCGTCACCGAGCGGCTGGAACTCGGCACCGGGATCGTCATCCTGCCGCAGCGCAACCCGCTCGTGCTCGCCAAACAGGCGGCGAGCCTCGACGTGCTCAGCGGCGGCCGCCTGCTGCTCGGCGTGGGCGCCGGGTACCTCGAACCCGAGTTGCGCGCGATCGGGGTGGCGATGGCCGAGCGGGGGAAGCGCACCGACGAGTACCTCGACGCGATGACCGCGCTGTGGACCGACCCGGCGCCGGCGTACCGGGGCGAGTTCGTCGAGTTCCGCGACGTGGACGCGCACCCGCGGCCGGCCCGGCCCCGGATCGTGGTCGGCGGCCACAGCCCGGCCGCGTTCCGCCGCGCCGTTTCCCGTGGTCACGGCTGGTTCGGCAACGGCGGCCTCGACGACCTGCCCCGCCACCTCGCCGGACTGCGGCGAGCCGCGGAGGAGGTCGGCCGCCCGGCCCGGCTGGGCCGGCTGGAGATCGGCTACACCCCGCTCGATCCGGTGGAGGTGGACGCCCGCGCCGCCGAGCGGTACGCCACCCTCGGCGTGGACCGCCTCGTGGTCTACCCGCTGCCGCTGGAGGATCCGGCGGACGTCGCCCGGTTCCTGGAACGCCACGCCACCCTGCGGCCGTGATCCGGAAGCGGCGGATCGCCGTACCACCGGCGCGGCGAGCGTCGGGGGCGGAATCGGCGCATCCCCGGCCGGCGAACCGGCTTCCGGAGAAACGGGAGCGAGCCCGCCCTAGTGCCCGCCGTGGCCGGGCATGCCCGGGTGGTGGCCCGAACTCCCCGCGTGCATGTGGAACCGGCTCACCTCCGGTGGGTGGACGACGAACGGGCGCATCATGCCCTCGTCCTCGTGATCGAGGATGTGGCAGTGGTACATGAACTGGCCGGTCGCGTCCTCGAAGCGGCCGGCGACGCGGATCCACTCCCCCGCCCACAGGTTGAACGTGTCCTTCCAGCCCTCCTCGTGCTTCTCGATCGCCGGGCCGCCGGCCGGAGCGGGCAGCGGCCGGGCCGTGCCGCCGGTCGCGATGTCGAACGCCGTCAGGTCGGCGAACTTGTGCCTGGTCAGCAGCTGGAAGCGGGCCATGTGGATGTGCATCGGATGCGGTGCCCCGCCGAGCTGGATCAGGTTCCACACCACCCACCGGCCGCGGTCGACGAAGATCGTCGTCGTGTCGTCGAACAGGCGGGCCACCTTGCGGAAGGTCCGCACGTGCCCCATCGCCGGGTCGGTGAGCTGGAGGACGCCCTCCGCCGGGAACCGCGCCGGCAGCTCGGCCGGATCGGTGATCTCCGCCAGCTCCCACATTTCCGGGTGCGGCCGGCCCGCCACGCCCGGCGGAGTCGTCGCCACGAACACCTCGTCGTGGTCCTCCGGCACGTGCGCCAGCCGCGCGTACGACGCGGACAGCTCGGCCGGCAGCCGGAACCCGTCGGCGCGACGGCGGCTCTCGACGCGGAACTCCATGATGTCCGGCTCGATCGAAGCCCCCGTGTTGACCAGCCGCAGCCGCTGCCCCGGAAAGCGGCTGAAGTCGATCAGCAGGTCGGCGCGCTCGCCCGGGGTCAGGGTCAGCCCGCCCGCCGGCACCGCCGCCGGCCCGGGCAGCAGACCCGCGTCCGTGCCGGCGATCCGGACCGCGTCGTTGTGCACGACGCCCGCCTCGTCGACCAGGTCGAGGCGGAAGAACCGGCCGTTCGCCGTGTTGAGCGCCCGGAAGCGGTACCAGCGCGCGTCGACGTCCAGGTGCGGCCAGATGCCACCGTTGACGAGCGTGAACGGGCCGGTGACCGGCGCCGTCGTGCCGGACGCGGGCAGGTACTGGAACTTGAACAGCAGCCGGCCGGTGAGCGCGCCGGTCGCCGGGTCGGTGTCGAAGTTGCGGTCGGCGAGGATCAGCGGGATTTCGTGGTCGCCACCGGGCAGCCGCAGCCGGTCCTCCTCGTCGTCGCGCAGCAGGTACAGGCCCGCGAGTCCGGAGTGGACGTTGAAGCGCGTCACGGCCATCGCGTGGTCGTGGTACCAGAGCGCGGTGGCGGCCTGGCGGTTCGGGTACTCGGTGAGCTGCGTGTGCCCCGGCGAAATCCCGTTGTGCGCCCAGCCGTCGTTGCCGGCGTTCGTCAGCGCGCCGTGCAGGTGCACGACGTTCCACGGCGGCAGCTCCGCGACGCCCTCGATCAGCTCCACCCCCGCGGGCAGGCTGCCGTCCGCGGCGCGGTAGCCGGGCCGGTTCGCCGGCGTCGGCACCGCGTACGGGGCCCGCACCGCCACGAGCGGGACCGTGCCCCGCAGTTCGTTGGCCCACGCGACCCGCAACCGCTTTCCGCTGCGCACCTCGATGGTCGGGCCGGGGAACTGGCCGTCGTAGGTCCACAGCGTGGTCTCCGGCAGCTGGGAGTGCAGCCGCGTCCGGGAGGTCGTCATCGTGATCGTGAGCTCGCCGGAGTTCCGCCGCGCGTGCGCCCGGATCACCGGCGGGATCCGCAGTGGGTCGAGGAACTTGGCGAGCCCGAAGTTCGGCGCCGCGGCGGGCGCCGGTGGCGCGGTCGCCGCCGACGCCGTCCGCGGAGCACTCGGACCGAGCAGGTTCACCCCCGCCACGACGCCCGCGGAACCGAGCGCCGCGGCGGCGAGGAAAGTGCGCCGGTCGACGGAATCGTTCACTTCTCCTACCAGGTGACCGGAAGTTCGTCCAGGACCTGGAAACCGGCGGTGGGGTTGAACGGGATCTCCTCCGCCGGAACCGCGAGCCGCAGGCCGGGCAGGCGCTCGAGCAACCGGCCCAGCGCGATTTCCATCGTGACGCGCGCGAGGTTCTGCCCGAGGCACTGGTGCGCGCCGAACCCGAACGAGACGTGGTCCCGGGCGGTGCTGCGGTGCCAGCCGAGGGTGTCCGGTTCCTCGTGGACGGCCTCGTCGCGGTTGATCAGCGAGGTGATGAAGAAGACGCCGTCACCCTTGCGGATCGTGGTGCCCTCGACCTCGATGTCGTCGACGGCCAGCCGCGACACACCGTCCGGAATGGACAGCACCCGCAGCAGCTCGTCCACGGCGATGGGCAGCAACGACGGATCGGCGCGCAGCTCGGCGAGCCGTTCCGGGTTCTGGAGCAGGACGAACGTGCTGAGCGAGATCATCGTCCCGGTGGTGCCGTGGCCGCCGGCCACCTGCAGGACCAGCGTCGAGATCAGCTCTTCGTCCACCTCGCCCTTGGCGCCGCGTTCGGCGAGGAGGTCGTCGAGGACGGTGTCACCGGGGTTCCGCCGCTTCTCCGCGATCAGTTCGCCCATGTAGGCCATGAGCTCGTCGTACGCCGCGTTGGCGTCCGGGCCGGCCGCGAGCTGGAACGACTTCTTCTCGAAGTATTCGTGATCGCGGTCCGGGATGCCCATCAGCCGGTACAGGATGGTCACCGGCACCGGCCCGGCGAACGCCGGGATCAGGTCCGCGGGCGGGCCGGCCGCCACCAGCTCGTCCAGCTGCCGGTCGACGATCTCCTGGATCCGCGGGCGCAGGGCGTTGATCCGCCGGGTGGTGAAACTGGGGATCAGCAGCTTGCGCCGGGCGTTGTGCACCGGGCCGTCGACCCCGACCAGCGCGGTGACGATCTTCATCACCTTCTGCTGCACGTCGCTGACGGTGGCGGCGATGCTCGCGAACATCATGGGCCACGCCGGATTGGTGCGGTCACTGGAGATCCGGGGATCGATCAGCAGCCGGCGCGCCACATCCCGGCTGGTGATCGCCCAGACGCGCCGGCCGTCGTAGAGCGCGACCTGGGCGAGCGGTTTCCGGCCGGCCAGTGGCAGGTAGGCCGGTGCCGGCTGGTAGGGGCAGGTGCGGTCCTGCGGGAACACAACGGTTTCGGACGTGGTCATGGCGCCCCCTTGCGCGTGGGAATACGGCGATCCGCACGGCGTGGAGCGGTGGGTGCGGCTCGGATCCGGAACGTTAGCCAAGCGGCGAACGGCCGCGCATCCCCTCACTTGGTATTCCTCGGCGCCCCCGCGCACCGCCCCGATGCCGTCCGCGCAGCACGAAGCCCCGCCGCCACAGAAACCGCTCTCTGCGGGCGACGGGGGTCCGATGGGTTACTGGTTCGTGAAGTCCGCCTTGTGGTCCTCCGCCCACTCGGCGAAGGTGCGCGGCGGTTTGCCCAGGACCTTCTCGACCGTGGGGTCGATCTCCTCGGGCCCGTCGAGAGCTTCCTCGTAGTAGCGGATCCTCGTCTCGATGATGCTCGACGCGTCCCCGCGGCCGACCGTCCCCTCCGCCACCAGCTCTTCGAAGCGCCCGCCGATCCGGGCCCGGAAATCCGCCCGGGCGGCGTCGCCGGTGAGGTCCACGAAATCGAGCTCACGACCGATCGCGCGGCCGATCAGGGCGAGCTGCTCGGCTTGGGTGATGCTTTCCCCGCCGGTGATGTGGTATTTGGCGCCGGTGTGGCCCTCCTGCAGCATCGCCGTGGTGCTCACTTCCGCGATGTCCCGTTCGTGGATCGACGACAGGTAGGAGTGGGCGTAGAGGATCGGCACCGGCTCGCCCTTCTTGACGAACCCGGCCCACTGCAGGGAGTTCACGGCGAACGCACCCGGTCGGACGAACGTCCACGCCAGCCCGGACTTCTCGATCGCCGCCTCTTCGGCCAGGTGCCACCGCGCGATCCAGTGGTCCGGATCGCGCCCGGCGGCGGCCAGCGACGACAGCAGGACGACGTGCTCGACGCCGGCGGCCTTCGCGGCCTCCAGCACCCCTTCGATCCCGGACGGCTGGGTGTACAGGAAGAGTTTTTCCACGCCCCGCAGTGCTTGTCCGAACGTCGCCGGCTCGGTGAGGTCCAGCCGGCGGACGTCGACCCCGGCCGGCAGGTCGAGCGCGTCCGGGTTGCGCGAGGTCGCGCGGACGTCGGCGCCCGCCCGCACCAACAGGTCTACGACGTTTCGGCCGACGTTGCCGGTCGCACCGGTCACCAGGATCGTCATGTTTTCCCCAGGTAGCTTGGCTTGCACGGGCTCGGTGCCCACGGATTCGTCCATTGTGGACGTTGTCGGGCTTCGCCTCCGGTGAGCAAGTATCGGTCAGCCACCCGAGCCCGTCAACCAGTCCCGGCTGCCGCGCTGGTCAGCGCACGCGGTCGTAGACCATCGCCGTCTCCCCCAGCTCGCCGGTTTCGTGGCAGGTGAGCCGCCACTTCGAGGACGGCAGGCCGTCGTCGAACAGCCGGGGGCCGCCGCCCGCGATTTCCGGGCAGATCATGAGGTACAGCCGGTCGAGCAGGTCCGCCGCGAGCAGCGGTTTGATGACGCTCGCGCTGCTGTTGACGAGGATGTCGCCCCCGGCCGCGGTCTTCAGCTCGGCGACGACGTCCGCGGCGGGCGCGTTCACCAGCCGGGCGCGCTCCCACGGGGCGTCGGCCAACGTCGTGGAGAAGACGACCTTTTCCACGTCCACCAGCCATTGCGCGTAGCCGCGGTCGCGCGGGTCGGCGTTCTCGTCGGCGGCGACCGTGGGCCAGAACCCCAGGAAGCCCTCTGCGTTGCGGCGACCGAGGACCGCCGTCGTCGCCCCGGCCCAGATCCGGCTCAGGTGGCGCCGCGCGGCTTCCGTCGTGGCGTACGGGAGGATCGCGCCCATGTCGGCGGGCCCGGCGGGGCCGTGGTAGCGCCCGTCGAGGGTGAGACTCAGGTTCGCGGTCACCCGGCGGCCGGTCGGCTCGGTCATGGTTCAGGCCTTTCGTTCGGAGAGCACGGCGGTGAGGTGGTCGAGCACTTGGCGCCAGCCGGTTTCGATCCCGGCGATGAAGGGGACGGCGCCGACGGTCGTCGCGGTGATGCGCAGGCCCAGCCGCAGCCGGGTACCGGCCGCGTCCGGGTGCAGCTCGAGGTCGTAGTGGCCGGTGAAGGAGGCGGGGCCGGTCACCGCGAGGTCGAACCCGAGGTGGCCGGGCTCGTCGGCGACGCGCACCCGGCCTTCGGCGCGGTACTCGCCGTCGGCGTCGCGGTAGCCGAGCACGACCCGGCCGCCCGGCCGCGGCTCGATCGTGCACGCGGTGACCGTCATCGACGGGGGAACCCACCAGGACGCGAGCAGGTCCGGGTCGGTCCAGTGCCGCCAGACGTCGCCGGCCGGCACGGGCAGCAGGCGGTCGAACGTGAAGGTGCGCCCGTCCGCCCACCGGTCGCGGTCCGCGGCCGCCGCGTCCGCCTCGATGGCCGCGCGGTACCGCGCCACGGCGGCCCGTTCACCGGCGTGCGCGTCGGTGGCGTCGGCCAGTTCCCGCAGCCGCGTGGCGAGCGCTTCCAGGGGGCCGGCTTCGAGGGCGTGGACCCGCCGCTGGCCGAGCGGGAAGACGGTGACCAGCTCGGCCCGGGCGAGGGTCTGCAGGTGCTTGGTGGTCTGCGGCTGCCGGAGCCCGGTCAGTTCGGCCAGCTCCCCGACCGAGCGGGGGCGCTCGGCGAGGAGTTCGACGATGCGCCACCGCGCGGCGTCTCCCAGTGCTGCGGCAATCCGGTCCATGGACCAAGTATTCACACAGCAGAATATTCACGTCAAGGAATATCTTGGCCGGGCAGCCAGCGCAGCCCGTGGGCGTACCCCAGCTGAGGCGCGGTGAACTCCTGCACCACCTCGCAGGCACCGTCGAGCGGCAGCGGCTCGCCCGGCTGGGGCGGATCGGCGAGCACCGAGGGCGGGACGCGGTCCAGCCGCCACACCACCCTTGGCGGCCGCCGCGGGTCGAAGCGGACGCGCACCTCGAACGACTCGCACGTCACCAGCGGCACGAACACGTACGACGGCCGGATCGGGAGGCCGTCGCGGATGCGGTGCACCAGCGAGTACGTGTGGCTGTCGCCGCGGGAGAGGGGCCGCGGCAGGTCCAGCAGCCAGCGGAAGTGGCGCTGGCCCTCCCGGGTGCCGGCGCTGATCCGGACACCGTGCCGGGCGTCCGCGGTGACGTCGCGTTCCCCGTCCCGGCCGTCCTCGGTGCGGGGCACCGTGAACCGCGCGGCGATCCGGCCGAGGGCGTCGCGGGTGGCCACGATCAGCCGTTCCTCGGTCACCTCCGGCTCGCTGGTGTCGAGCCGGACGAGCACCTTGAGCCGCTTGACGAACCAGCCCTCGTCCGGGCCGGGCACGCCGCCGCCCGGCCGCGTGCCGGCCTCGATCTCCGCGGCGAGCCGGGCGAACGACCGGTCGACGCGGCGCCGGGCCGTGCGCTCCGAGACGCGCAGCTGATCCGCGAGCACCCCGATCCGGTCGCTCAGCAGGGCGTGCTGCGCGCCGGGGGCGATGCCCAGGGCGACGTTCACCGCCAGCCGGTCGTCGGCCGGGAATTCCGCGATCGCGGCCGAAATCGCTTCACGCAGAACGCGGCGCGCATCGCGGTCGTTCGTCGTCCGGTGGATTTCGCACCAGCCGGAAACGAGCGGCCCGAGCCGGCTGCGCAGCCGGTCGGCTTCCAATCCCCAGCCGCGCCGCAAGGCGGTGAGTTCCCGGATCAGCCCGTCCTCTTGTGCCATCGGATTTCCAGTGAACCCTATTCAGCCGTCGGCCGGCGCGAGGTCACCTCAGGCCGGCAAGTTGCGAAGCGTAGCGCCATCCTAACCGGAATAAGGTTCATTGTGACCCGCGCACTTCGCGGCGATCGGTGGCACCGGCTGCGCCGATCAGGTGATTCCGCGGTGGCCAGGAATTGGCCAGTTCCCCGCTATTTCGGCCCGCCCGCGGCCTTTTCCGCATCCGCGGCTGCCGGACCATTTTCCCGTCGGCTTTCCGTCGGCCTCGGGGAGGATGGGTGCTCGACACTACCGGCCCGGCCGACGTCGCCGGTGTGCGGCGGCTGGCCCGCGACGGCCTGCTCGCCGGCTCGGCGGCGGCCGCCCGGCCCCGCGCCCTCGCCCGCCTGCGCGGCGGGGTCTACACGGTGGCGTGGCCGCTGGTCTTCACGCGGATCACCAAGCCGCTGGAACACCGGCGCCGGCACGCGGACTGCGCCCGCGGGCTCGAATGGCTGCGGCCGGACTGCCTCGACCGCTTCCACGACGACGTGGAGGCGGTGGTTGACCACGCGCTGCGGCGGGCGACGAGCCCGATCGAGAACCTCGAGGGCTGGCTGGCGACCCGCCTCACGCCCGCCACGGTCGACGCGCACCGGCGTCGCCGCGGCGAAATCGGGGCACTGCAGCGCCCGCGTCTCCCGGCGTGGCTGGCCGGCGCGCTCGGCGGTGATCCGTGGCTGTGCGACCTGGCGGTGCGGATCCTGGTCTGGGTGGGAGTGCCGGCCACGGCGGGCGCCGAGCTGTGGCCCCTGGACGGCTGGGCGGCCCGCCGCGCCGAGGTCACGGGCGAGCCGCCGGCCACCCGCGACACCCTCGACCGCGAGGTCAGCCGGGTCCTGACCGCGATGCGCACCCGGCCGGCGTGGCACGCGGAGCACGTCGAGCGCCCGCTGGGGCACAAGCAGCCCCCGGTCGCCCCGATGCCGGCGGAGCTCCCGGCGCTGGAACTGGTCGGCGAGCACGAGCTGGCGGACGCCCGGCTCGCGGGCCTGGCCGAGCAGGCCCTGCGGGCCATCGAGACCCGCCTGAACCGGGGAGAAGCCACCGCCGTGGCGGTGACCGAGGTGGTCAGGACGGTGTTCGGCGAGCACACCGCGGACGGCAACGCCCGCGACGACTGGCTGGCGGCGGCACTGGCGGACCAGGAACGGCTGGCGAAGATCGTGATCACGGTCCTGGCGATCCTCGACCGCTGAGCCCGGGCGGCACCGCGCGGAGCCGGCGAGCGCAGGGTTTCTACCGGACTCGGTGGGACGCGTTCGGCGGCAGCGAGAGCGGGAGCGGGAGCGGTTCGGTGGCCTCGCGGCAGCCGTACCGCTCGAACACCGCGCGGGCTTTGTCGCGCAGTTCGACGGCACGGCGTTCGTCTCCGGACAACGCCGCCGCGACGGCCAGGTCGCGGATCGTCCTGGCCTGCCAGACCGGCAGGTCCAGTGCCCGCCACCACTCCAGGGACCGGGTCAGGCGCGCGGTGGCGGCCTCCGGCGCACCCGTCGCGAGGTCGAGCTCGCCGAGGGTGCGCAGGAGCAGCGCCTGGCCGAAGCCGTCTTGGAGCTCGTTGCAGACCGTCAGGGTCTCCTCGAGCGACTTCCGGACCTCCTCGCCCCGGCCTTGCCGGATGCGCACCTTGGCCAGTGCCTGGTCGGCGTAGGCGACGACGAGCCTGCTGCCGACGAGCCGCAGTTCGGCCGCCGCCCGGGCGCAGCAGTCGGCGGCCTCGCCGAGCCTGCCCGCGGCGCGGTGGATGATGCCGATCGACCGCAGGGCCAGCGCCGCGCCACGGCGGTTGCCCGACGCGCGCCAGAACTCGAGCGCCTTGGTCACGGACTCCGCCGCGTGGACGAGGTCGCCGGATTCGGTGAGGATCATGCCGAGGTTGTGCTCGGCCTGGGCGAGCTCCTCGTCGGTTCCTTCGCTCCGCAGCACCGGGACCGCCTCGGTCAGCGCCCGTTCGGCTTCGGCGAACGAGCCGTGTTCGCGCAGCACGACGCTCATGCTCAACCAGGTCCTGGCCTGGCCGAGCCGGTCGCCGACTTCGGCGAACGCGGCGAGGGCCTGGTGGTGGTAGGCGAGCGACTCGTCGAACCGGTCCTGTTCGAAGTACAGCGTCCCCATCCCGCTCAGCAGCAGTCCCTCGGCCGCGCGGTCGCCGGCCCGCCGGGCCGCGGCCAGCGCGGCGGTGTGGGTCCGCCGCCACTGGCGGAACTGGTTGCGGGCGGCGAAGCTCGACGCGGACAGCGCCGAAGCCAGCGCGGCCGCGGTGGCCACCAGGTCCCGTTCGCTGGTCTGCTCGACCACGCTGACCAGCAGCTCTTCCTCGGCTTCGAACCAGGTGTCCGGATCGGCGCGGATGCCGTCGACGACGGCTTGGTCGAGCCGCCCGGAGCCGGCCGGCGGGGGTGTCCGGCCGGACGCGTGCCGGACCAGCTCCAGCGCGTCCCGGCCCACCCGCTCCAGCGCCGCGCGCACGTCGTCGGCCGTCTCCTCGGCGTCGCACAACTCACCGGCGTACACCCGGGTCAGGTCGTGGATGCGGTACCGGCTCAGCCCGGTGACGTCGGCGCCGGCCGGGTCGAGCAGCTGCGCGTCGACCAGCCGCTCGATCACGTCTTCGGCCTCGGCGACGGGGATGTCCAGCAGCGGAGCCGCGAGCCAGCCGGCGAAGTCCGGGACGCCGGTCATGCCGAGGCGGCGCAGCGCGGTGCGTTCCTGCTCGCCGAGGCCGTCGTAGCTCACCGCGAGGCTGCCCCGGACCTCCAGATCGCCGAGGACGAGTTCGTTGAGCAGCCGCTGCTTCCGGCCCAGCCGCTGAGCCAGGCGGGCCACCGTCCAATCCGGCCGGGCGGCCAGCCGGGCGCCCGCGATGCGGACCGCGAGCGGCAGGTGCCCGCACAGCCGCACGATCTCCAGCGCGGCCTCCGGTTCGGCCGCCAGCCTCGGCCCGACCAGCTTGGCCAGCAGTTCGAGGGTTTCCTCCTCGCGCAGTTCGTGCAGGTCGAGCAGCGCGGCGCCCTCCAGCGCGGCCAGCCGGACCCGGCTGGTGACCAGCACCGCGCAGCCGCCACCGGGCGGGAGCAAGGGCCGGACCTGCTTTTCGCCGGCCGCGTCGTCGAGCACCACGAGCACCCGGCGATCGGCGAGCAGCGACCGGTACAGGTCGACGCGCTCGGCCGGCTTGCCCGGAATCGCCGCGTCGGCCACCCCGAGCGCGTGCAGGAACCGGGCGAGCACCTCGTCCGGATCGGCCGGTTCGGGGTGGTTGCCGTGGAGGGTGGCGTAGAGCTGCCCGTCGGGGTACTGGTCGCGGATCCGGTGCGCGGCGTGCACGGCGAGCGTGGTCTTGCCCGACCCCGGCTTGCCGGAGACGGCGCAGACCCGGGCGGCCGAACCACCCGGGTGCAAGCCCCGCAGCACGCGGTCGGCTTCTTCGCGCCGGCCGGTGAAGTCCGAGATGGTGGCGGGCAGCAGGCTCGGGGTGAGCGCCGCGACCGGTGCCGCCGCTTCGCCCGCGGGTTCGGCCAGCACCGTCTGGAACGCCGCCCGCAGCTGCGGTCCGGGTTCCACCCCGAGTTCGTCGTCGAGCAGCCGGCGTGCCTCGTGGAAGGTGGCCAGCGCGTCGGCTTGGCGGCCGGCCTGGTGCAGCGCCAGGATCAGCTGGGCCCGCAACGGTTCGCGCAACGGGTGCTCGGCGACCAGTTCGGTCAGCTCCCCGGTCAGCGCGCTGCCGCGGCCGAGCCGGAAGTCCGCCTCCAGCCGGGCTTCCACCGCGGCGAGACGGGCCTCGGCCAGCTTCGTCCGCTCCGTTTCCGCCCACTCGCCCTCGGCTCCGCCGAGCGGGGACCCGCTCCACCGCCCGAGCGCCTCGGTCAAGGTCGCCGACGCCAGTTGCGCGTCACCGGCCGCGAGCGCTCGCCGGCCCGCGCTCACCCCCCGCTCGAACCGGACCAGGTCGATCGACTCGGGGGCGACGTCGAGGACGTATCCCGGCGCTTGTCTGCGCAGCGCGTCGTCGCGGTCACCGAGCATCCGGCGCAGCGCGGAAACGTACGTGTGGAGCACCGAACGTGCGCTGTTCGGCGGTGTTTCGCCCCACAGCGCGGTGATCAGGGTGTCGATCGGCACCACGCGGCCGGCGTTGACCAGCAGCACCGCCAGCAACGTACGCGGCTTCGGGCCACCGAGCGGGACCTGTTTCCCGGCAACGAGTACCGCCATCGAGCCCAACAGCCGGAATTCCACGTTCGCCCCCACAGTCCGGAAAACCCAACCTACAGACGGGAACCGCGCGGTGCCGTTGTCCCGATCACCCCCGACGTGACGATCCTGTGATCCTCCCGCCACAGCGGCCTGCAGAAAAGCTCCAAGGCCACCTGGAGGTTTCTTGAAGGCCGCCCCGGCAGTGTTCTCGTTGTCGCAACCAGCAGAAGTCCCGAGGGGGAAACCGCAATGAAGAACCTCGCTCGCCTCGCCGCTCTAGCTCTCGCCGTCGCCGCACCGCTCGCCCTCGCCGGCCCGGCGCACGCCGACGCCACCGGCTCCATCACCGGCGACGTGTGGCTCGACAGCAACAGCAACGGCCTGAAGGACGTGGGTGAGCCGGCCATCGCGGGCCAGTGGATGGTGATCGACGGCACCGGCAACGCGGTGCAGACGGACGCCAAGGGCCAGTACGAGTTCAAGAACCTCCCGGCGGGCAGCTACGCGGTGAAGTCGACCGACCGCGCCGGGTTCGGCCAGGGCTGGACGACGGTGGGGGGCGACTCGGCGTTCCGCGGCGCCGACGGCAAGCTCGGGAACCCGGTGGTCCTGACCGCCGGCCAGCGGGTGAAGGGCCTGGACAGCGGTTTCGCCACCGCCAAGGTCGACTACCGGGCCGGCCAGGTCATCATCAGCAACACGGCCCCGAAGGTCGGCGACGTGATCGACATCGTCGGTTCCGCCGTCCCGGTCGGCAACGTCTGGGACCAGTTCGGCGGCCAGCTCTCGCTGCCGGACGGCCTGCGCGTCGTCGAGCGCCTCGGCGGCATGCCGAAGTACTACGCGACCGAGCCGGCCGGCAAGATCACCGGCTTCTTCTACGACCGCCGTTATCCGGGTGCGTACGAGTTCGTCGGCGCGCGCGTGGTCGTCGAGAAGCCGCTGTCCGCCGCCGAGATCAAGTTCACCGCGTGGAAGGGCGTGTTCGGCAGCACCGACCCCGACACGGCCAACGACGTCATCTCGACCACGCTGACCACGAGCTAACACCGCCGGGGGGCGGGAAGGCCCGGTTCCCTGGGAGGGGGAACCGGGCCTTCTTCGTGCGTCCACCGGCGCTCGGGCGTGCCGCCGATCAGCCGTCCTCGACCGAACGGCGCCGGGCCTCGAACACCGCCGTCAGCGCCTCGGGCGAGCAGCCCGCGGCTCGCGCGCGCCGGTCCGCGGCCGTCAGCTCGGCCAGCAGGAGCGCGCGGACCGCCGCGCGGGTTGCCTCCGGGAGTCTCGGACACGGGTCGGTCACCCCCGGCCTCCTCTCTCCCCTCGCACCAGCCTTCACCTGACGGACACGCGCGTCAGCGCCACCACGGCGGCGGGGGCACCGGGAGCCGCAGGGGGCAGCCGGTGTGGCGGCCCGTCCAGCAGTCCGCCAGCCAGCGGGTCAGCGCGACCGGGCCGAGCAGGCTGTCTTCCCACACCGGCGTCAGCTCGCCCGCCCGGCGCAGCAGCGCTTCCGCCGTGCCGCAGAACGACACCACCGCCGCGACGGCCGTGTCCGCCCGCTCCCCCGGCCAGGCGACCGCGGCTCGCGGCAGCCGGGCCGGGATGGCCAGGCCGGTGCCGATGGTGCAGTTTCGCGCCAGCTGCACGGCGAGATCGAACTCGACCGCTTCGGCGTGACGCTGTCTGGCCCGCCAGCGGGGTGAAGCGGCCGCGGCGTACAGCCCGGCCAGCCGGGCGGCGACCAGCCCGTCCCACACCGTCAAGAGCACTGCTCGCGTGTCGGCCGCATGGGCGTCGGCGAGCTCGTGGGTGACGGCGCTGAGCCAGGCACACGGGTCCTTGACTTGACGATCAGCGGCGACGGTCACGGCAGTCAGTTTCCCACCGCCACGCGGAAGGAACCCCAAGATGATCATGGTTCATCCCAGGACCACCCGGTCGGTGGCGAACCGTTGAGCGGCGCTGTAACCCAATCGGGCACTGGGCGTGACCGAATCGTCACAGGTGTGCCATCATGTCGGCGCTCAGTGCCGAGCAAGCACCTCGCCCACCCCCGCGCAAGCACCCCGCCCACCCCCGCGAAAGGCCCCGAACACCAGTGATCAAGATCAGCAAGAGCCGGGCCGGCACCCCGCGCGTCACCTTCAGCCTCCCGATCGGCGCGCCGCCCGGCCGGGTGAGCGTCGTGGGCTCGTTCAACGACTGGACTCCCGGCCGCCACCACCTCACCCCGCGGTCCAACGGCCGCCGGTCGGCAGTGGTCGACGTGGCGCCCGGCACGGTCCTGCAGTTCCGCTACCTCGGCGAGGACGGGCACTGGTTCGACGACCCCGACCTGCCCGACCGCGCCGACGGCAACTGCGTCTGCGCGACCTCCTGACGGCGCTGACGGCTCAGGCCCGGCGGCGGCGTTTCCCCGCGCCCCCGCCCGCGGCCCGCCGAGCCGGTTTCCCGGCTTTCGCCGCTTTCGCCGCGGCAGGCTTGCGTTCCGGGCGCTGGCGTTCGGCCGGCGCCGCCGGGCGCCCGCGCGTGCTGTTCACCGTCCGGCCGCGGACGATCCCGATGAACTGCTCCATCAGGTCCGTCGTCTCCTCCTCCAGCCACGACAGCGCGACGCTCGACTGCGGCGCGTCCTCGACCGGCCGGTAGGTGAGGTCACGGCGGTGGTGCAGCCGGGCGATCGACTGCGGGACGACGAGCACCCCCACGCCGGCCGCGACCAGCTCGATCGCGTCGGCCGTTGTCTCGGGCCGCGAAACCGCCGGGCGGCCCGGCAGCGCCGGCCACTCCAGCGTGTCGTCGAGCGGGTGCAGCACGACCTCGTCCGCCAGGTCGGCGGTGGACACCTCGTCCGCCGCCGCGATCAGGTGCTCCTTGGGCACCACGACGACCGTCGTCTCGGTGTAGAGCGGGATCGCGTGCAGGCCGTCCCGGTCGATCGGGGACCGCAGCAACGCCGCGTCGGCGTCCCGGGCGCGCAGCAGGCCCGCCGCGTCGGCGGCGGCGACGGGGACGAGGGTCAGCGGCACCTCCGGCACCCGCTCACCCCAGGTCCGCACCCACTTGGCGGGCGTCGCTCCCGGGACGTACGCGAGCTTGAAAGAGGTCACCGGGTCAGGTTACCGGGAGTGACGCTGGCTACCCTGGACGGCATGACGTCGCACAAGACCACCCAGACGATGAAGCCCGCGACCGCGGCGAAGAAGCTGGGTGTGTACCTCGAAGCCACCCCCGCGGAGTTCCGGGAGGGCGTCGTGACGCGCGACGAGCTGAACGCGCTGCAGGCCGACCCGCCGGAGTGGCTGCGCGAGCTGCGCCGTACGGGCCCCCACCCGCGGCCGGTGGTCGCGGCGAAGCTGGGCGTCTCCATCGGCGGCCTCACCCGCGGCGGCCTCACCGAGCCGCTGACCACCGAGCAGATCGAGGCGCTGAAGGCGGAGAGCCCCGACTGGCTGGTGCGGGAACGCGCCACCCAGGCCGAGGTGCGGCAGGAAGCGGCGCGGGTCAAGGAACAAAAGCACTGACCGCCACCGACCTTTCGCCCGAGGCCGCGGACCGCCTCGACGCCGAAGACGAACTCGCCGCCTTCCGCGACCGGTTCGTCCCGATCACCGACCCCGGGGTCGTCGCCTACCTCGACGGGAACTCCCTGGGCCGTCCGCTGCGGGCCACCGCCGAACGGCTCCAGGAACTCGTGGCCCACGAGTGGGGTGCGCGGCTCATCCGGTCCTGGGAAGAGCGCTGGCTCGCGCTGCCCGAGGCGATCGGGGACGAGCTGGGCCGCGTCGCGCTCGGGGCCGCGCCCGGGCAGACGATCGTCGCCGACTCGACGTCCGTCTGCCTCTACAAGGCGCTCCGGGCCGCCGTCGCGCTGCGGCCGGGGCGGGACGAGATCGTCACCGACACCGCGAACTTCCCCACCGACCGGTTCCTCGTGGAGAGCGTCGCCGCCGAACTCGGCCTCACCGTCCGGTGGGCCGGAAGCGAAGACGTCGCCGCGGCCACCGGGCCGCGGACCGCGGTCGTCACACTGTCCCATGTGGACTACCGGACGGCGGCGATCACCGACCTGGCCGCCGTCACGCGGGTGGTGCACGAGCGCGGCGGCCTCGTCGTCTGGGATCTCTGCCACAGCGTCGGCGTGCTCCCGGTCGAGCTGGACGCGGCCGGCGCCGACTTCGCCGTCGGCTGCACCTACAAGTTCCTCAACGCCGGGCCCGGCGCACCCGCGTTCCTCTACGTCAACGCGCGCCACCACGCGGCGTTCGGCCAGCCCGTCACCGGCTGGATGGGCGCCGCCGACACCTTCGGCATGGCCGCGGAGTACGTGCCGGCGCCCGGCATCCGGCGGGCGCTCTCCGGCACGCCGCCGGTGCTCGGCATGGTGGGCGTCCGGGAAGGCGTGGCGCTGCTGGCGGAAGCGGGCATCGACCGCGTGCGGGCCAAGGCCGTCGCGCTGGGCCGGTGGGTCCTCGCCCTCGCCGACGAGTGGCTCGTCCCGCTCGGCTTCACGGTCGCCTCCCCGCGCGACGACGACCGCCGGGGCGGCCACGTCACCCTCCGCCACCCGGACGCCGAACGCCTTTCGCGCGTCCTCATCGAGCACGGCGTGCTCATCGACTTCCGCCGTCCCGACGGCATCCGCATCGGGCTGAGCCCGCTGACCACCGGCTTCGCCGAGGTTCGGCGGGCGATGGACCGCATCCGCCGGCTCACCGGCTGAGCCGTCCCCGGGCGGCGGCGGTACCGGCAGGTCAGCACGACCAAGGTGCCGGCGAAAACGGGCAGCCAGGGCAGCCGGGACCAGGGCCAGTCCGCGAGCGGCGGATCGAGCAGCCCCGGTGGCCGGCCGGCGAGCAGGCCGGCGAAGCTGACCAGCAGCAGTGCGGACTGGTGCCAGCAGTAGACGGCCATCGCGGCCCGGTTGAGGGCGGCGACCGGTGCCCAGAGCGCGGGGCGCCGGAGCGCCTGGCGCAGCCGGTGCCGCAGCAGCAGGAACGTGCCCAGCTGCGCGGCCGTGAGAGCCAGCGCGAACAGCGACGGTGGCGCGAGGTTCGACCAGCGGTCGCCCGGTACGCCGACCGCGCTCGCCGGATACCCGGCGAGCAGGACCAGCGCCCACCGGGTCTGCGCCCATGCCAACAACTACCTCTTCCGCCCGGCGGAACGGCAGGACCGGGCGCCCGCCGGGAAATAGTAGCCATGTACTTAGTAGCCATGTACAGTTTCCGGCATGAGCACTCCCGGTCACCTCGTCTGGCGGCTCTCCACGAAGTGGCGGGTCGCCGTGGACCGCGCCCTCGCCCCGATCGGGCTGACGCACGCGCAGTACGTCTTCCTGGCCTCGCTCTCCGGGTTGGAGCGCGCCGGCGCGAGCCCGAGCCAGCGCGAGCTGGCCGACCACACCGGCCTGGAAGCGCTCTACGTCTCCAAGCTCGCCCGCGCGCTCGACGCCGAAGGTCTCGTCGAACGCACCCGCGACCCCGCCGACACCCGGACCGTCCGGCTGCGCCTCACCCCCCGCGGGCGCGAGGTGACCGAGCCGGCGATCGCCACCGTGGCCGAGCTGCTCGACCGGCTCCTCGCCCCACTCGGCGGCCGGACCGGCGATCGCACCGCGGCGCTGGCACGGGAGCTCACCCTCCTCCTCGACACCCCACTGGAGCCCTGAAAGCCATGCTGCACCACGAAGAATCCGGCGCCGGCACCCCGATCGTCTTCCTGCACGGCAACCCCGGCTCGTCGCACAGCTGGCGCCACGTCCTCCCGCACGTCGGCGGCGGGCGGCTGCTGGCTCCCGATCTCATCGGCATGGGCCGGTCGCCGAAGCCGGACATCGCCTACACCTTCGCCGAGCACGCCCACTACCTCGACGCCTGGTTCGACGGCCTCGGCCTCGACGACGTCGTCCTCGTCGGCCACGACTGGGGCGGCGCGCTCGCCTTCGACTGGGCGGCCCGGAATCCCGGCCGGGTCCGCGGGGTCGCGTTCTTCGAGACCATCGTGAAACCCATGGCCGGGGAGGACCTGACGCCGCAGGCAGCCGAGCGGTCACGCCGGATCCGCACCCCGGGCGCCGGCGAGGACCTGGTGCTGACGCAGGACCTCTTCATCCGCCAAGCGTTCACCGGCGGGGTACGCACCCCGGTGGCCGACGACGACCTGGCCGCCTACCTCGCCCCGTTCCCGACGCCCGAGAGCCGCCGCCCGGTCCTCGCCTGGGCGCGCCAGCTGCCACTGGGCGGCGACCCGGCCGAGCTGGTCGCCCGGATCGAGGCCTACGACGAGTGGCTGGCCGCCAGTGAGAACACCCCGAAGCTGCTCATGACGTTCGAAGGCTCACCGACGCTGCTCATCGGCGAGAAGATGGCGCAGTGGTGCGCCGGCCACGTCGCCGCGCTGGACGTCGTCGCCTGCGGGGAAGCCGGGCACCACGCCCAGGAGGACCGGCCGAAGGAGATCGCCGCGGAGATCGCGGCCTGGCTGAACCGGCACGGCCTCCGCTGACATCCACGACCGGCCCGGACCTCACGTGTGCCGCAGAGGCGGGTTCGCCGCCACCCCGAGCACCGCGCCGCAACTGGCCCGAGGAGACCACAACCGAAACTCCGACCCGGACAGCCCGCCACGACCTCCGCCGAACTCACCTGGGCCGCAACGGCAGACCCGCCGCCACCCGGAGCACCCGCGCGGCAGCACACGGCCTCCGCTGACACCCACGACCGGCGCCGACCTCACGTGTGCCGCAGAGGCGGGTTCGCCGCCACCCCCAAGACCCGCGCCGCGACCCACGCCAGGCCGTCGGCTGTCCGGGCCGGGGTGCCCGATGGTTGCATGACGTGGCTGAGGACCGTGCGGACGACCAGGTCGATCACCACGTCGATCTGGTCGACGGCCAGCGGTGGGCGGTAGGCCGCCACGCGCTCGGCCACCACGGCCTTCGCGCGGGTGAGCAGCGCGCCCGCGTCGGTGGTCAGCAGCGGGAGGAGCTCGGGGGCGGTGCCGTGCGTCGCCGAGACGATCGCGCGCAGCAGCGTGTTGTCGTCGGCGAGCTCGAGGACCGCGCGGACGGCGTCGTAGATCGCCTCGACCAGGTCGTCCGGGTGGCGGTCGAAGGCGGCGCCGACCACCGACAGGAACCGGCCGAGCTCGTGCGCGACCATCGCTTCGGCCAGCGCGGCCTTGGAGCCGATCTCGTTGTACACCGTCTGGCGGCTGACGCCCGCCAGCTCCGCCAGCCGGGCCATCGTGACGGCCGGCCAGCCGGACCGGGCGGTCAGCTCGATCGCCGCGGCGATGATCGGCCGCCGGTGCTGACCACCTTCCGCCGACACCGGAACCGCCCCGCTCATGATCGGCATTCTAGGTCGTGCCACCCCCGGCCGGGCCCACCCGCCCCGGCGCGACGAAGTCGACCTTCTCGCGCACGCCGCAGTCCGGGCAGCACCAGGAGTCCGGGATCGCCGCCCACGGGGTGCCGGCCGGGAAGCCCTCCCGCGGGTCGCCGCGCTGTTCGTCGTAGACGTACCCGCAGCCGGGGCACATGCCGCCTTCGGTGGCGTCGCCGCGGGTGTCGGCGAGCTCGCGCGCGGCCGCCGTGACCCGGGTTCCGTGGCGGGCCAGGACTTTCGCCCGCTTGCCCGGCTGGATGTTGGCGCGCGAGATGTCACCGCCGTAGTGGGCGAGCACCCGCGGGTCCATCACCCGGCGCCACAGCGGCGGGACGAGCGCCAGCACGATCATCCCGGCGTACCCGGTGGGCAGCACCGGCGACTCGGCGAAGTCGCGCAGCGTCTGGTAGCGCCGCGTCGGGTTGGCGTGGTGGTCGCTGTGCCGCTGCAGGTGGTAGAGCAGGACGTTCGTGGCGATGTTGTTGGAGTTCCAGCTGTGGCTGGGGTCGACGCGCTCGTACCGGCGCCGCCCTGGCCCGCCGACCCGCTGCCGCAGCATGCCGTAGTGCTCCATGTAGTTGACGACCTCCAGCAGCGAAAACCCGACGACGGCCTGGATCACGAGGTAGGGCAGCACACCCGCGCCGAGCCAGGCGATCATCGCCGCCCACAGCACCGCGGACATCAGCCAGGCGTTGAGCACGTCGTTGCCGAGCCGGTAGGGGTGCCGGTCGCGCCGGGCGTAGCGCTTGCGCTCCAGCCGCCAGGCCGACTTCAGCGAGCCGAACACCGTGCGCGGCCAGAAGCGGTAGAAGCTTTCGCCGAGGCGGCTGCTCGCCGGGTCCTCCGGGGTCGCCACGCGGACGTGGTGGCCGCGGTTGTGCTCGATGTAGAAGTGCCCGTAGCAGCTCTGCGCCAGCGCGATCTTCGACAGCCACCGCTCGTGGCTTTCCTTCTTGTGGCCCAGTTCGTGCGCGGTGTTGATGCCGATCCCGCCGACGCAGCCGATCGACACGGCGAGCCCGATCTTGTCCACCACACTGAGCTCGCCCCGCGCGATCAGCCAGAACGCGGCGGCGAAGCCGAGGTACTGGACGGGCAGGAAGGCGAAGGTGATCCAGCGGTAGTAGCGGTCGTTCTCCAGCCGCGCGATGACGTCGTCGGGCGGATTGCTCCGGTCGAGCCCGGCGACCAGGTCGATGCCGGGCACGATCACGAGGATCACGACCGGCCCGATCCAGAACCAGCCACCCCACCCGGTGGCGGCGTGCAGCCCGATGGCGAGGAACGCCAGGGAGGGCACGACCAGGCCGATCAGCCACAGGTACCGCTTGCGGTCGCGCCACAGCTCGGTCGAGCCGGCGGGCACGGTCCCGATCGCTTCGCTCATCACACCCTCCTTGGCGGCTGAGTGGACAAGACGATAGCCGATGTCCATCCAGCTTGACAACGATGAAGCTGTTGTAAAGCTCCGGAGGGCGGACGTCCTCCTCGTCCGACACCGGAGTCCCGGCGGCAAAGGGAACTTCCGGGCACCGCCCGTTCCCTTCTTTCCTCCGCCGTCAACCACTGCACACACCGAACCGGCGGAATTCACTTTCACCCGTTCGGCCCAGTGATCGACATCCCGAAATAGGCCACAGCGCCAGTACCTGAGGAAATGCCGGTAATCGTCCCGGAGCAGACAGTAAACACTGTTCGCCGCCCGGCGGACGAGTGTCCGGAAGCCGGGTCGCACCGAACGGGCGTCAGGGGTTCGTGGTAAAAAACGGACCCTGATCGATTCTGCGGCAACACGGAGGGTGAGGCGAAGACGGGTGACGGCGGCCGCTGTGTCCCATCGTCGTGTCCGCTTCCTCGTCCGGGTCCCCATTCCTCGCCGACCGTCACTCAGGAGTTCGTGAACCGCCGTGCTGAACAAAGACCCCAGGGACGAGTCGGACAAGCCGTACGACAAGTCGATCCGCAAAAGGCTGACCAGGACCGTTCTCATTCCCAGCGTGACGCTGCTGGTGCTGTGGATCGCGGTCTCGTCGTACTTCCTCTTCAATGGCGTTTACGTCCGCTTGGTCGCCGCGTCCGTGCGCGAGGTGTCGATCCCCGCCGCCACCGCGCTGGCCGAGTTCCAGAAGGAACGCCAGACCGCCCTGCAGTACCTCGATGACCCGGCGCTCGGCCCGGCGCGGCTCCAGCAGCAGCAGAAGGCCACCGACGCCAAGCTTTCCGAGCTGAAGGACGCGTTCGCCGCGACCATCTCCAACGCACCGGACGAGATCGCGTCCAAGGTGAACGCGCTCAAGTCGCAGTTCGACCAGCTGCCCGTGCTGCGCTCGCAGGTCAGCTTCCGCAGCATCGACCGGGCCCAGGTCAACACCTACTACAACGGCGTGATGGACACCGCGTCCAACCTCTTCGACACCCAGGCCCGGATCGTCCCCGACTCCGAAGCCGCGACCGGCGGCATCACGGCGACCTCGGTCTTCCGCGCCGGCGACATGATGTCGCGCGAGACGTCGCTGGTCTCCACCGCCTTCTCCGCCGGCACGTTCGCGCCCGACGACTTCGCCCAGTTCGCGCAGCTGTCCGGGCTCTACCGGACCCAGCTGACCCAGATCGCGCCGTTCCTCGACGCGAGCGTCCGCGACCGGTACCAGGCGCTGACCACCAGCACGGCCTGGCGGCAGCTGGGAACCGCCGAAGAGGCGCTGGTGAAGCACGGCCCGTGGTCCGCCGGCGAGCAGAAGTCCGTGCCGGTGTCCGAAACGGACTGGGAGAACGCGACGAACCAGGTCGCCCAGGGCCTCAACGACCTCGCCATCACCCAGGCGGACAAGGTTTCCGCCGCCGCGATCGACGCCGGTGACGCCCAGCTGCGCAACGTCATCGTCGGCAGCATCGTGGCCCTGCTCGCGTCGCTGGCGGCGATCATCGTCGCGGTGCGGGTGTCCCGCTCGCTCGTCGACCGCGCGCTGATGACGCGCCTCGCGCGGCTGCGCAACGACTCCCTCGACCTCGCCCGCAACCGGCTGCCGGACATCGTGGAGCGGCTGAAGAACGGCGAAGCCGTCGACCTGAAGGAAGAACTCCCCCGGCTCGACCACGGCCGCGACGAGATCGGGCAGGTGGCCGAGGCGTTCAACGTGGCCCAGCTGACCGCGGTCAACGCCGCGGCGAGCGAGGCGAAGGCCCGCAGCGGTGTGCACAACGTGTTCCTCGGCATCGCGCACCGCAACCAGGTCCTCGTCCACCAGCAGCTGCAGATCCTCGACGAGATGGAAGCGCGCGAGGACGACTCGACGCAGCTGGCGTCGCTGTTCCAGCTCGACCACCTCGCCGCGCGCGCCCGCCGCACCACCGAGAACCTGATCATCCTCGGCGGCAAGCAGCCCGGCCGCCGCTGGCGCAAGCCGGTCCCGCTGATGGAGGTGCTGCGCGCCGCCGTCTCGGAAACCGAGCAGTACGCCCGGGTCCAGGTCGAGCAGGTGGCCGACGTCGCGATCGTCGGCGCCGCGGTCGCCGACACGATCCACCTCGTCGCCGAGCTCGTCGACAACGCGACGTCGTTCTCGCCGCCCGGCTCGCCCGTCGAGGTGACCAGCCGGATGGTCGCGCGCGGTGTCGTCGTCGACGTGTCGGACCAGGGGCTCGGCATGAAGGACGCCGTCCGCGAGTGGGCCAACGCGATGATGGCCGAAGCACCCGAGTTCGACGCGATGGCGCTGCGGGCCGACTCCAGCCTCGGCCTGTTCGTGGTCGCGCGCCTGGCCGCCCGGCTCGGCATCACCGTCACCTTCGACCCGTCCCGCTACGGCGGCCTGCGCGCCACCGTCCTCATCCCCACCCAGCACCTGGCCGGCGAGGACGCCGACCGGGCCGACGGCCCCGGGTCCACGCCGGCGGAGGACACCGCGGTCCTCGCCCCGGTGGGCGCCCCGGCGCCGCAGGCAGCAGAAAGCCCGCTCCGCACGATGGACACGCCCAGCTCGTTCAGCGGCCAGATCCCGATGAAGCGAGACACCAAGCCGAGGCCGTACCCGGCACGCGCCCTCACCCCGCCCGACGCCCTGCCCTCCGTGCCTGCGGCGGCGCCGGAGCCGGCAGCCGTCACTCCGGCAACGGATGTGCGGCCGACCGACGACCGGCCCCGGCTGCCCCGGCGGGAGCCGCAGCAGAACCTCGTCGCCCAGCTCGAGAACGAACCCGACGACAGCCAGGACGAGGTCGTGGCACCGGGGGAAGGCACCGCGCGCACGCTCGCGGCGTTCCACAAGGGCACCCGCCGCGGGCGCGGCGGGCCGGACGACCACTCCTAATCCCCGACCACACACCGGAAAGTCCACACAGGAAAGTCAGGGTCTGAAGTCGAATGAACGAGTACGGGAACCCCAAACCCGATCTCAACTGGCTGCTCGACGACATGGTGAACCGCGTGGTCGGCGCGCAGAACGCCATCGTGCTGTCCGCCGACGGGCTGCTGATCGGCAAGTCGGCCGGGATGAGCAAGGACGACTCGGACCAGCTTTCGGCCATCGCCTCCAGCCTGCAGAGCCTCGCCAAGGGTGTGAGCAAGCAGTTCAACCGCGGCCCGGTGCTGCAGAACATGATCGAGATGGAACGCGGCTACCTGTTCGTCTCCGCGGCCGGGCAGGGTGCCTGCCTCGCGGTGCTGGCCGCGGACAACGTCGACGTCGAAATGATCGCCTACGAGATGAGCCGGCTCGTCAAGCGCGTCGGTGACTACATGGCGTCCGCGCCGCGAGAAGCGGCGTCGGTCCTCCGGGAGGCCACATGACCGCCGAAGACGGCTGGTACGACGAAGCCGCCGGGCCGCTGGTCCGGCCGTACACGATCACCAGCGGCCGGACGCCGGCCGGGACCGCGCGGCTGGACCTGTCCACGCAGGTGATGACCCTGCGGTCGGAGCAGGAGCCGGCCGGGCTGGGCCCGGAGCACGTGGCGATCGTGCAGCTGTGCCGCCACCCGGTGTCCGTGGCCGAGATCGCCGTCTACGTCAAGATCCCGCTCGGGGTCGTGCGGGTGCTCGTCGGCGACCTGATCGAACGCGGCCTCGTCATCACGCGCTCCCCTGCCCACAACCCGGCGCAGGCGCCGGACCTCGAAACACTCCAGGCGGTTCTCGATGGCCTCATCAAGTACTGACGGCACGGGGGCGGACATGGTCCCCACGCCGGTCAAGATCATCATCGCGGGCGGTTTCGGCGCGGGGAAGACCACGATGGTCGGTTCGGTCAGCGAGATCCCGCCGCTGACCACCGAAGAGGTGCTCACCGAGGCGAGCGCCGGCGTCGACGACCTGTCCGGCGTCGAGCGGAAGACGACCACGACGGTCGCGCTGGACTTCGGCCGGATCACCATCTCGCCACGGCACGTGCTGTACCTGTTCGGGACGCCGGGCCAGGCGCGCTTCTGGTTCATGTGGGACGACCTGGCCCGCGGGGCGATCGGGACGGTCGTGCTGGTCGACACCCGGCGGCTGGAGACCAGCTTCGCCGCGATCGATTTCTTCGAACGCCGGAAGATCCCGTTCGTCGTCGCGGTGAACTGCTTCGACAACGCGCCGCGCTACACCGCCGACGAGATCCGCGAGGCACTGGTCGTCCCGGACCGTGTGCCGATCGTCATGTGTGACGCACGCGACCGCGATTCCAGCAAGCTCGCGCTGATCCGGCTCGTCAAGCACGCGATGACCGTGGTGCCGGCCGCCCGGGTCTGAGACCTGCGCGTTGTCCGCTTTTGTCCCCTCAGGACACCCGCCGGTGTCCGTTGTGGCCCTCCGTGGCCGCGGCGGGCACCGGCGTACCCACATGGCGCAATTGACTGGACCACCCGGGTGCAGACTTTTAGTTGAGCAAGCATCCAACTGATAGCATCCGCTCGTGACGAGTCGCGTGCCGGAGTTTCCTGAATATATAAGGGAAAACTATCCGGCGGAGGGTCGTCTGTTCGGCGACTTCCTGAGTGGGATGTGGTCGACCGCCTGCGAAGCGCTCGACGTCCCCCTGGAGCATTCCGTCCGGACCACCCGGATGCTGCGGGCCCTGCTGCCGCCGTGGGCGCACGAGCGGATCGGCCCGGTCCCCGCCCAGCCGTCCTATGTGGCGGACGACGGCTTCCCGGCCGAGATGTCGGTCAACTGGTCCGGACCGCGGCCGGAACTGCGCGTGCTGTTCGACAGCCTCGGCCACGAGGTGGTCTGGCCTGGTGACAGCGTTTTCCGCACCCGGCGCCTCGACCACGTCCGCGAGACCTTCACGCCGCGCGCGGGCCGGCCGTCACCGGCGCCGCTGTGGCATTCGATCGCCTGGCGGCCACCGTCCGGTGTGGTCCACAAGACGTACTTCGGGCTGTACTCGTGGCCGCACGCGCAACGCGAGGCCGCGGTGACCGAAGCCATGGCGCGGCTCGGCCTGGCCACGGCCTGGGCCGACGCCCGCCGCCGGGTCGAAATCGTCGAAGGCGACCGCGAGATCGAGTTCTTCGCCGTCGACCTGACCGACGACGCGCAGGCCCGTGTCAAGATCTACTACCGCAACCACGACGCCGGCCTGGCCGAGGTCGAGCGCGTCGCCGCGGTGGCGCTGCACCACGACTCCCACCGGGCGCGGGCCGCCTACCGGACGCTGGCCGGCGAAGGCGCCGACGCCGGCGAGGCGGCGTTGAGCTGCCTGGCGTTCCGGTCCGGCGTGGACCGCGCTGCCGAATCCACGACGTACCTCCGGCTGCCCGCCCTCGTGCCGGACGACCGCGAAGCCGTGGAGCGCACGGCCGCGCTGCTGCACGACCACGGCGTCGACCCCGGCCGGTTCCGCGCCCTCGCCGCCGCGCTGGCGCCCGGGCCGCTGAGCGGCAGCCGGGGTGTCCTGGAACTGGTGAGCTTCCGCGCGGCGGGCCGGCACGGCGATGTGACCACGTACTTCCGCTTCCCGGTCTACGACCGCCCACCACCCGCCCCCCTTTCGCCCGTCGATCTCGGATAGCCGACCGTCAAGGAGAAGATCGTGACCGAGCAGGACGTCGAGCGGGTCGCCCGCCACAACGAGCAGCGGCAACGGGAGTACGAGGGGTCGGACCTGATCCGGCTGCTGACCGACGAGAACACCACGGCCGAAACGAAGAAGACGGTACTGACGTACCTGCAGCCGTGGTCGAACGCCTTCCAGCGGATGATCAGCGCCCGGGTGACCTTCGAGAGCGACCCGGAACTGCGCGCGCTCGCGTGCGAGCACCAGGCCGAAGAGGTCGGCCACGACAAGATCCTGGCCCGCAGCCGCGCGGACGACCGGGAACTGGTCTGGGACCCGGTCATCGAGATGGGCGCGTCCTGGTTCGTCGACCAGTTCGCGATCCTGCCCGGCGTGCAGCGCGCGGTACTGGCCCACCTGGCCCTCGAAGCCGGCAGCCTGGTGTTCAGCCAGGCCGGCACGCGCGCGTTCCCCGACGACGAATACTTCGAGCTGCACGACGAGGCGGACGTCGAACACCTCGAGATGGGCTACGAAGTGCTGCGGCGGCGGGGCGACTGGACGCCGGAAGCGGTGATCACGGTGCTGGACCGGGCGTGGCAGGTGATCGGCGTGGTTTCCGACCGCATCGCCGAGTGCGCCCGCCGCGATACGGTGGCGGCATGACGACCACCGAACCGGCCGCCGCCGCCCGCGAAATCGCCGCCGAGGCCGCCGGGGCCTACCAGGAAGCGTTGGGAGAGCGCCTGATCGGCGCCTATTTGCTGGGCAGCCTGTCCTACGGCGGCTACTCCGCAGCCGCCAGCGACATCGACCTGGCCCTGGTCCTCACCGACGCCGGCGACCGCTCGGCGATCGAGCGCACGACGGAGGCCCTGCAGGAGCGAAGCCCGTTGCACCGCAAGCTTTCGGTGTTCTGGGCATCGCTGCCGGCCTTGCGCGAAGGCCGCGACGACGGCCGTTTCCCGGCCCTGGACCGCCTGCAGCTGGCCGACGACGGCCGCGTCCTCGTCGGCGAAGACGTCCGCGCGGAGGTCGCCCGGCCCGCCGCCGCGGAGCTGCTGCTGGAAAGCGCCGGTTTCGCGGTCGCGGTCCTGGCGACGGACGAGGTGACCGCCGAGTTCCGCGCACCGAAGCGGCTGCTGGTGGACAAGGTGTGGTTCACGAAGGCGGTGCTGTTCCCGGTCCGCTTCCTGTATTCGGGAACGACCTCGACGGGCCGCGCGGCGAACAACGACGAAGCGATCGAGTGGTACTTGGCGCAGCCGGACGCACCGGCGGCGTCACTGGTCCGCCTGGCGCGGGAGGTCCGCGCCGGCCACCCGCTGGAGCCGGCCGAGGTCGAGCCGGAGCTGGCGGCGGGGCTGGTTCCGCTGTACCACCACTACATCGAGGCGGAAGTCCGCCGCCTGCGCGACACCGGAGCACCGGAGGACCTGGTCGACGCGTTCACCGACTGGGCCAAGCGCCTGGACTGAGCCGGCTCCCGGCGGCGTGCGGGGAAGCACACCGCCGGGACCTCTTTCAGTGGATCTGAATGTTCCCACCGTCGAGCGTCCGGCCGTACCCGGCCGAATAACCGTTCGCCAGCAGCAGCTCGAACCGGTCCGCTCGCCCGGGTTCACCCGCGTCCACGAGGTGGAGGCGGAAACCCGTCGGCACCCCGTTCAGCACCGCGTGCCCGAACACGTAGGCGTCCGGTCCCGAGACCGAGATCCCGGTGATGTCCGAGGTGTGCAGGTCGATCCCGTTGCCGTGGTCGTTGTACTCGAGTGTGCCGCGCGGGCCTTCCTTGCGCTGCATGAACTCGAACCCGGCGGTCGCGGTCCCGCCGGGCACCAGGATCCGGATCCCGCCGGTGATCTTGCCCGGCTGCGAGGTGACGAAAGCCGGCGCGACCGCGGTCGTCCCGCACTCGGCAACAGTGACCGTCTTGACGATGGCGAACTTCCCGTCCAGCGAGGTGAGATCCGGGTCGGTGGTGAAGACGCCGTCCGGCAGGATCAGCGTCACCCGGTAGGTGCCGGGCAGGAGCCCGCCGACGGTCGCGGTACCCGACGCGGTGCGCGGAGCCGGCGGATCGTTCGCGAGGACACCGGGCACGCTCACCTCGTCGACCCGGATCGCCACGCCGTCCGGAGCGGTGACGGCGACCGCACCGAGGCAGACGTTGCCGAAGTCGACACCCCCGGCGACCTGGCCGCTGGTCACGGTGACGGTCGTGCTCCCCGACGCCGGCGTCGTCCGGCGCCACCCGTCCTGCTGCCGCTCACGGACGGTGTAGGTGCCCGGCCTCAGCCCGGAGAAGGCGTACCCGCCGTCGGCCCCGGTCATCGCGGTCGCGCCGCTGTCCAGGTCGAAGGTCCAGTCCGCCAGCCCGGGATCACCGGCCCCGCTGCCGTCGGCCCCGTGGTCGTCGAACTTCCGCCCGCCGATCGACGCCGGCCGGTAGTTCCCGAAATCGTTCCCGCCGAAGTGCGCTGCGCCCACGCCGTACCCGACGGAGACGGGGGCCGGCGCGTGCGACTGGACCCAGCCGGCCTGGGGACGTTCGGTCAGGGTGTAGGTCCCGGCACCGACCGGGAGGGCGTTGGCGTTCAGGGAGAAGGCGTAGGTGCCCCCGGCGTCCGTGACGGCCGTCGCGACAGGTGTCCCGTTGTAGGACAGGTCGATCGTCCAGCGGGGCAGGCCGGGTTCGGAGGCCTGAGCTGGAGGCCGTCGCGGACGTGCGGGCAGAGGCCCCCGGTGTTCCCGTCGCACCCGTTCCAGAGTTCGTGGGGCCGGTCGATCGCCACGATCGGCGCCCAGACCATGAAGTTGCGGTCGAAGCCGCCCTGCGCACCGTAGAAGGCGGTGACCGCGGGTTGGGCGAACTGCCCGGGGGAGATCGAATTCCCCACTCCGACGTCGTAGACGTAGGTGGACCGGTAGGTGCTGGTCGTGATCATCGCCTGTTCGTCGGGCCAGAGCACCGCTGCCGAGGCGACCGGCGCGAAACCGAAAACGGTGAGCGCGACAACGGAGAACAACACCAACGGGATGCGGAGCACCCCGGAGATTTGCGGTGCGCAGCCAGGGTCGCACCGCGCCGGCTCCGCGTTACGGGAGCCGGCGCGGTTCACCCCAGCCGTCAGCGCAGGGTCAGCGGCGTCTCCGATTCCACCCGGGTGAGCTTCTCCGGGTTCCGGACGAAATACAGCCCGCTGATCCGGCCGCCCTCCACGCGGACCGCCATGATCCCGTCGAACACCCCGTCCACGTGCAGGGCCAGCGCCGGGTTTCCGTTCACCGTCATCGGCACGCCGGTCAGCTCGATCTCCGTCTTGCCGATGCCGCCCACGATGAACCGGCTCACCTTGTCCGCGCCCGCGACCGGCCGCAGGGCCGCCTGCTTGACGCCGCCGCCGTCGCTCATCAGCACCACGTCCGGCGCCAGCAAATCCAGCAGCCCCTGCAGATCCCGGCCCTCGATGGCCCGCTGGAAGGACTCCAGCACCGCCCGGGTCTCGCGCGCCGAAACCACTTCACGCGGACGTCGCGCGTCGACGTGCCGCCGCGCGCGGTGGGCGATCTGCCGGACCGCGGCCGGGGTCTTCCCCACCGCGGCCGCGATTTCGTCGTACCCGACGTCGAACACCTCGCGCAGCACGAACACCGCGCGTTCGGTCGGCGCCAGCGTCTCCAGGACCAGCATCAACGCCATCGAAACGCTTTCCGCCAGCTCGACGTCTTCGGCGACGTCCGGCGTCGTCAACAGCGGCTCCGGCAGCCACGGGCCGACGTACGCCTCCTTGCGCCGCTTCAGCGTGCGCAGCCGGTTGAGCGCCAGGCGGGTCGTGATGCGGACCAGGTACGCGCGCTCCTCACGCACCTCCGACTGGTCGACCTCGGCCCAGCGCAGCCACGTCTCCTGCAGGACGTCCTCGGCGTCGGCCGCCGAGCCGAGCATCTCGTAGGCGACCGTGAACAGCAGGTTCCGGTGCGCGACGAACGCCTCGGTCATGACCTCTCCTCCGCTCATGCCGGGAAGGGACCGAACCGGCCCCAGGCGACGAACGCCGCCACGGCCAGGTAGGCCAGGTTCAGCAGGGCGAACGCGGCGCTGCCGTGGCGGACGTGGGTGATCATCGCACCCACCATCAGCAGCACCCAGCAGACGGCGGTCACCGGCACCAGCGCCGGCGCGATCCCGGTCACCGCGGGCAGGACCAGGCCGAGCGCCGCGAGCAGCTCCAGCGCGCCGAGGCCCTTGACGAAGCCGGGAGCGGCGGCGGCCGTCCATTCGCCACCCGGGGCGGCGGCCAGCTTCTCCTGGCGCACGAACACTTTGCTGACACCTCCGGTCAAGGCCACGACGGCGAGCAAGCCGGCCGCGATCCACAGTGCCAGGTTCATGACGTTCTCCTCTCGAACGGTGTCCGGCCTCGAGACACCGCCCGGCGGAAACCTGTGACAGCGTTGATTCTGTACCTACTAGTATGTACAGTCGAGCCCCATGGGAACCCGGGACCAGCTCGTCGACAGCGCCCGCGAACTGCTGTGGGAACGCGGCTACGTCGGCACCAGCCCCAAGGCCATCCAGCAGCGGGCGGGCGCCGGCCAGGGCAGCATGTACCACCACTTCGCCGGCAAGAAGGACCTCGCGCTGGCCGCCGTCCGGCGCAGCGCCGAGGAACTGCTGGCCGCCGCCGACGCGCAGCTGCGCTCGCCCGGCACCGCCGTCGAGCGCATCACCGCCTACCTGCGGCGCGAGCGCGAAGTGCTCAGGGGCTGCCCCATCGGCCGGCTCACCCAGGACCCCGACGTCGTCGCCGACCCGGTCCTGCGCGCCCCGGTGGACGAAACCTTCACGCACCTGCGCGCCCGGCTGGCCGAGGTTCTCGGCGAAGGCCGCGACGCCGGTGAGCTGCCCGCCGCCCTGGAGCCCGCCGCCCTCGCCGCCACGATCGTCGCGGTCCTGCAGGGCGGCTACGTGCTGGCCCGCGCCGCGAACTCCCCCGAGCCGTTCGACCAGGCCGTCTCCGGCGTGCTCGCGCTGCTCACCGCCCACTGACCCCCAGGAGACGCCAAGTGCACGTCCGCCACGTCCCGGCCACCAGCACCGCCGCCCCCGCCGACGCCGTCACCGGCAGCGCGTGGATCACCTCGCTCGCGGTCCCGGAAGGCCCGTCCCGGACCCGCGTGGACCGCGTCCACTTCGCCCCCGGAGCCCGCACCCACTGGCACCGGCACCCACTCGGCCAGGTCCTCGTCGTCACCGAAGGCACCGGCTACGTCCAGCGCCGCGGCGGCCCGGCCCGGCTGATCCGGCCGGGCGACACGGTCCGCGTCGCCGCCGGCGAGTGGCACTGGCACGGCGCCACCGACACGACGCCGCTGACCCACCTGGCGATCGAGGAACTCCCCGCCGACGGCACCCCGACCGAGGTCGGCGACCCGGCCGGCGAGGGCGAACCCGCCGTCGTCCCGCCCGTCACCCGCACGCTCCTGCTGGACCAGCGGCTCCCGGCACCCCGCGTGATCGACCGCGTCGAGGTCCGCCGCATCACCATCGCGCCGGACGAACACCCCGGCCTGCACGTCCACAACGGACCGGTGTTCGGCAGCATCGAGACGGGCTCGGTCGTTTACCAGGTCGACGGTGAGCCCGAATCCGTGCTGACGCCCGGTGACGTCTTCTACGAGCCGGAATCGACCCGGATCGCCCGGTTCGACGCCCAGGGCGACGGCGTCACGTTCCTCGCCTACTTCCCCGTCGGCCCAGGCGAAACGCCGAGCCTGACGCTGCTCGGCAGCTGACCCCGCACTCCACGCCTCACCTGGGTACACGGCTCCCGGTTCAGTGCGGTTCACTACATTTCCGAACTCTTTCCTCACGCGACAAAGCTCTGGACAACGGGCCGCGCGCGGGTCACGATTACGCCGTGCCCGCCCTTCGTTGATCCCCCGGAAAGAATCGGTTAACTCTTCACAGGGCAAGCATTGTTATCGCTAACAGAGAACGCCCCACTGGTGTCGGGCCAGTGGATTCTCTTCCCTTTGAACCCCATCGGAGTCACTTCATGCCCGGAAACACCGGAAAGCACCGCATCTCCCGACGCACCAAGATCGCCACCGGTGTCCTCGCGTTGGCCGTGGCCGCCGGCGGGATCGCGGTGTCGACGACGTTCGGCGACCCCGGCCAGGCCAGCGCCGACGAGGCCGACCCGGCGCTCTACATCGACATCCTCAAGGTCGCCCCGAACAACGCCGAGCCCGCCAACGCCCGCGGCGCGTCCACCGGCACCTTCACCGTGGACTGCGGACGCAACGAAAACCAGCACTTCAACCCCGACAACTTCGTCGCCCAGCCCGGCATCCGCAACGGCGCCCAGCACCTGCACGACTACGTCGGCAACCTCTCCTCCAACGCGGACTCGAACAACAAGAGCCTCGACGCCGCCGGGACCACCTGCAAAAACGGGGACAAATCCGCCTATTTCTGGCCCGTCGTCCGCATCGACACCGGCGACGAAGAGAAGAACCCGCCGGCCAAGTCCCCGGACGGCGACCGCGACCAGGCAGCCCAGGACGCCGCCTCCCCGGTGATCACCTGCCCGGACGTCGCCAGCAAACTCCCCGACGTCCCCGACTCGGCGATGGCCGAGGTGAACCGCAACCTGGACCTGCTCGACACGCAGATCGACGAAGCCAACAAGCGGCTGATCAGCACTCGCGGCCAGGGCGGCCCGAACTTCGTGCAGAACGCCATCCTCGGCCCGCTCAAGGACAAGCGCGTCGCCACCATCGACCGCATGGCCATCGCCATCGGCCGCACCGCCGCCAAGCCACAGGGCCTCGACGCCCTCGCCCCCTGCGCGCTCAAGGAGCAGGCCGGCACCGGCGGCAACCCCGCGAGCAACGGCGGCGGCGCCCCCGCCGGCGCGGCCCAGCAGATCACCTGCCCGGACGTCGCGAGCAAGCTCCCCGCCGTCCCGGCGTCGGCCAAGGCCGAAGTGGACCGCAACCTCCAGCTGCTGAACACGCAGATCCAGGAGGCGAACCAGCGGCTGGTCAGCACCCAGGGCCAGGGCGGACCCAACTTCGTCCAGAACGCCATCCTCGGGCCGCTCAAGGACAAGCGCGTCGCCACCATCGACCGGATGGCCATCGCCATCGGCCGCACCGCCGCCAAGCCCCAGGGCCTCGACGCCCTCGCGCCGTGCAGCCTCGGCCAGGGCGGCAACAACGGCGGCAACAACGGGAACAACGGTGGTGCGACGGCGACGCCGCCGCTGCCCGGCCCGGACGGCAACAACGAGCTGCCGGACAACGACGGGCAGATCCAGCGCCCGGCGAAGGTCGGCATCACCTTCCGCGGCAGCCCAGCCGGCCAGGTCGTCGCGATGCCGAAGTTCCTGCGGGCGCTCAGCGGTGACGCCAAGCCGTCCATCAACGGCACGAAGAATACCCGGGCGGCGTGGACCTGCACCGGCTTCGAAAACCGGCTGACCGACAAGTACCCGATCTGCCCCGAGGGCAGCAAGGTGGAGCGGATCCACGACTTCCCGAGCTGCTGGGACGGCAAGAACACCGACAGCGCCAACCACCGCACGCACATCGTGTTCCCGGACAAGAACGGCCGCTGCGCCGCCGGGTTCAAGGCGGTGCCGCAGCTGCGGACCACGCTTGTCTACGACATCCCGCACGACATCCAGGTCAAGAAGCAGTACAAAGTGGACTCGTTCCCGTCTGAAAAGCACAATCCCCTGTCGGACCACGACGACTTCGCCAACGTGATGTCGCAGAGCATCATGAACCAGGTCGTCAACTGCATCAACCGCAACAAGATCTGCAACGCCTGATCCGGGCGCCCGGCACGGGTGCCCGCCGCCGCCATCCCCGCGGCGGGCACCCGTGAGGAGCCTTCGATGACGGTCCCGATCGTTCCGGGATTCCACCCCGACCCGTCGATCTGCCGGGTCGGCGGCACGTACTACCTGGCGAATTCGAGCTTCGAGTACGTGCCGGGCGTCCCGATCCGGCGCAGCACCGACCTCGTCTCCTGGGAGCTCGTGGGCCACGCACTGACCCGGCCGAGCCAGCTGCCGCCGAGCGAGGGCGCCGCGAACACCGGCATCTACGCCCCGACCCTGCGGCACCACGACGGCCGGTTCCACCTCGTCACCACGAACATCCTCGAAGCCGGCCGGGGGCAGCTGATCGTGACCGCCGAGGACCCGGCCGGGCCGTGGTCCGACCCGGTGCACGTGCCGGGCACCGAAGGCATCGACCCGGACCTCTGCTGGGACGAGGCCGGCGTCTGCCACCTCACGTGGGCGTCGTTCCGGCCGGAGCTGCCGGGCATCGCGAGCGTGCCGATCGACCCGGCCACGGGCGCGGTGCTCGGCGAGCCGCGGCTGCTGTGGAACGGCACCGGCCTGGCGGCGCCGGAGGGCCCGCACCTGTACCGCGTCGACGGCTGGTGGTACCTGCTGCTCGCCGAAGGCGGCACCGAACGCGGCCACGCCGTCACCGTCGCGCGCGCCCGCGCCTTGGCGGGCCCGTACGAACCGGCGCCCACGAACCCGATCCTGACCCACCGCAGCACGACGCACCCGGTGCAGAACACCGGGCACGCCGACCTGGTCGAGTGCGCCGACGGGAGCTGGGCGATGGTCCACCTGGGCGTCCGGCCCCGCGGCAAGACGCCCCAGTTCCACGTCAACGGCCGCGAGACGTTCCTGGCCGGCGTGGACTGGGCCGACGGCTGGCCGGTGGTGGCCGAGGACCGGTACCCGGTCCCGCCGGCGGACAACAGCTTCACGGACGGCTTCGCGAGCTCCGGGCTGCACCCGCGCTGGGTGGCCCCGGGCGCGTCTCCCCGCACCCACTGGGCCGGGCCCGGTGAGCTGGTCCTCAGTGGATTCCTGCTGACCCGCGCCCTGGACGAGTACTGGACGGCGGTGGCGCGCCTCGACGTTTCCGCCGGCGAGGCCGCGTTCGTGGTGCGCATCGACGACCGGCACTGGTACGGGCTCACCGCGGACGGCGCCACGGTCACGGCGACGGTCGCGATCGGCCCCGCCCGCGCCGTGGTCACGACCGTCGCCGCCGGTTCCGTCGTCTCGCTGCGGATCCGGGCTCTGCGGCCGCCCGCTTCCGGTCCGTTCCAGGAGATCACCGAGCCGGACCTCATCGAGCTTTCCGTTCTGGACGACGACGGCCGGGCGGAGGTGCTGGGCTCGTTCGACGGACGCTACCTGTCCACGGAGGTCGCGGCCGGCTTCACGGGCCGCGTGATCGGCGTGGAAGCCCTCGGCGGAACCGTGTCCCTGCGGGAGTTCCGGTACTCGACCGACCGGGAGGAAGATCGGCCGCGTTCCTGAGCGCCGGTCGGCCGGCGTCACCCCAGCTCGGCCGCCTTGCGCAGCAGGACCGAACGTTCCCGCTCGTTGGCGCACAGCCGGGCGGCCAGCTCCAGCTCGGCGCGCGCTTCCGGGCGCCTGCCGAGGCGGGTCAGCAGTTCGCCGCGCACGGTCGGGACCAGGTGCGAACCGGAGAGCCGGTCGGCGACGACCAGTTCGTCCACGATGGCCAGGGCCTGCTCCGGCCCCGAAGCCATCGCCACGGCGACGGCCCGGTTGAGCTCGACGACCGGCGAGGGCGCGACCCGGCCCAACGCCTCGTAGAGCAGCACGATCCGCTCCCAGTCGGTCGCCTCGACGGAAGGCGCCGCCGCGTGCGTGGCCGCGATCGCGGCCTGCAGCCCGTACTGGCCGAGGCCGCCGCCCGCCGAGGCCCTGGCCAGCGCGGCCAGCCCGCGGTGGATCGCCGAGACGTCCCACCGGTGCCGGTCCTGGTCCTCGAGCAGGACCGGCGAACCGTCCGGCGCGGTCCGGGCCGGGAAGCGCGCGGCCGTCAGCTCGCACAGGGCGAGCAGGCCGTGCACCTCCGGCTCGTCCGGCAGCAGCGCGGCCAGCGTGCGGGCCAGCCGGATCGCCTCGTACGCGACCTCCGGGCGCACCAGCCGGTCACCCGCAGTCGCCGTCGAACCCTCGGTGAAGATCACGTAGAGGACGCTGAGCACACCGCCCAGCCGCTCCCGGCGCTCGGCGGGCGGCGGCAGCTCGAACGGCACCCCGGCCGCCGCGATCGTCTTCTTGCCGCGGGTGATGCGGGCCTGCACGGTCGGCACCGGAACCAGGAACGCCCGGGCGATCTCCTGGCTCGACAGGCCGGCGACGACCCGCAGGGTCAGCGCCACCCGCGCCTCGGGCGAGAGCACCGGGTGGCAGCTGACGAACATCAGTGCCAGCACGTCGTCGTCGATCCGGTCGGGGTCGACGTCGTCACCGGCCACCGGCCCGGCCGCCGCGCCGACGGCCGGATCCGTCGCCAGCACGGCGTACCGGTCCCGGAGGGCGACCCGGCGGCGGATCGCGTCGATCGCCCGCCGCCGCGCGGTGGCCATCAGCCAGCCGGCCGGATCGGACGGCGGGTCGAGCGGCCACGACACCAGCGCCTCGGCCACCGCCTCCTGAGCCGCGTCCTCGGCCAGCCCGAAATCCCCGGTGAACCGGGTCAGCGCGGCCACGATCCGCGCCGACTCGATCCGCCAGACGGCTTCCACATCGGAGGTGCTCATCGGATCAGTTCGGGGTCTCGTCGCTGCCGGGCACCCGCCGCACCTCGACCTTGGCCCCGGGAGCCGCGGGCACCCGCTTGGCCCACTCGATCGCCTCTTCCTTCGAGGCGACGTCGATCAGGAAGAACCCGCCGAAGAGTTCCTTGGTCTCCCCGTAGGGCCCATCGGTGACCACGGGTGCCTCACCGCCGAAGTCGACGACGACGCCCTTGGCGGGGTCGTCCAGCCCTTCGGCTGCCACGTAGACACCGGCCTTGAACAGGTCGTCGATGAACTGGCGGCTGGTGGCCATCATCTCGTCGATGTTCGCCATCATGGCGGCGTTCGACTCGTCGGTGCCCCGCATGATCAGCATGTACTTCGACATCTCGGTCTCCTCGTCCGGCGGGCCGGCTCCCGGCCCGTGCGCCCTCTGGTCGAACGGGCGGCTCGCGGATCGACACGCCCCCGGAGATATTTTCCCGCACTCCGGCGTCGCCCCCGGAGGAGCTGCCTGGGCCGGCCGAAGCCGCGGTTGGCGCCGGTGACGAGGACGGTACTCGCCTCCTTCGGTTCTACCGCGCGAGGAAGTCCAGGGCCTTCTCGACGAACTGGGCGTGGAACTGGAAGATGCCGCCGTGGCCGGCGTCGGGGTAGATCACCAGTTCGCTGTCCGGCAGCCGCCGGGCCAGGTCGTGGGTGTTCTTCGTCGGCACCATCCGGTCTTGGTCACCGTTGGCGACCAGCACGGGCTGGTGGACGACGGAGAGATCGGACGGCTTTTCCAGGCCCCAGCGGTGGATGGCCTTGAGCTGGGCGGCGTAGGCGGTCAGCGCGATCGGCTTGTCCCGGTGGTTCTTGCGTTCCTTCAAGCGCGCCAGGAACTCCTTGCCCGCCCGCTTCCCGTTCGGCGTCCGGGTGAAGAAGAGGAACTGCTTCGGGTCTTGGAGGGTCAGCAGCGCCCGGACGGTGTCGAGGTGCGAAATCCTGGTCACGTTCTTGATGCCCTCGCCCCCGGCGGGGCCCGTGCCGGCGATGATCAGCTTGCGGACCAGCTCCGGTTCGGTCTGGACGATCACCTGGGCGATCATGCCGCCCATCGAGAAGCCGAGGAGGTCGACCTTCGTCAGGCCGAGCGCGCGGATGAAGGTGACGGCGTCGGCCGCCATCGCCTGGATCGACTTCGGGGTGGTGCCGGTGGTGGCGCCCACGCCGCGGTTGTCGAAAGCGATGACCCGGTGCTGCGCGGCGATGCCGTCGACCACGCGCGGGTCCCAGTTGTCGAGGACCGCGGCCAGGTGCGTCAGGAAGACCACCGGGACACCGGTCTTCGGCCCGAGTTCGCGGTAGGCGAAGTCGACGCCGCCGGCGGAGACGGTGCGGGTCGGCGCGTCCTGATAGGACGACACGACGTCTTGGCTGCTGTTCATGGTTGGTCCTTTTCGGCCAGTTGCGGAGGAAGAGGTCGACCTGGGCGGCGTCCTCGCTTGCTTTATATTATGATCATACTTCCATGAGCGGTGCAAGCGTCCCGGCCCGATCGGGCGACGCCTCAGGCTTCGGGGGCGGCGTCCAGCAGCGTCAGTGCGTTGCGGATCCCCTGCTCCAGGATGTCGTCGGAGAGCTGCCGATCAGCCAAGGCGCGAGCGAGCTGCAGGGTCCCGACCATCAGGGCGTAGATCCCGAGGGTCTTGGTGCGCGCCGACGCCGGGTCGTGCGGCGCCAAGCGCGCGGCGATGTCGTCGATGACAGCCACCACACTGGTGGTGTAGGTCTCCTTCGTCGGATCCGCGCAGCGGCTGATCTCGTCCAGCAGCGCGGCGGACGGGCAGCCTTCCTCGGGGTTGTCGCGGTGCTCGGGCGAGAGGTAGGTGCGCACCATCCGCTCGACACCGTCGCGGCCGGGCGGGAACGAGGTGAGCCACTCGCGCTGGCCGCGCAGCTGCTCGGAGACCGCGGTGGCGACCAGGTCTTCCTTGGATTCGAAGTGGGCGTAGAAGGCGCCGTTGGTCAGTCCCGCGTCCTTCATGAGCGTGGCGACCCCGGAGCCGTCGATCCCGTCGCGCTTGAGCCGGCGCCCGGCCGCCTCGATGATCCGCTGCCGCGTCACCTGCTTGTGCTCTTTCGCGTACCGCACCACGCGCGCCTCCACTCACCGGACCGGTGCCCCCATGTTAGTACGATCATAATCCAAGCTCGCCCGGCCGCGGATGGCTGACATGCGGGTTTTCATTGACCACGAGGACGACCCTGGCCCTCAAACCGAAGCGCCTCACGATGGAGGAAGCCGCTTCCGTGCCTCTCGCCGGCCTGGGAAGGTCTTCATCCAGGCGGGTTCCGGCGGGGTGGGAACGTTCGCGATCCAGCCGGCGAAGCACCTCGGCGCAACGGCGGCCACGGGACGGGGAGATTTGTTTGATTCGCCGACGTACTGGCGACCACGGGGCACAGTGCAGTCACGAGATCGGGTTTCACGCCGGGTTTTTCCTGGCGTGCCGGGATTGCTCGCGACCTGGCCGTCGTCGGAGTAGTCAGTCCGCCGTTGCGGCGACCGTGGGACAGCGCGTGGCGCTTCAGGGCGAGGGCGTGGACGGCCGCCGATGCAGGAGGTCGAACCTGGCCGACGGCGGCCTGGAGGGCCTGTTCGCCGACCTGCACCGGCGAGCGACCTGGAAGAACGAGGAGCTGCACCTCACGGGCTTCCGGCACGGCACGGTGGATCTGCGCGGCCCCGGCCTCGTGCTCGCGCCCACGGCTTTCGGGTGACCGAACCTCGGGATCGGGCCCGCCGACGACACCGCCATCACTCCTCCCGCGCTGGTTTACCCGATGCTCGGCACGGCACGGCTGTGGGAACCGGCCACACGATCACCCGCCATCGCGCGCCTCCTCGGCCCCGGACGCGCATCCTGCTGGCCGAAACCCTCTTCCCGAGCACGACCGGCAGCCTGGCCCACCGAGTCGGCCTCGCTCCGGCAACGGTCTCCGAGCACCTCACGGTGCTTCGCGAGGCCGGCCTGGTCACCGCCACACGCCGCGGCCGTGAAGTGCTCTACCGCCAGACACCGCTCGCCGCAGCACTCCTCCGCCCCGATCCGGTGTGATGGACCGGACCTCATGCCGGAGGGCGGGAGGGAGAATAAGGCCGTGGGTTATCAACTGCAGGGGGCCATCGCCACCGAGCCTGTGCTCCGGAAGTTGGCGGGCACGGTGGAAGAAGCGTGCCCAGTTCCGCTCGCCGAGCACCTTTGCTTACTCCCGATGACCGACGCGTTGTTCGACGCGGTCACCATCGCCGGAGCGGCCGAGCTCGACGGGTTCCGGAAAGCCCCCGCCGGGTTCGGCCACGCCTTGGCCACCGGTTCGGCGGACGGTCCCGTCACCTACGTCGAGGCTGGCTACTTCGGCGGGAGCGGAACCCAGTCCGCGCAGGTATGGGCCGGCGGTCAGGTAGTGCTCGGTCCCCTGCGCCTGGCCGTAGGAGAACCGATACCGGCCGAGGGCAGCCCCATCTCCCGGGCGCTTCGGTGGCTTGGCGTGGTCAAGGGCGAGCACTTCGACGAGTTCGATGCGGTCGGGCTTGGCCGCCATCGCGAGACAGGCGACTGGCTTCCACCCACGAGTTGATCAGCCGGATTGCAGACTCGTCCCCGAGTGCCCTCCCGGGCCTGCCGCCGCACGTCGTTTCTGGTCGGCGAGCATGCGGGTGCAGACGACGTTCGACAAGCCGCCGCTGATCAGCGATCGGTGACCGTCGGTCCCGCGGGGTAGTCCAGGCCGGTGGACAGCAGGTCGAACGCCTGCCTGGCCAGCTCGGATTCCGGTGCTTGCCGGCCGGCCGCTCGCCAGGCGGCGACTGCCGTCTGTACCGCGCACGTCGCCACCGAGGCCACCAGGTGCGGCAGATGGCAGCGGGACCTCGCTTGCCCGAAACGTCAGGTGCTTCCCCCGGCTCGGGCAACCTCCGGGCTCCGGGCGAAACCACCGTCGTCGTCGCGGACCTGGTCCGGGTGGCGGAACTCCCGGATGGCGTAGTAGCTGACGGCGATGAGCATGGCGAGCTCGATCGCCGCGAGAACGCGGAAGTCGACCGGGCCGACCGCGCGTTCGCCGCCTGGGGATTCGAAGATTCCCGGGATGTAGCCGAGGAGGGAAGCGAACTGCACGCCGATGGGCACGTACCACAGGCGCCGGGGGAAGTAGAAGGCCAGGACGACCGTGAACAGGTCGGCGAGGTAGAAGTACCGCTCGTGCATCGAAGGCAGCACGTAGGGCACCAGGATGACGAAGACGGTGGCGATCAGCAGGATCCGCGGCTCCGTCGGTTCGGTCCGGGCGAGCAGGAGCAGCAGGCAGATCGTCAGGACGAGCAGGACGGTGACCAGCACCCCGGCGGTGTGCATGACACCGGTGTCGCGAACGCCGCGGAAGAACTGCCAGACCGACGGCGCGTTGAGCGTCATCTCCGGGTAGATGCCGGACTGACGCGGGTAGATGGTCAGCAACCGGATCGGGTCGGCCCCGAGCACGATCGCCGGGAGGTCGAGGACCAGGTAGACCGCGGGGATCGCCAGCAGGGCGCGCCAGGGCACCCGGCCGAGCAGGACCATCGCCAGCAGCAGCGGCAGGATGAAGATCGCTTGCAGCTTGAAGGACACCGCAAGCCCGATGAACACGCACGCCAACCACGGCTGCCTCCGGAGGAGGTGGTAGACACCGCCGAGCGCGAACGAGGCGTAGATCGAATCGCATTGCGCCCACATGGCACCGTTGAGCACCACGGTCGGCAGCATGAAAACCAGCAACGCGGCGACCGCGGGCGTCCAGCGCGAACGGTACTTCAGGGCGACGATCCGGTACGTGAAATACGCGGCCACCGCATCGAACAAGACCGACAGCGCCTTGACCGCACCCTGAGGTGGCAACGGCAGATAGGTCAGCACCACCAGGAGATAGCGGTAGGGGACGTTGTAGTCGGAGAAATCCTCGCGCAAAGCGCGGAAACCGCCGTGTTGAATGATGAATTCGTACCACGGGCGGAGGAATTCGCGGTAATCTGAAGTGTCGTACCGGATCAGCGACCACCGCACGGCGAACGCGAGCAGCCCGATGGCCGCGACAAGGCCGACCAGGTACAGCCGCCGAGCCCGGTCGTGCAGTCCCCGCACCTGCTCCCCCGGTTCCGTTACCGCGCGCTCGGATAGTGCAACCGACCCGGTCATCTTCCCCCACCGATTACTTTTGTCACGTCAAATGTTCCGACAAGCACACTGACCCACCGGGGCGAACCACCCGGCATTTACGCAGCGTCGATCCCCGCCGTCGATCCGCGTTCTGCGCCGACACGGCTGCCGACCAGATGAATCCCCCGTAGCCCAGATGGAGCAAACGCTCCTCGTTGCCGAAGCGCTTTCTGGTGAATCTGCGGGTTTATCGCGAAACCGGCGTGCCCTCTTACACCGAAAGCGTGTGACCTGGCCCACACCGACCAGTGCGTGCGAGCCGAAGGGATGGCGGGCCCGCAGCGATCACGGCGAGGCCGCTCACGGTCAGCCAGTCGACCAGCCGTTGCGGCCTGGGACTGTACAACGAGGCGGTTTCCGGCATTGAGCTTCACTCATAAGAGTGACGCAGAAACGCGTCGGACAGCCCGCCCGCCGCCGATGCCGTGGAAACTCGGCGTGGCGATCATGCAACGGTCTGACGGCCCGGTCTCGTATGTATGGGCGAGAGAGGGGTGGTCGTGACCGATCGCTGGGAGTTCAGTCAGGTCGTTCGGGAGCGCGTTGTGGTGTGGCGCCGGGAAGCGTTCCTGATGTGCGGGGACTGGTCGTTGGCCGAAGACCTCGTCCAGACGGCGCTGCTGCGGCTGTATACCCGCTGGCATCGGATCGACCCGGCCGGCGTCGACGGATACACCCGGCGGGTGATCTCCCGCTTGGCCATCGACGAAGCCCGCCGGCCCTACCGCCGCGCCGAGCTGCGGGATGCGCTGCCCGAGACGCCGGTCGTGACCGCGGAGTCCGCGGCCGCGCTGGATGTCCGGGCGGCCTTGCAGCAGGTGCCACCGAAACAGCGGGCCGTGCTGGTCCTGCGTTTCTTCAGCGACCTGACCAACGCCGAAGCGGCCAAGGTGCTGAGGATCTCCGAAGGGACCGTCAAGTCTCAAGCGGCGCGAGGTCTCGCCACTCTTCGCCGGCTACTTCACGAGCCGGCCGACGTGACCGGGCACATCAAGGGGAGCGACCGATGACAACCGACGACAAGGACCTCCTGATCCGCGCACTCGGCACCGACGAACCGCCGCTGCAGCTGGATCTCGATGCGATCGAAGCCCGGGGACACGCACGCCGCCGCACCCGCGGCCTCATCGCCGTGACCGCCGCTGTGCTCGGCGTCGGAGCCATCGCCGGCGGTGTCGTCCGCGGAGCTGGGGCTCCCAGTGCGTTGGAGGCCGCTGCGCCGGGCAGTCTCGTGCCCCCGACCGAGCGGGACATCGCCTACTGCTACCAAACAGCCGACATCGGCAGCGCCGAGCCGAATCAGCACGTCGCCATCGGAGTCGGTGGCCGCGACGGCCGAGTCGACGTCACCGGCCAGATCATGCAGATCTGCTCCGGCAGCTGGCAGTCCAACGTGTATGACTTTCAGCCCCGCCAAGCCGCCGGCACGAGCTACCGCATCCCTCAGCTCGTCGCCTGCGTGCTCACCGGAAAAGCCACGAATGCGACCGAAGGCGCGGTTGGAGTGTTCCCGGGGAACGGCAGCACGTGCGCGGCGCTCGGGCTGCCCACAGCGCAGATCTGACCGATCGGGAAGGTCAGGTCCGGGACGCTCCGAGGAACCGCAGCACGGCCAGGACGCGGCGGTGGTCCGCGTCGACCACGGGCAGGTCAAGCTTGGCGAAGATGCTGTTGATGTGCTTCGCCACGGCGCTCTCGCTGACCACCAGCGCCTGCGCGATGCCGGTGTTGGAGCGCCCCTCGGCCATCAGGCCGAGCACCTCCCGTTCGCGGGGGGTCAGCCGCGCGAGCGGGTCGCTGTCGCGCCGCAGCAGCAACTGGGCGACGACCTGCGGGTCCAGGGCCGTGCCGCCGTCCGCCACTCGCCGGATTGCCGCCACGAAGTCGGCGACGTCGGCGACCCGCTGCTTGAGCAGGTAGCCCACACCGCTGGTGTTCGCCGACAGCAGGTCAGCCGCGTACCGCTCCTCCACGTACTGCGAAAGCAGCACCACCGGCGTGCCCGGCCAGCGCCGGCGGATCTCCATCGCCGCCCGCACCCCCTCGTCGGTGAAGCCGGGCGGCATCCGGACGTCGATCAAGGCGAGGTCGGGCCGGTGCTCCGCCACGGCCGCCAACAGCCCCTCCGCGTCGCCGGCTTCCGCGGCGACCTGGAACCCGCCCAGCTCCAGCACCTTGGTCAGGCCGACCCGCAACAACACCGAATCCTCGGCGATCACCGCGCGCACGGCAGCTCCGCGGTGATGGTGGTGGGCCCGCCGGCGGGACTGCTGACGTGGAAGGCCCCGTCGAGGGAGCCGACCCGCTTGGCCAGCCCGGTCAGCCCCGTGCCGGCGGCGGCGTCGGCGCCGCCCAGCCCGTCGTCGGTAACGCGCACTCGCAGCACCTCGCCGACCTGACGGACCATCACCTCAGCACGCATCGCGTTGGCGTGCTTCGTTGCATTGGTCAGCGCCTCAGAGATCACGAAATACGCGACCGACTCCACGTTGGACGCCACCCGCTCCTCCAGCTCGACCCGCAGCCGCACCGGCAGGGGCGTGCGGGCAGCCAGCCCGGACAACGCCGCGTCCAGACCTCGGTCTTCCAGCACGGCCGGGTGCAGCCCCCGCACCAGGTCATCGAGTTCGGCGATCGCCTCCTTCGCCTCCAGGTGCGCTCTCCCGATCACCTCGCGGGCATCACTCGGCAGGTCCGGGCGGGTGGCCATGGCCAGACCCAGGTTGACCGCGAGGGACACCAACCGCTGCTGGGTGCCGTCGTGCAGGTCGCGCTCGATCCGGCGGCGCTCCGCGTCGACGGCCTCGATCAAGTCGGTCCGGCTCACGGCCAGCTGATCGACCCGCTCCTGGAGCCGCTGCGCCCGGCTGGGCCCGAGCAGGCCCAACGCCAGCCGCGCCTCGGCCCGGGCCACTGCCCGCGCGGTCCAGGGCAGGGCGCACAGGAGGAGGAGTCCAGCCGCTGTGTAAGCCGGCAGCTGGGTCAGGTAGCCGAACCAGTCCTGGCGGATTCCGGTCGGCAGCGCCCACGACCAGGCGTAGGCGGTGACGCCCGCCAGGCACGCCGCTGCCACCGCGAGCACCAGCAGCTCCAGCAGCGCGAGCAGCGGGCCCAGCAGGAGGTGGTAGCCGATCTTGCGCCAAGGCCGCGTCGCCGCGAGCCACCGGGCGGCCGAGGCCCACGTCCGTTGTTCCGGCGCGGCGGGGGTGAGCCGGGGGACGTCCACACCGATGAGCACCCGGTGGCGAGCCCGCTGAACGGCCGTCAGCACCGGGGTGCCGAGCAGGACCAGGGCGGCCGACACGGAAACCGTGAGGAGCCAGTTCCCCGTCCTGGCGGTGGTCGTCGTCGCCCAGGCCCACACGGGCACCAGCGCCAGGTGCGGCAGCACACCGGCGGCAAGAAAGCCGGTGTCCCGCCGCGCCCGGAGGACCGTGCGTCTCAGTCCAGCTGGAAACGTCATGGCACGACGCTAGGGCACCGCATGAGGACGGTGCCATGAAGCCTGTACCCGGTCTCATGGTGAACCTAGGTACCGACGGTAATCGAGCCGGGACCGGCACCACCATCCCGCAGCCATCCGGATCGGTGCGGTAGCAGGCACCACCACGAAGTCGGAACCACGGGCTACTGATCTCGGCCGGTTCCGGCGGCAAAGTTTGCCGCAGGGCTGCCCCGCACCGGCGTCGGCAGCACCAGCACGACGTTCAGTGGAGGAATTTCATGACCGTTCAGACGATGCCCTGGCCGCCACGCACGGCGACGTCGCCGGGTGCCCGGCCCAGGTGGGTGCCCGGCGTGCTGGGCGCGGTGGCGGCGGGCCTGGTGCCGTGGATGTTCGTGCTGGGCCGGACGCTGCCCGGGACCACCCAGGTGCGGCACTGGCCGGCCGTGTGGATCGGGCTCGACCTGGCCGTGGCGCTCGGCTGCGCGACCACCGCGCGGTGGTACCACCGGGGCGATGTCCGCGGCCGCCTGTCTGCCTCGGCGGTCGCGGCACTCGTGGGGATGGACGCCTGGTTCGACGTCCTCACCGCCCTGCCCGGCACCGAATTCACCCAGGCCCTCGTCTGCGCGGTCCCGGAACTGGCCCTGGCCGGACTGTGCACCTGGCTCGCCCTGCGCGATACCGAAAGGCTGTCATGAAAACGACAGTGCGCCGGATATTTCAGCGGCCGAGCGTGAGCAGGTCGGCCAGGCCGAAGGCCGGTCCCGCGGCGGGCAGGGTCGGTTGCCAGTCCGGTTCGCGGCTCAGGTAGCTCGACGGGTCGGCGCGCAGCAGTCCGATCAGGACTTCCGCGACGATGCAGCCGCCGACCGGGCCGAGGCGGTCGCCGCCGCCGCGGTGCTGGGCTTCGCCGAGGATGTAGATCCACAGTGGAGTGCCGTGCGGCCAAGAACCTTCGTCCGCGGTCAACGGCGGCACGCCGAGGTGGCGGGCGACGGATTCGCCGCTGGGCAGACCGGTGATCCCGCCGCGGAGGAGGTCCCGGACGGCGAGCGAACGGTGGGCGGCGGCCTCGACGATGCCGGTGAGCTGCTCGGGCAGTGCGATGAGACTTGCGGGAAGGCGGCCGTCGATGCGTTTCGCCCGTTGCGCCGGCGGGTGGCCGGGCAGGTCGAAGATCAGCGCGAGGTCGAGGCGCCGGCCGGCGGGCACCGGCCGGAACCCGACGAGGTCGGGGAAGAGCGGTAGTTCGGGCCCGCCGCGAACGAGCCGGTAGGTGTGGCGGATCTGGCTGTGGCCGTAGCGGAAGGCCGCGTGGGAGAACTCCAGCGGGATGCAGGCCTGCCCCGGCGGCGGCGCGAACCACCGGCCGCCCTCGTCAAGCACCTGCTCGACCAGGGGCAGGCCGACGAGCCTTGGCAGGAAGTCGTGGACCACGATCCACTGGTAATGCCAGGTGAGGGCCTGCCGCGCCTGATCGAAGACATCGGTGACGTTGTCGTCCCGCAGCAGATCCACGAGGCGGTTGTGCGCCCCCAGCAGCGCGCCGTGCAGGGTCAACGCGAACAGGTGCGAGTCGTTGCGGGGGTCGCCGATCAGCGCCACCCCCTGCTGGTTCCTCGGCACGTCGCCACCGTCGGGACGGCCGAGCAGGAACTTCGCCGGATCCCCGGTGTCGTAGAGGAAAGGCGAACCGATGGGACCGTCGGAGTAGAGCATCTCCAGGTCGAGCTTCGGCGCTCGGGCGTTGCGCAGCGCTCCCGGGTGCAGGCCGCTGGTGAGGGTGGATCGGTCGGCGGTGATGTCGTGCGCGATCAGCTGGCCGAAGAACGGCCACCCGGCGGACCCGGCCGCGTCGTCGCCGCTCGGCCCGGGAATCGCCGCGTCGCAGATCCCGCCGTGGCCGCCCGCGTGCGCCAGCAGCCGCGGGTCGGTGGCCAGTGGGGCGAGGCCGGGGAACATCCGCTCGTAGCGGCCCGGCCCGGTGGGCGACGGATGCCCGGCTTCCGCGGTGGCTGTCACCACACTCGTCACGGCAAACCTCCTGTCCGCCGGGCATCGATCCCGGCGCCAGTGAAGACAAGACAGCCCCGCGCCGTGTGACACAGCCCGCGAGTCACAAAACGCCCGGCTGTCCGGTCCTAGCGGGTGCAACCGTTCGTCGAGGAGGTCTTTTCGATGTCATTGACCGTGCTACAGGAGGCGAAACCGCCCTTCATCCCGGAGGGGGCGCAGGCGATGACCATCGTCATCGAGTACCCGCCGGGCGACCCCGGCACCCCGCCGCACCGCCACCCCGGACCGGCCTTCGGCTACGTGCTGGAGGGCGAGATGGTGTTCGAGCTCGAAGGCGAACCGCCGCGCGTCGTGCGCGCCGGCGAGGCGTTCTGGGAGCCGGGCGGCGAGGTCATCCACTACCAGGACGGCAACAACCGCGACGACGTCCCGGTGCGGTTCACCGTCACCATGCTCTGCGAACCGGGCAAGCCGATGGTCGACCTCGTGGACGCAGAAGAACTCCGGGCGAAAGGCTGGTCGAAGAAATGAAGATCGCCGTCATCGGCGGGACCGGGCTCATCGGCTCCCGAGTGGTCACGATCCTGACCAAGAACGGGCACCAAGCCGTCCCGCACTCGCCGTCCACCGGGCTGGACCTGCTCAGCGGGCAGGGCCTGGCCGAGGCGCTGGCCGGGGCCGAGGTCGTCGTCAACCTGACGAACTCGCCGACGTTCGACGACGCCTCGCCCGCGTTCTTCCGGACGACCATGGACAACCTCTTGGAGGCCGCCGGCGCGGCCGGCGTCGGCCACGCGGTCATCCTCTCGATCGTGGGCGCCGACCTGGTGCCGGGCCTGGTCTACTACCGCGCCAAGGTGCTGCAGGAGGACATCCTCAAGGCCGGGCCCGTGCCGTACTCGATCGTCCGCGCCACGCAGTTCTTCGAGTTCATGGCCCCGACGATGTCCTGGACCGCCGACGAGAACACCGTCCGCCTGCCCGCGACACGCGTCCAGCCCATCGCCGCCGACGACGTCGCCCAGGCGGTGGCCGAAGTCAGCATGGGCGCGCCGCTGCGGGGTACCCGGAACGTCGCCGGACCGGAGGTGTTCACGCTCGACGAGCTGGGCAGGATCACCCTCGCCGCCCAGGGTGACCAGCGCTCCGTCATCACCGACGACCAGGCCGGACTGTTCGCGGCGGCCTCCGGCGACGCTCTCATCGCCAAGGACGGGGCCGTCATCGCGAAGACCACCTACCGGGAGTGGCTGGCGCGCTGAGGGGGCCGGGTCCGCACGGCAGCCGCGGTGCGGACCCGGTCAACGGCGGTGCCAGCCGCCCAGCTTGGCCGGGTTGAGCACGATCCACAGCGCGGTGACCTTGGCCCCGGCCGTTTCGGCACCGACGACCGCGACGGCGCGGGAGGCGTGGCGAAGCGCCAGTCCGGCGCGGCCGTTGACGGACTCGACGGTCAGCTCGGCGCCCGCCCGCCCGCACAGCAACGTCATGACCAGCCGGGCGACATCCGCGGCACCGTGCACCGGCTCGTTCGGGCCGGGTACCCGTCCTCCGCCGTCGCACGTGGCGATGGCCTCGACGTCCAGGGCGGCTGCGAGTGCGGTGACGTCTCCCCGCCGGCAGGCGTCGGCGAACCTGCGGACGACCTGGTCATGCCGGTCGAGCACGCTCGGTCCCCACGGACACCGCCTTGTTCTTCTCGGGGTTGACCAGCCACAGGACCTGATCGACGCCTTCGGTGGTGGCGCTGACGGTGAGCAGGCCGTACACAGCGCCGTCCCGGCGCAGCACCGCGGACGTCTGCCCGTTCGTGATCGCCCACTGCACGTCGAGGCCGTCCCAGAACCACGTGGAGATCGCCAGCAGGAACTTCGCCACCCGGGCCGCGCCCACGACCGGCGTGCGGGCGACGCCCTTGCGGCCGTTGCCGTCGGACAGGCTGGTCACGTCCGGAGTGAAGAGCCGTTCCAGCGCGGTCAGGTCGCCGGAGCGGGCGGCGGCGAGGAACGTGGTCAGCAGCTCGCGCTGCTCGGCCGCGGTCACCGGGGTGCGCCGTTCGGTCGCGATGTGCTTGCGGGCCCGGCTGACCAGCTGCCGCACCGCGGGTTCGGTCGAGGACAGGATGTCGGCGATCTGCGCGTAGGAGTAGTCGAAGGCTTCCCGCAGCACGTAGGCGGCGCGTTCGTTCGGGGTGAGCTTCTCCATCAGCAGCAGGGCCGCGAACTCGAGCGCCTCACCGCGCTCGGCGCCCAGGTACGGGTCCGCGCCGGTGTCGACCGGTTCGGGCAGCCACGGCCCGATGTAGGTCTCACGCCGCTTCCGCGCCGACTGGAGGACGTTGATGGCCAGCCGGGTGGTCGTCGTGGCCAGGAACGCATCCGGGTTGGCCACTGTGGACCGGTCGTAGGTCTGCCAGCGCAGCCAGACCTCCTGCACCAGGTCTTCGGCCTCGGTGACGCTGCTGAGCATGCGGTACGCGATCCCGAACAGGCGCGGCCGCACCTGGGTGAAGACAGCCGTGGCCGCCTCGAGATCGGCACTCGGTCCGGAATCCGCCACCTCAAGTCCCCTCGTCTCGTGAGGACCCACTCTACGAGGCCGGTCCCGAGGGCCCCGGCAGCGCGGCCGGGACCCTCCGGGTCTCATTCGACGAGCTTGCCGGCAGCAGACACCTCGCACATGAGCGAGGCGATCTCCTCCGGGATCGGGGGAAGCTCTTCGCGCTCGACCCGCCCCGGGCCGGACCAGACGAGGTTCACCCGCAGCGACTCGTCGAGCTCCGGGTGGTCCGCGCGGTTGTGGCAGCCACGCGTCTCCCGGCGCTCGAGCGCCGACTCGAGTGTTGCGCGCGCGGCCAGCACCGCGGCCTTGAGGTCGAACGCGTGCGCGAGGTCCTGGAACCCGGCGGTGTCGGGATGCACGCCGACGTCCCGCATCCGGCTTTCCAGTTCGTCCAGCTCGGTCAGACCGGCGCGCAGACCGGTCTCGTCGCGGACCACACCGGCGTGTTCGGTCATGGTGTTCCGCAAGGTCCGCTGCAGGGCGCGCACGTTCTCCGGGCCGTCGGCGGCCAGCAGCTCGTCGACCTCGCGCCGGGCTTCCTCCGTCGCCGCCGACGACCGCTGCTGCGCTTCCAGTTCACGTGCGTAGCGGGCGACGGCCGCACCGACGATGCGGCCGTAGACCAGCAGCTCGATCAGGGAGTTGCCGCCGAGCCGGTTCGCGCCGTGCAGGCCGCTCGCCGCCTCGCCGAGGGCGTACAGGCCCTCGACGCCGGTGCCGTGGTCCTCCGGCCGCACCCACACCCCGCCCATCGAGTAGTGCGCCGTCGGCGCGATCTCGATCGGCTCCCGGGTGATGTCCAGCATCTGCAGTTCGAGCAGCGTCTGGTAGACCCGGGGAAGCCTTCGCATGATCCTCTCCCTCGGCAGGTGCGAGACGTCGAGCCACACGCCGCCGCCCGGCGTTCCGCGTCCCTCCTTGATCTCGGTGTACGCCGCCAGCGCCACTCTGTCGCGAGTGGACAGTTCCATCCGGCCGGGGTCGTACCGGGCCATGAACCGCTCGCCGAGCGCGTTGCGCAGCACCCCGCCTTCGCCGCGTGCCGCCTCCGAAACGAGCGTGCCCGCGGCGTTCTCCGGCGCGATGAGACCCGACGGGTGGAACTGCACCAGTTCGGCGTCCCGGATCCGACCGCCGGCGAGGACGGCGAGCCGGAAGGAGTCCCCGGTGTTCTCGTCCCGGCGCGAGGAGGTGCGGCGCCAGATGCGCGTGTGCCCGCCGGCGGCGAGGATCACCGCGTCGGCATGGATCACATATCTCGTCCCGCCCGCGAGGTCGAACCCGTAGGCACCGAAGACGACGTTGTCCCGGACCAGGATCCGCGTGATGTAGACCGTGTCCCGGATCGGGACGCCGAGCTGCGCCGCCCGGTTGACCAGGGTCCGCTGGATCTCCAGCCCGGTGTAGTCACCGGCGAACGCGGTCCGGCGGTAGGTGTGCGCGCCGAAGAACCGCTGGGAGATCTTCCCGTCGGCCTCGCGCGCGAAGGGCATTCCGTAGCGTTCGAGGTCATCGATGCCGCGGGCGGCGTTCTCGGTCACGATCCGCACGGTCTCGGGATCGGCGAGCAGGTAGCTTTCCTTGAGCGTGTCCGCCGCGTGCTGCTGCCACGAGTCTTGCGGGTCCATCGTGGCCAGCGCCGCGTTGATGCCGCCGGCGGCGAGCGTGGTGTGCGCGTCCGACTTCGCCCGCTTGCCGACCGCCAGGACGTCGACACCACGCTCGGCCAGTTCGATCGCGGCGCGCAGGCCGCCCCCGCCGGTCCCGATGACGAGGACGGACGTCGCGATCCGGTGCTCGGTCATGGTCACTTCGCCGGCGGCGGGTTCAGCGGGAGCCAGTCGGCGAACCGGGTGGCGGACAGCTGTGCGTCCGGACCGGGCAGGAGCATGTCGTTGTCCAGCCGGGCACCGAAGTAGCGCGCTTCCGGGTCGGTGACGACCTCGCGGGGGTCACCGCGGAAGGCCAGCCCGGTGCGGATCAGCTCGTCGAGGCCGAACTGCTCAGGGCCGGCCACCTCGACGGTGCCGTTCAGCGGCGTGCCGACGGCGACCCGGCCGACCGCGCCGGCCACGTCTTCGGCGGCCATGGGCTGGATGCGGGCGTCCGACAGGCGCACGGTGTTCCCCTCGGTCGCCGCCTGGGCGATGCTCCCGACGAACTCGAAGAACTGCGTGGCGTGGACGATCGAGTACGGCAGCCCGGCCTCCTTGATGAGCTTTTCCTGCGCGATCTTCGCGCGGAAGTAGCCGCTTTCGGTGAGCCGCTCGGTGCCGACGACCGACAACGCCACGTGGTGCCCCACTCCGGCCTTTTCCTCGGCGGCGAGGAGGTTTCCGGTGGAGGTGCGGAAGAACTCCAGCACGGCGTCGTCGGCGAACGACGGCGAGTTCGAAACATCGACCACGACCTGGGCGCCGTCCAGGACCTCGGCCAGCCCTTCACCGGTCAGTGTGTTCACGCCCGAATCGGGTGACGCGGGGACCGCTTCGTGGCCGTGTTCTCCCAGTTTCCGGACGAGTTTCGAGCCGATCAGCCCGCTGCCGCCGATCACGACGATCTTCATGGTGTGCCTTCTCCTCCCGCGTCCCGGCCGCTCCGGAACGTCGTCGTCAATCAGGACCGGACAGGCCCGCGGTTTGTGACAGCCCGGATGTCACAAACCGCGGTGGCGTCCGGTCCTGGCTGGAGACACCGACCTGACGAACCGAGGTACCGCATGGACACGATCGACGATCTTCGCCGCCACCTGCAGTGGGCGATCGAACTCGAGCACGCGACGATTCCCCCGTACCTGTGCGCGCTGTACTCACTGGACCCCGTCCGCAATCCCGAAGCCGCCCAAGTCGTGGGCACGGTCCTCGCCGAGGAGATGATCCACCTGGCGCTGGCCGCGAACCTGCTCAACGCCGTCGGCGGCTCGCCCAAGCTGGACACGCCGGAACTGCTGCCGCCGTACCCGCATCCACTGCCGCACGGCGACCGGTCCGTGCACGTCCACCTGGCCCCGTTCGGCCCCGAAGCCCTCGAGCTGTTCCTGCGCATCGAGCAGCCCGCGTCGGCGGACGCACCGCCGCAAACCGACGAGTACCGGACGATCGGGCAGTTCTACGCCGCCATCGAGGCCGGCCTGCGCACGCTGTGCGAAAAGCTGGGCGAGGAGCAGGTCTTCAGCGGCGATCCGGCCCGGCAGATCGGCGAGCTCCACCTCCGGGGCGGGGGTGGCGAGGTGCTGCCGGTCCACGACCTGAAGTCGGCACTGGCCGCGCTGGCTGAGGTCATCGAGCAGGGCGAGGGCGCCGCGCGGACGGACGTGTGGGACGGCGATCGCGACGTCTTCCACCCCGAGCGGGAAGAGGTCGCGCACTACTACCGCTTCCAGGAGCTGAAGGTGGGCCGCCGCTACCGGACCGGCGACACCCCGCAGTCCGGGCCGACCGGCGAAGAGATCGCGGTCGACTTCGACGGCGTGTTGCCGATGCGGCACAACCCGCGCACCACCGACTACCCGGAGGGCAGCCCGATCCGGGCCGCCCAGGAGGAGTTCAACCAGATCTACAGCCTCCTGCTCTACCAGCTGGAAGAGGCCTTCAACGGCAGCCCGGGCGGGATGATGGCCGCCGTCGGCACGATGTTCGGGCTGCGCAAGCAGGCACTGGCGCTGATGAACACGCCGACCGGCGACGGGAAGACGACCGCCGGTCCGACCTTCGAGTACGTGCCACCCGAGCGGCGGAACTGAAGCACGGACGCCGTGCTCGCCGGTACCTCCCTGACGGCGAGCACGGTGGCGCCGACCTCCGCTCGCTCAGGACGGATTCCCTTTTCGTTCCAGGGAGATCGTGAAAGCGACCAGCAGGGCGCAGGCCGCTGCGATACCCGCGACCACGACGGCCACGCCGGTCCACGGCGCGGCGAGCGGGAGCAGGAACACGACGGTGGCGCAGCCCAGAGCGGCGCCGGGACGCAGGACGGTCCTCGCCACGATGGGCACGTGGGCCAGCCACAGCAGCTGAAGGAACACGCCCACGGAGGCCCCGACGGCGTAGCTGATCACGAGCGGCGAGGCCGGCAGGTGGTGCCCGGTGTCCTCGACCGCGACCTCCAGGCTCGCGCCGAGTGCGGCGAGCGCGGCGAAAATGCCGTAGTGGCCGTAACCCCACAGGTAAGAGCCCGCGCGGCGATCACGCAGCCCGTCCCCGGCCGGTTCCAGGAAGTACAGCCACCAGAGCGCGAAAAGCAGCACGAGGCCCGAGACGGCGATGGTGATGAACGAAGCGCTGACCTCGGCCGCCGCCAAAGCTCCTCGGACGCCGGTGATCGCGGCCAGGACGCTCTCGCCCAGCAGAATGATCGTGAACAACCCGTAGCGCTCGGCGATGTGGTGCGGGTGCCAGGTGGTGGCTCGGATCCGCTCCGCCCAGCGCGGCACCCCGAGTTCCCCGGCGACCAGCGCGAGGAAGCACAGCGGCCGGGTGACCGGCGACAGGACCTCCGTCTCGGAAAGGACGAGCCACCCCAGCCAGCCGACCTGCAGGACCGTGATGCCGGTGGCGTAACGAAACGCGGTCCGCCTGCGCGCCGGGTCCTCGACACCGGCCCGCAACCACTGCGCAACGAGCCCGATCCGCATGACGAGGTAGCCGACCCCGACGGCGCGGTAGTCGGCGACGGCCGTGGCGGGTACCCCGGCGGCGAGGACGAGCACGCCGGCCATCTGCACCATGGTCAGCAGCCGGTAGGCCACGTCGTCGGTGTCGTAGGACGAGGCGAACCACGTGAAGTTCATCCACGCCCACCAGATCGCGAAGAACACCTGGAGGAACCCGGCCACGCCGGTCAAGGCGTGACCGTCGGCCATGCGGTGCGCGAGCTGAGCGGTGGCGGCCGCGACGGCGACCACGAAGACGAGGTCGAACAGCAGCTCCAGCTGACTCGCCGCGCGGTGCGGTTCGTCGATCGGGCGCGCGCTCATCCGGACCCGGATCCGGATCCTGGTGCTCATCGGCGGCAAGGGCTCGCTCCATTCCACTCGCTCAGTCGGTCGGTCGCGAGCTAGGACAGCGCAGCGCCGGCGTTCGTGACCGGTAGGGCCGCGGCGCCGCAGGCAGTACCGGTAGGCGCTGAGCCGGTGGGGTGGGCCCCACCAGGGTGCCGGTGGCTCACTCCATTGAGCCTCCTCGAGGTCGTCCCTAGCGTCGGCTTTCGGGCGTGGGGGGGCGTCCTGGGCCGGCGTTGCTCAGCTTGTGATCGACAAGGGGGCTGGTGAATGGAATCAGGAACGATCGAGGTCGTCGACGCGGGCGGCTCCGAGAACGAGAAGCAGTCAAAGCGTAAGCGGAGCTTGCGGCGGATCATCGTCGTGACGGTGTCCGGGCTGCTGGTGCTCGTGGTCGTCGGGGTCTTCGGGCTGGCCTGGTGGGTGAGCGAAGCGCAGTTCAAGCCGGACCACCAGTACTACACGCACCCCGGCCACTCCGATGTCGTGCGCGAAATAAAGGAAGCCGGTCCCGGGAAGAACGTGGTCATCGGCTCTCCCGGCGAGCACACCCGCCGGCGTGGGACGTACCGGATGGTGTGGGACGGCGTCGAAGCGACTGTCGGCGACATCGTCGCCGCGTCGCCGGACTCCGTGGAGCGCCCGATCCTCAGCGGCCCGGCGCCGTCGGTCGGCACGACGGTGGACGTGACCAGCGTGATGATCACCGACCCGAAGACCTCGCTCGGACTGGACTACTCGGAGGTCTCGGTGGCCACCGAACTCGGCCCGGCTCCGGCCTGGTACCTACCGGCGTCCGGACTGGACGACTCGACCTGGGTGATCGCGGTACACGGCCAGAACGGACGCCGCAATTCCATGCTGGCGGCACCGGTCTTCCACCGGCTCGGCCTTCCGGTGCTCGTGATCACGTACCGGAACGACGAGGCTGCTCCGGCTTCCCCGGACGGTTTCCTGCACTACGGCGAGTCCGAATACCGGGATGTCGAGTCGGCGGTCCGCTACGCGCAGAGCAAAGGCGCGAAGCATGTGGTGCTATATGGCAGTTCGATGGGCGGCCTCATCGTCGGCCAGTTCCTCGTCCGCTCGTCTCTGGCGAACGTCGTCACCGCGACGATGCTGGACTCGCCGCTGATCAGCATGCCGATGGTGGTGGAGTTCAACGGGCAGCAGTACGGAGCGCCCGAACCGGCGATCTGGCTGACCGGCAAGGTGGTCCGCTGGCGCACCGGCGTCGACCTGGATCAGCTGGACCTGATCAACCACCCGCCGGCCACGAAGCCGCCGACACTGCTCATCGCCGGTGCGCGGGACTCGCAGGCTCCGGTGCAGATGGACCGTGATTTCGCCGAGGCAGCCAAGAGGATGAACTGGCCGGTGGAGTACCAGGAGTTCCCTGGCGCGGAACACGTCGAGTCGTGGAACTCCGCCCCCGCCCGATACGAGCACGCGGTCACCGACTTCTTCAGCCGCACGGTGGTGAATCCGCGATGACTCAGGCCGTCCGAAGGACTTGTGCCGACGCGGTGCGGTTGCCGGCCAATGCCGAGCTACTCGGCATCAAGTAGCTCCCCCGTGCGCCAGATGGCTATGCGGTACTCCTTCGAGCTCGGCGGCGGCGTTGGCTCTTTCGCGTAACTCGGCCGCAGAGTCGGCGAGATGCAGAATCTCGCGATGACGTTCCGCCATGGCTGTACGCCCACGATGGGTCACCATCGCGCGGTACATGCCGGGTTCGAGCTCGATCGCGATCGCGTCACCGGTGGGTGAACCGAGCGCGAGTTGGCCGCTGGGGCATTCCAGCTGGTAGGTGCCCGCTGAGGTGTATCCCTCGGCCGCGTCAGTGGCAGCCTCGGCGCGAAGCGCGACGAGCACCGAGACCGGGGCGATGTCCTGGACACATTCGATGTAGAGCTCGTAGCCCGTGGACGCAGCGATCGAGTGGCGAGCTCGTTCGATGGCCTCGTCGGCGCCAGTCGCCGCGTCGTTGTCTTGGTCACGCAGTGTGATTAGACGGTACGAAGGGACTGTGACCAGCTGCCAGCTGCCACCCTCGCCGGACGCGGTGAAGTCGGACATGACGTCATTGTGTCGTGCGGGACCGGGACTGGCGACGGCAGCGGCTCCCGGATGGTTCACAGAGGTCCGTGGTCGGATGATCACCGGCGGATGTGCGAGAGTGCTCGGCCATGAACCATCTCGAACAGCTTCGGAGTACGGCGATCGAGCGCGGCATCCCGACCGAAGCGGCCGACCGGATCGGCCGCTTTCTCCGGGTGGCGATCTGGGTGTGCAATGCCAACCGGTACGGCGTCGGATCCGCCGATCGGCACGGTGGCGTGGTCGGACAGAACGGCGGGCTGCCCCGCCTGCCGGTCGGCACGGAATGGCCGTACGCCGACATCAGCGGCCTGGGCCGGTTGCCGCTTCCGTTCATCGCCTCGCTCGACTGCGCGAAGCTGCCGCGGGCCGACGCCCTCGAGCTCCCGGCGGACGGGACGCTGCTGTTCTTCTTGGCGCACGAGCACGCTCTGCACGCGCACGACGAGCACGAGTTCGCGCGGGTCGTCCACATTCCGGCCGGAACCGCCACCGCGCAGGTGGAACAGCCACCGCCCCACGACGACGACTGGTTCGAATCGGGTTTCCTCCGGCCGCAGTCCGACCTTGTCGCGCTGGTCCAGCCGGAGATGCCGGGCTGGTTCGACGAACCCGGGAACCTCGAGTTCCAGTCGGACGTCGTCCGGCTTCAGGTGGGCGACACCGCCCACCTCGAAGATCTCCGCACCTTGTTCAACGAGCTCTGGCCGCAGGCGACGACGGGCGCCGACCTCTACCTCGGCGGCTATTCGATGGAGTTGGGCATCGGCGAAAACGCCGAGTACGGCATGGCGGAGGACTCGATCGCGCACGACGTGCCGAACCGCGACCGGCTCGTGGAGGAGGAGACCGCCCGGCTGATGAGCGAGTGGATACCGCTGGCCCAGTTCCAGCTGGAGGACCAGGTACACGTCGGCCGCTTCCTGATCCGCCACGAAGACCTGGCCGCCCGGCGCTTCGACCGAGTTCGGTCGCTGACCATGTTCACGGAGTAGACGAGGTCCACGCAGCGAGCCGAAGGCACAAGAGCGGCACGTCTCCGCCGTGCGCTCCGCGTGGTGGGCAGCCTGAGCGACAACCCGCCGCGCGTGCCTCAGGCGGACGGCGGCCCCTCACCGCTCTTTCTCGGCTCGGCGACGGGACCAAGCGCCGGCATCGGTGGTGTAGCGGACGAGGAGCCGCGCGAACTGGGTGCGTTCCTCCGGCGACCACCCGGCCGTGATGCCCTCGAACGCTGCGCGCTGCTCGGCGGCGAACCGGGCTCGCTCGGCCTCGCCGTGTTCGGTGAGCTCGAGCACCGTCCGGCGGCCGTCGGCCTGGGAGGCCGCCCGCCGCAGCAGGCCGTCGGCGATGCAGGCCGCCACCGTCCGGCTGGCCACCGGCTGCACCACGCCCATCTCCGCGGCGAGCCCGCCGACCGTCATCTCACCCGGAGCGTCGGCGACCACGTTCAGCACCAGGTTCCGCGAGACGTCACGGCTCGTGGCCGGCGTGCGGCGGCGCAGCCGGGACAGGGCCGGCCCGATCTGGTCCAGCAGGGCGTCTTCGGCGGAACTGCTCACCTCCCGGATCGTAGTACCTCCGGCATTTGCATACCAGAGGAAAACTGCATAGCATCCGGTATGTAACCGCGAACGAGAAAGCGAGGCCGCCATGGCCACCACTGCCGTCACCGGCGCCCGGGTGTTCGACGGGGAGAAGACGCTGGGAGTGCAGACCGTCGTCCTCGACGGCCGGAAGATCAGCCAGGTCGGCGGCGACGTACCCGACGGCGCCGAGGTCGTCGACGGCCGGGGTGCCACCCTGCTGCCCGGCCTGATCGACGCGCACGTCCACTCCGCCCCCGGCTCCCTCGCACTGGCCCTGCAGTTCGGCGTCACCACCGAACTGGAGATGCAGGGCATGAACACCCGGGAGAACCGCGCGCACATCACCGAGGACGACACGGTCGCCGACGTCCGGTCGGCAGGCTTCGGCATCACCCCACCCGGCGGTCACCCCAGCGAGCTCATGCCCGAAGGGTTCCGGCCGGCCGGCAACCTGCCGCCGGTGATGCCGCTGATGCCGTTCTCCACCACCCCGGAAGAGGCGGCCGCGTACGTACCGCAGCTCCTGGCGCGCGGCTCCGACTACATCAAGTTCATGGTCGACGACGGCAGCGTCGAGGGCCACCCCGGGCTGCCGATGCTCGACCAGGCCACGCTCAATGCGGGCGTCGCCGAGGCCAAGAAGTACGGCGCCCTCACCGTCGCGCACACCCTGACGCTCGACGCCACCCGCATGGCCGTCGAAGCCGGGATCGACGGCGTCGTGCACGTGTTCATGGATCGCCCGCACACCAAGGAAATCGTGGACCTGATCGCCGGGTCGGGGATGTTCGTCGTCCCGTGTGTCTGCCTCGACGCCTCGATGATGGGCATCACCGGCAGTGCACTGGCCGACGACCCCCGGGTCGCCCGCCGCCTCGACGACAAGTGGGAAAAGACCCTGCGGTCAAGCTACAACCGCTACCCCCAAGGCAGGCTCGAGGACGTCCTGGAGACCGTACAGGCACTGGCCGCAGCGGGCGTGGACCTGCTGGCCGGCACCGACGCCTCCATGGCCGAAACCTTCTTCGGCGGCCTGGCCCACGGAGCCAGCCTGCACCACGAACTGCAGTACCTCGTGACCGCCGGCCTGACCCCCGCCCAAGCACTGCGCGCCGCGACGGCAACCACAGCCCGCCGCTTCGGCCTCGGCGACCGAGGCCGCATCGCCGAAGGACTCCGCGCCGACCTGCTGCTCGTGGACGGTGACCCCACGGAGAACATCGGCGACACGCTCAACACCCGAGCCATCTGGCGACGCGGCCGCCGGCTGGAGAACTCGTAACAGCCACCGGCTCCGCGCCCGCTGTATCGGCTTGCCGCAGACTGTGAATTTGTGACTCCCACCGTGACGCAGGACAACCGGCGCCATCCGCCCACTGTCCACGCCGTTCTCCTCACCCGGGTCAGAATCGTGCGGCGATCCTCCTCCGCAGGTAGTCGACAACCTTGCCCAGAAGAACGTTGTCCTCGAATCTTCCCTGCTCGTCTTCGAACGATACGACCGTCAAATCGTCGCTCATCATGCCGTCGAACTCGAAGTCGTCCACCTCGACGGTGATCCACCAGTTCCACATGATGGTCGGCCCGGGTTCGGGATCGGGGTTGATTTCGATCAGCAAGCGAACGCCAGGAAACTCGCTCGACAACTGCGCTGTCCATTGATCGCGCAGTGCGCGCATGACCGGACGGTCCCGCTGCCATCTACTGGTCATGGTCAATGCCAACCCGACTTCCCACAGCCCACTTTTCCATGGAAGAGATCGTAGTGGCGCTTGCCACCTTGATCCGGTGACTAGAAACCCTCGAACAAAGCGACTGCCTGCTCGTAGTCCCCTTCGCGGAACGCCTTCGGCGGCAGGATGAAGTGCACGTAGCCGCCATCGCCGAGGTCGTGGTGCCCGATGGTGATGAGGTGGCGGTACGGCTCCTTCAGCTGGGAGAAGCTGTTCTCCAGGTGCGGCCAGCCGAACGCCTGGTCGGGCGAGAAAAAGACGTCCTCGTACTTGTACAGGCCCTGCTCACGCTCACAGAACTCGAGCCAGGGATCGCCGAGGCGGTCCGAAGCCAGCCAGCCCGGCGCCGACCGGTAGTAGAGGGAATCTTCCGTTTCTCCGCCGTAGTCCACCGTGTCGAGGATCGGGTCGTAGGAGACTCCGTGCATCGACGGCAATGTCACGACGGGCACCGCGTAGAACGGCTCCGGGGCGTGGATCGATGCCGGTGCGGGTGCTGCCTCCTCGATCGCCAGTGCCGGGTCCGCCGGGATGATCCGACAGCATCGCGGGTCGTCCAAGTCTAGGAGGGGCGCGCCCTCGAGCACGTATCCGCGCCGGATGTCCGGGTCGAAGTAGAAGATGTTCAGCAGCCCGTCGGGTGGGCGTTCGTCGCCGAGCCACGAGCCGAGCGCCTCGACGTCCAGGACGGCGAACAGGCTGAGCGGAACGCCGTCGTGCTCGGGCCACGGCGTGCCGGGATTCAGCAACGCCGGACCGCCCCACCTGCCGAGGCCGGCCGCGCTGATGCCCGGCTTCACCGGACGCAGCCCGAACCCGGGTTTCGCCAGTGCCGCGACCTGTGTCCCGACCTGCTCGCCCAGATGCTCGACGCACAGCTCCCGCACTCTCGCGCAGGCTTCCTCAAAGCTCACCCGGCTCATCATGACATCATGCTCGCAGCCGTACCGTCACCACGCCTGTGGCAGCCTGAACCCGGCACTCCACTGTGGATTCACCTCCTCAACGAAGCCCAGCGCCACGGCGCCGAAGACGAACCCGGTCCGCGACGACCGGAACGTCGGTCAGCTGCCGGACCGCCTCGGCGATCTCTTCGGACGTCGCGTCCACGGTATGCGTGAACACGACGAAGGTGCTTCCGTACCACTTCCTCTGCCACCGCGCACCCCAGCGCGACGACGCCCCACGCCGGGACAGCGGATCGAACACCGCGACCGCAGGCACGCTCACTCCCGGACGGGGCACGAACGCCACCACCCGATGACGGCCCGGCGCGGCGAAATACAGCCAGCGCGGCCGAAGCCGGCTGACCCGCACCTGCGCGAGCGCCGACCACGGCACCAGGTCGAACCCGCGCGCCTCGACACCGTCCGGTCCGCAGCGCAGCTGCCACGGCTTCCCCCGCGACCGCATGAGCGACACGGTGCCGATCGCCAGCACCACGAGGAAAACCGCGGGGCAGCTGATCGCCAGCCACGGCTCCAGCAGGCCCCGCACCGCGATGAAAACCTCGAACACGAGGAATCCGACCAGCACGCCGAGCGCCGGCAGCTGGCCCCTGACCGACGGTTTCAGCAACAGCGTCCTTGACGACTCCACGTCCACCCCCTCGTTCACGCACAGCAGCGCTTCAGCAGCGCGATCCGCAGCGTGTCGCCGCTGGGTGGCAGCGGCCGGATCAGGAACCGGCGCCACCAGTGCCTTCCTCGGGTGACCACGGACTGCCGCACCTACCCGGCACAAGCCTTCCACAGGAGCGCCGTGAGAAACATCCGCTCTTGCCGCATAGCGTGCGCCCTGGCGAGCCAACCTCAGCGGCACCTTGGCTCGGCACTGGCTCGGGCCTACGGCCGAAGCACCAGGTCGGCGCTATGGTCCACGCAGCGCTGCCGGGGACGGGGCAGGCCGCGAGCGAGTAGCGCTCGGTCGAGGTGGCGGTACAGGCCCCCGAGGTCGACCGGGCCTGGGCCGTCGACGAGGAGCCGCACGAGTTCGCCGGTGAACTCGGTGTTGCGGGCGTCCACGCGGTAGGCGGCTTTGGCCGTGCGGTTGGTGGCGGTCAACAGGTGCAGGTCGGCGGCGGCGGGAGAGTCCATGGCCAGACCGGAGTAGCAGCAGTCCAGGATGACGACCCGGTGCCGGGCAGCTGCGCGCTTTATGATCTCCAGTACGGAGTCCACGGGCAGAGAGGTGCGACGGGCGTCCCGTGGGGTGTCCACCGAACCGGGCAGGGCCAGGCACAGGCGGTCGTATTGGTCACGCAGGCCGTGTCCGGCGTAGTAGAACAGCAGCAGGTCCGCCGGGGACGACGCGCACCGGTCGAGCGGGTCGAGTACGAGGTGGGCGGCGGTCGGGTCGGTGACCGTGTGCATGCCGCTGGGGTCGACGACCTCGGTGAGGGCGTCGAACAGGTCGGTGAGGTTGGCGGCGGCCTGGTCCAGCTGGGGCAGGCCCTGGGTGTAGGTGCAGGTACCGACCAGCACGGCACGGGAGTCGAACACTCAGTCCTCGTCCAGCAGCCGCACGATCTGGTCCAGCAGCGCCTCGGCGTCCTGCGGGGCCTCGACGTTGATCTCGAGCGGTTTTCCTTTGTGGCTGGCGGAGATCCGCAAGCTGATCTTGCGTGCCTTGACCCGCTCGGTCAGCCAGGTGAAGAACGGCCGGGCCAGCGGGGCGGTGGCGGCCAGCACGACGGCTGCGTCGGCGGCGCCGCCCAGCTCGCCCTCGGCGGGGCCGACCATGCGGAGGCTGACGCTGCCCCGCAGGTCCTCCTCCAGCCAGGCGACCAGGTCGCGGGCGTCGCGGTCGCGCTCGGCGGGGGTGCCCTCGAACTCGAAAAGAACCTCGTGCACTGCGGTCACCTTTCGGCGGCGGTGGTACCGGGACGGCGGCGCCGCCCCGCGGTCTCGAACAACGGCAGGTGGCCTGGCACTTCGTAAGGCAGCCTGAACGCGGCGGCGGCCTCGTCCAGGTCGCACAGGTCGCACAGAATGCGCTCGGTGTCCCGCAGGCTGCCGGGCGGGGAGCCCTGGCCGTAACTGTGGTCGAGCCAGTCCCGGTTGAGCGCGGCGAGGTTGCGCCAGGCGGCGGCGAGCTCGGCGGCGGGTGGCCGGCGGACCACCCCGCCGCCGACGGTGTCGGCGACGAGGTCGGCGAAGCCGTAGGACACAGGTCCCTGAGACGCAAGGGAAATGCGGGTGCGGAAGCAGAGCCCGGCGGTGTAGCGGGCGGCAGCCTGGACGTAGAGCGGGGCCGCACGCTGGGCGAACCGGTCGGGTGGTGGGGGCACCGGCCAGAGCGGGTTGGCGAAGCCGGGCCGGGCAAGGTGGTCGTACTCCTCGACCAGCCGCCGCAGCTCACCTGCCAGGGCTGCGGAGGGCGCGTACGGCTCCAGGTACACGCTGAGCACGGTGGGCTGGGGCATCCGCGCCAGCTCGTGCCACAGGGGTTCCCAGGACCGGTCCTCGGGCAGCAGAGGGGACACGGCGAAGCAGACCTGCCGCCCCGTGTCGCGCCTCGAGCACGGCGCCCAGTCCAGCCGCTTGCGCACCTCGAAACTGCCCCGGCCGTCCAGCGGGCCGGGCACAAGCCGATTGCTGATCTCGTGCTCGTCGAGCACCGGCTCGGCCAGTACATGCGCGGGCGCGGCGGCGAGCCGGTCCCGCAGCCGCACCGCTGCCTGCTCGGCCAACCGGGGGTCTGGGTCCTGCACCCGGCCCAGCAGGGTGCAGGACACCAGCCGGGTCGCCGGGTCGTTGCTGAACCGCAGTTCCCAGCGGGCGTGCGACTCGGTGTTCCACTGGCCCGCGAGCCAGGCGCGCTCGCGGGCGGTGGTCTGCGTGCGCCGCTGGGGCTCGGCCACGTCGGCGTACGCGCGGGTGTCGGCCAGCTTCGGGGCGGGGCCCACGTGCAGGCCGACCCACGCCCAGCTCATCTGTGCCGAGCTCTCCAGCAGCACGCCAGGAGTGGTCACGGCGTCTGGGGTCCCGGCGTGGCGTGCCGTCCGGTGTCCGGCGGCACCGCCTGCTGGTAGCCCCCGGGCGCCGGCGCGCTGGCGAACTCTCCGTCCTCCACGACCGGCATGCCGTAGGGAAAGCCGTACTGCTCGGGCACCTGGAGGCCGTCCACGGCCACGATCAGGCCTTCACGGCAGGCGGCGTGCACGGCCTCGCGCATGGCCCGCGCCCGCTCGGCGCGCAGCATGGCGATCTCCGGGTCGTTGTGGCCGGCCATGCCACGCACGATACCGACCAGGAACTGGCCGATCAGCGTGCTCCCACGCCGCGAGCGCCACATCAGCCAGCCCAGGTAGATGCTGGTGCCGTAGCTGAACACCGAGACGTACACCCGGAAATCGCCCTCGGTGACGACCAGCCGGTTGCTGTGGTGCAGGGGACCGAACCCGGTGCGGATGCGCCGCGCGCCGCCGCCGACGGGCAGCTGGCGCTCCCGCAGCGTGCCCGCGATCTGGCTGTACACGGCAGGCGCGAACTCGGCGCGATCGGCCAACAGCACCCGCCATTCGGAGATCGGTTCGGGCAGCTTGGTCAACAGCACCACCAGGAAGAAGGCCAGGACGGCCAGCAGGGTGCCGATCGTGTAGAGCACAGCGGAAGCGCCCAGCCCGGAGCTGCTGAGCCGGCTGGACGACACGCTGCCCAGGCCGACCAGGAAGGCGATCAGCGCGAACACCAGCCATACCGCGCCCGAGGCCACGGCCGCGCGCGCCCAGAGCCGGAACACGACCCGCCAGCTCACGGTGTCGTCCAGGGACAGGTCCATCGGCCGATGCCGCAGGGTCTTGTCCAGGTAGGCGGCGTTGCCGTCGCCCCCTCGCCAGCCCGGCATGGGCTGGGCTTGCTCTTCGATCACGGCGGGTCCTTCCCAGGGGCGGCGTACAACCACTGGGAAAGTAGCGATCACCTTCTGTTCCGTTATTGAACTCGCACGCATTCACCCTGATGTCGTAATGGGATCCTGATGAATAGGGACTTGCGTGATCAACAGGGTCACCCCGGTGCAGGGCTATCACCTCGGTCGCGATGGACACGGCGGTCTTTTCCGGGGTGGCCGCGCCCAGGTCCAGCCCGGCAGCTCCGCCAAGAACCGCGATAGGGCTACCTCTCGGTGAAGTCCGGTTCCCCTGCCTGCATGCTGCCCGACTGGCTCCAAGCCCGGCGGTCGTGTGCCGCCCGCCCTTGTTCGAAACAAACGCGAGCAGTCCCTCTCGTCGAAGGTATCTGCCCGTGGTCACCCTACGTGGAGACTTCGTCTTCTCGGCGTCGGTGGATCACGACATTCGCCGTCCGGCGGTTCGCTGCACCGACCACCATGCGAGACATCCGGACGAGGGAGCACATGGTCGTCAGTCTGGGTGGTTCGGCGGTGCTGACCGCAATCGATCACCGGGTCACAGAGGTTGCGAGTTTCGGTAAAGATCATCTCGAGGCTGACGCCGGCAGCGACCGGATGACCGTTGGGCGACATGCCACGACCACGAGCGACCCTGCAAAACGCGCGCTCCTGCCGACGTGCGCGCGTTGACGCGGGAACCCCGACACCTCCCGTCGAGGCGTGAGTTCCCCGGACCCGGCCCGACTCGAACGCGCTGCCACCCTCACCATGCGACGGGCAGGACGCACCCTTACCGGGTAGACGCGCCTCGGGCGAGCTCTCCGTGATGGTAGGTCGGAGGCCTAGCCTCAGCGACCGAGTTTCGTCCCGTAGTGATTCGCACGCCCATGCCGCTGATCGAGCGTTCACGTCCTGTCATGGCTCCCCTCTGTGTCAAGCAGGCGAGGAGGCCGCTGTCCTATCCTTATGGTTGGCAAGTTCGGGAAGTGACTGATCCGAAGTGTTGACCACGGGCTTCTGCTATGTGGCGTCAAGGGTTGTTGGTGTGTGGGTGTTGCTGGAGTGTGCGGAAGAGTTGGCGGGCGATGATCCGTTTGAGGCAGCGTTTGATCTCGCGGCGGGTTTTGCCTTCGGCCAGTCGGCGGGTGATGTAGGCGCAGGTTGCGGGGTCGATCCGGCTGCGGGTCAGGAGGATGGTGCGGAGCGCCCGGTTGAGCTGGCGATCGCCGCCTCGGTTGAGGCGGTGGCGGTTGGTCAGGCCTGAGGAGGCGGGGATCGGTGCGGCGCCGGCGACGCTGGCGAACGCGGCTTCGGAGCGAAGCCTGCCGTGGTGGAACCAGCTGATCAGGATTTGTGCGGCGCTGAGGGTCCCCACGCCGGACAGTTGTGCCAGCTCGGGGTGGACGTCGTTGACCAGGCGTGCGATGTCGCGTTCGAGTTCGGAGCAATGCTTGAGACCTGTGGATCGGCCGGTGAAGGGCGTACCTTCCCGGTGATCGAGTAGAGGTCTCAAACAAGCCGACGTTGGCGCGTCGGTTGGGAAGGCACGCCCATGCTCACCGTAGTCTCCGACCCCGCATCCGAGAACAACGACCAGCCGGCCACCGCCGGCGAGGCGTCGTTGATCGACCAGATCGTGCGGGAAGGCGCCCGGCGAATGCTGGCCGAAGCCCTGCGATCCGAGGTCGACGCCTACATCGCCGCGTTCACCGACCAGCGCGACGAGCAGGGCCACCGTCTGGTCGTCCGCAACGGCTACCACCAGCCCCGTGAGGTGCTCACCAGCGCCGGAGCCATCAAGGTGACCGCGCCGCGGGTCAACGACAAGCGCATCGACCCGGACACCGGCGAGCGGAAGCGGTTCACCTCGGCGATCCTGCCGGCGTGGGCACGCAAAACCCCGAAGATCACCGAGGTGCTGCCGCTGCTCTACCTGCACGGCCTGTCCAGCGGGGACTTCGTGCCCGCGCTGGGCCAGTTCCTCGGCTCCGCCAACGGCCTGTCCGCAGCGGTGATCACAAAGCTGACCGAGCAGTGGAAAGCCGAACAACGTGCCTTCGCCGAACGGGATCTGTCCGGTGCCGACTACGTCTACTTGTGGGCCGATGGCATCCACGTCAACATCCGACTGGAGGAGCACAAGCTCTGCCTGCTGGTGATGATCGGTGTCCGAGCCGACGGTCGCAAGGAGCTGGTCGCGCTGGCCGACGGGTACCGGGAATCGACCGAGTCATGGGCCGACCTGCTGCGCGACTGCGCCCGACGGGGCATGGTCGCGCCGGTACTGGCGGTCGGTGACGGAGCGCTGGGGTTCTGGGGTGCGTTACGCGAGGTCTTCCCGGCAACACGGGCGCAGAGGTGCTGGTTTCACAAGATCGCCAATGTGTTGTCGGCCCTACCGAAGACCGCGTACCCGGGAGCGAAGAAAGCACTGGCGGAGATCTGGAACGCCGAGGACCGCCGACATGCCCTGGACGCAGTCAAAGCCTTCGACGCTGCCTATGGCGCGAAGTTCCCCAAGGCAGTCGCCAAGATTGCCGACGATGTCGAGGAATTGCTGGCGTTCTACGAGTTCCCGGCCGAGCACTGGATTCACCTGCGCACGACCAACCCGATCGAGTCAACTTTCGCCACCGTGCGGCACCGCACGAAGGTCACTAAGGGCCCCGGTTCCCGGGCTGCGGGGTTGGCGATGGCGTTCAAGCTGATCGAGCCGGCCCAGGCCCGCTGGCGCGCGGTCAACGCGCCCCACCTGGTCGCGCTTGTCCGCGCCGGAGCCCACTTCGAACGCGGCATCCTTGTTGAGCGAGGCGACCAACAGGTCGCCTGATCACGAAACGGCTGTTCAGATATGGATCATCCTGCCCGGCAGTACTACAACCCCAGCCTCACGGCCAGCGAAGAACGCACGCTCCTGCGCCGCAACTACCTGCTACTCCAAACCGGCCAGGCCGCGCTCGGTCTCATCGGGCCCGACATGCTCGCCATCGCCGTTGAGGCACAGCCGGAGGCTATCGTGCTGCACTTCGCCGTCGCTGCCCACACCACCGAGATCGACGAGGACATCAACGACATCGCCTTCGAACTCGATGCGCTACTGGGCGGCGGGCCCGAACAAAGCTCCGGGATCACCACCCAGATCCACCTCGGCCAGCCCGACAACACCTGGCCAGGCGGCGCGCACGCCCTGCTCTACTGCGCGAAACCCGCGTCCGGGTAAGCCAGATCCGCAGGTATTGACAATTTCTCCGAGTTCGTTCGCCTCGGCCTTGAGTGCTTGGATGCGGTGGAGCGCATCGCCCGGAAGGTGGTCCGGTGCTCGATATCTTGGGCGGGTCGGTCTCGTAGTTTCGCGCAGTAGCTGATCTGGGCGTCGCTGGTTTGACCGCGCAGTTCCGCGCGGAGGTTCTCGGGTGCGGAGACGATCAGCACTTTGAGGTGGTTGATCGCGGCGGTGCGGGCGGAGACCGCCCCGCCTCGCGTGTTGAGCAGGACGCGCAGGGCGTCGCTTTTGCGGGCGCCGCGCCGCGGTGGACGCTTGGGGCGGCAGACTTCGACAACCCGTTCGTCTTATTCGGCGAGGAATGCGGTGAGTCCGGCGCCGTAGCTGGTTCCCTCGACGGCCCAGCACCGCCGGTCAGGCACCTGTGTTCGAGCGAAGTCCAGCAGTTGCTGATAGCCCACGGCGCTGGCCGGAGCGTCGGCATGTCCCAGCGTGGCGCCGACCGCGGTGACCGCGCCCGCGGCGAGGGTGTCGCGGTGGGTGTCGACGCCGATGACGCCTTCGAGCGACTCGAACAGCATGCTCACGCGATACCGTCCAGCAAACGACGTTGTCGATGGGCGTCGGCCGTGGCGGGCACCCAGGCGAAACTGTGACGAGTCACGCCGAGCGAAGCGGACGGGCTGCTTATCAGGCCACTGGGTGGGCCCGAACGGCTTGGGAGACGATTCATAGGCAAGGCACGTGCGAGAACGGCCAGTTCGTCAACGAGTCATCCCGCACCGCCGGACCATCCTGACAGCGTCCTGCGGCGGCGAGTATTTTCGCCGCCGACACCCTCGAACGGCAGGGCCACGCCCACCATGCGCTCGGCGACTGGCACGCGGCGAGGGACGCCTGGTCGCGGGCGTTGGCGATGTACCGGCGGCAGCACCGCGACGCGGCGACGACGCGACTGCTCCGGTTGGTACAGACTCCAGCGACGTAATCACGGTGGTCGAGCAGCGTCGGTTGCCACACCAGGTGCAGCGGGCGGTCCGCGCCGCGCACGGCGGCAGCCGGCCTGAAGTCGCCTGAGCGGCAAGGCGACGGTGTGTCGGCTGCGCGCGGCTCGTACCGGCCGTGTGCCTGCCCTTCCTCGCTACCAGCCAGATCGAGCGGCTCAGCTGCACGGGCTTCCGTTGAGGGTGAAGGCGGCGGGGTTGGTGTCGTTGGCCGCCCAGGTGCCCTGGAGGCCGAACTGGACGTTGCCACCGGCGGCGATGGTCGCGTTGTAGCTCACGTTCGTGGCGGTGACGGCCTGGCCGTTCTGCGTGATGGTGGCGTTCCAGGCGTTGGTGATCTTCTGATCGCCGGGGAAGCTCCACCTGAGCGACCAGCCGTTGACCGCGCTGACGCCGATGTTGGTGACGGTCAGGTTCGCGGACAACCCCCCGCCCCACTCGTTCCTCACGTAGGAAACCTGGCACGTCCCGCCCCCGGTCGAGCCGCCGCCAACGGTCCAGGTGAACGACGCGGACCCGGACGCGCTGGTCGGGTCGGTGGCCGTGACCGTCACGTTGGACGTGCCCGCGGTGGTCGGCGTGCCGGTGATCAGACCGGCGGCGGAGTCGATCGACAGACCAGCGGGCAGGCCGGTCGCGCGGTAGGTGAGCGCCTGTCCGGACGCCGAGTCGGTGGCGCGGATCTGGACCGAGCTGATCGGGGTGCCGGCGACGGCGGTCTGGTTGCCCGGGTTGGTGACGGTGATCGTGTTGCCGCTGCCGGAGTTGCCATCCAGACCCATGAAGTGGATGGCGTAGGCGGCCATCCCGGAACCCTGGATCGGCAGCTGGTGCCCGGCGCCGACGATGCTGTACGCCTCGACCTGTGTCATGCCGGAGCTGTTGTTGTAGCGCGTCCTGTTCCATTTGGCGACCGGCGTGTCGGTGGACGACGGGGTCTGGCTCACCCCGAGGACGTTCGTCCACTGTTTGATTTCTTCGCCGAGATTGTTGTAGTTCAGCGTGGTGTCCGCCGTCCCGTGCCACAGCTGCATACGGGGGCGCGGCCCGGTGTAGCCGGGATCGGCGTTGCGCACCAGGTCGCCCCACTGCTGCGGCGTCATCGAGACCTGACCTCCGGCGCAGGGACCGTTCCAGCCCTTGACCGAGTTGGTGTAGAAGCAGTGGTAGGGCACGCCCATGAACGCTGCGCCGGCCTTGAACACGTCCGGGTAGTCGGCGGCCATGACGTTGGTCATCATGCCGCCCGACGACTCACCGGTGACGTACAGGGCGTTCGGGTTGCCGCTGTAGTGCTGCTCGGTGTAGGTGATCATCGACATCAGGCCGACCGGGTCGCTGCCGCCGTTGCGCGTCAGTGCCTGGTTCGAGGAGACGTCCCAGCAACTGCCGCCGGGGTTCGTCGACGGGTAGATGACGATGAACCCGTACTGGTCGGCCAGCGACCCGAAATCGGTGCTGGAGTAGAGGTAGGGCCCTGATCCCTGACAGCCGTGCAGTGCCAGCAGGATCGGCGGATTCGGTTTGACCTTGTTCGGCACGTACAGGTACATCTGCAGGCCGCTGGGATTGTTGCCGAAGTTCGTGATCTGGGTCAGTGAGGCGGCGGCGGCCTGGGGAGCAGCCTGCACGCTCAAGCCCGCGCTGGCAGCGATCGCGAGGACCGAGCCGAGAATCCAGGATTTCCGGGACCGCGACCTGAACATGGGACCTCCTCGTCCGAAACCAGCGGCCTGACAGCGCAAACGCGGCATCGTCCTGCTGTCCACCAGTGACGGCACGCGAATTCAGGGAATGTTCGTCCGGCGCGCCGCGACAGGTCAAGAGTCTGGTGGGTCGACGTTCGATGTGGCTCACGTTCCCCGGCCCGACCTGGTATTTCCTTGTCCACCCGAAGCTGCGCACCCGCCGGCTGACCTGAAAGTTGCATCCGTGCCCGTCGCGGCCCGCGGGTCGGTGTCGTTCGGCTTCCAGGGCGCCTGTCCGAGTTCGTGCGAACCACCCGCCGTGAAATTTCCGCGGATACACTCAGTTCAGGCCCAGATGAAGAACTTCAAGATCCTCCGCGGCCCAGCACCCCGAGCGGGGTCCGCGACGTCGGCTGGGAGCGGGCGACGGCCGACCCGGCCCGTCCCCGTCCTGCGTCTACCGGACACAGGGGCGGGCGCGGAGCCGATGACCCGTCAACGGGTCCCGCCCTGGATGTACGGCGTGATCGCGTCGACATTCGACTTGTCCACGAAGCCGGGGCCGGTCTGCACCGGCTTGCCGCCGCCGAGGGTGTTCCCGTTCTGCGTGTACAGCTTGAGGATCACGATCGGCAGGTAACCCTGCTCGTACTGCTGCTGGTCGACGGCGAAGAGGATGTCCCCGCTCTTGATGCCCGACACCACCTCGTTGTTGAGGTCGAACGTGGCGACCTGGGCCTTCGAGCTCGCCTCCTTCGCCGCGCTGTACGCGCGCGCCGCGATCTGCGAGTTCAGGGTGAGGACCGCGTCGATCGACGGGTTCGCCTGGAGCGCGCCGCGGATGCGCGCCTGGACGTCGTTCGGGTTGTTGATGTCGACCTGCAGCGTGGTCGCGTGGCCGAAGCTCTGCTTCGCACCGTCGCAGCGCTGGTTCTGGCCGATGTTCCCGGCTTCATGGATCACGCACAGCAGGTGCGTCTTGCCCGCGTTCTTCAGCCGCTGTCCCGCGCCCTGCCCGGCGAGTCCTTCGCTCTGCCCGACGTGTGCGATGGCGCCGAACGCCACGCTGGAGTCCTCGCCCGAGTTGATCGTGACGACCGGGATGCCCGCCTTGACCGCATTCTGCACCGACGTCTGCAGTGCCTGCGGATTCGCCATCGAGACCACCAGCCCGCCGACCCTCTGGGCGACGGCGTTGTCGATCAGCTTGGCCTGGGAGAGGGGGTCGCCGTCGGAGTAGTAGGTCACGCTGACGTCCAGGTCCTTCCCTGCCTGGAAAGCGCCGTTCTGCACCACGTTCCAGAACGCATCCCCCAGGCTGCCGTGCGTGACGACCGCGACCTTCAGCTTCCCACCGCTCGGACCCGGCACGCCGGCGGTGGCGGGCTGCTCCGCCTCCGGGCCGCTGCACGCGGTGAGAACCAGGGCGGCCAACGCGGCGACACCGGCCAGGCGCCTCGTGAACGATTGCACAGTCACTCCTTCGGAACCATGAAAATGTTTTCGGCGTCAGGAAACCGTCCGCGCGGAATGTCGAAGGGGGCAAATCAACGATCGGCGCGGTCCGTAAGGGCGCTCTATCTTCTAGCCTCCGTCACAGCCGGAGTCAAGTGATTGCACGTCCTCACAGTTCACAGGGAACGTTCCTGGCGCACCGGTCCCATCGACGGTGCGAAATTCACGGCCTCACGTGGCCGCGTTCGCGATCGTGCAGCAGAATCCCGATGCCCAGGAGCTAAGAGATGTCTGGTAACCCGGTGAGCGGCCGGCCGGGCCGATAGTTGATCCTGTTGGTGTGGTTCAAGTGATCACAGCGTCGCGGCCGCAGTGGATTGCCTCGTTCACCGGGCTCGAACCGGGCCAGTTCCGCAAGCTTGTAAGCACCAGCGGCGCCGGCCGGGCGTGAGGCGTCGACGTAGATGAGGTGACAGTCCTCGGCGGCGCAGGTGTGAATGCGGTGTGCCAAGGGGGCGGTCAGCAGCTCGACGGCGTCCCGGGCGACGGTGGCCGCCAGGTGCGTGCCGGTGACCATTCCTTCGTCGTCACGCACGAAGAACCCGTGCGGCCGTCTCCGCGTCACGCCCCGTTGTTGCCTCGCCGGCTGAGTACGTCCGGCGTCCGATGGCGCCCAAGGAGCCACCGACCCTCGGCCTGTCACACTTGCAGTTCGAGACTCTGCTGACCGCCGCGCGGGAATCGACCAAGCCGTTCGACTTCGCGCTGGTGGCGATGCTCGGTTTGCTCGGTCTCCGAGTGTTTGAGGCGTGCGCCGCCGACATCGGCGAAGAACAGGGACACCGGGTGCTACGCGTGATCGGTAACGGCGGCAAGTCGTACTGGTGCCTCTGCCGCCGGCGGTCGGACGGGCGATCGATCGAGCCGTCAGGGACCGCGACCACGGCGCAATCCTGCTCAACCGACGAAGCGCACGCACGGACCGGCCCTGCGCAACCCGGCGACTGGCCGAAGCGTCAGTCGTGCGGCTTCCTCGGACGCACCCCGCACATGCTCCGTCACCACGATGCTCGATGCAGGCGTCGACCTGCGCGACGTCCAGATCGCAGCACGCCACGCCGACCCACGAACGACCATGCGCTACGACCGCGCCCGCAAGAAACCTCGACCGGCACCGAACTACATCCTGGCGGTGTACATGGCGTCTACGACCTGACACCCAACGCACTGTCTTGCCGACGAGCGTGCGTTCAGCTCTGCGAACTGGTGTCGCGCCGCTCGGTGATCCACCGGACCAAGGTTTCGACGTAGCCGGGTACCAGAGCGGTGCCACCGTGTACTTGTACGCGGTGGTCAGCATGGGGAAACAGCTCGACTGTCAGGGTTGCTCGCGGATGACGTTCGGCATGGCAGGCGGCCGCGGCGAACAGGCCAATGCTGTCCGCGACCGGAACCAGTTCGTCGGCGCCACCGAAGGACGCCAGGTGCGGACAACGCAAACGCAGCACGTCCGGAATCGGATTGTGGTCTTGTTTGCGCTTTGTGAACTCCCAGAGGCTCTCGTCGGTCTCTGACCAGTATTCGCCGAACAAATCTTCGACGGAGGCGGGGATCGAGAAAGACCCGACCAACCGCGTCGCTTCATCGAAGTCGGCGCCGCGCCGACCCGCTTCGACGAGTTGGTCGTACACGGCCAGGGTGACCTCGACGTCGTGGGGCGTGATCCCGGCGATCGACTGAAGGGCGGTGGCCAGCGCGTAACGGTCTTGAGCGGCGGGTGTCATGCCGGGGCAGCCGTTGGTGACCACCCAGGGCACGTTCCCCCGGGCCGCGGCGCGCAGAACGACCCAACCACCTTCGCTGTGCCCGAACAGGCCGGTGGTCTCGGCCTGGACGCCAGGCTGGCAGCGGAGGAAGTCCAGTGCGGCTGCAGCGTCAGCGGCGAAGTCGTCGATCGTTCCCGCGAGCCAGTCGCCGGAAGACGAGCCGACACCACGCTTGTCGTAAGAGAGCACGGCGAACCCGGCTTCCACGAGTCCTCGCTGGATTGGCGGGAAGAAGTTGTCGTTGGTGCGGTCCGACGGCCCGGAGCCACCGACCATGACCACCCCTGGAGCCGGGTCACGGCTGCCGGGACCGGCAAATGTTCCTGACAGCACCACGTCGACGCTGGGGAAAGTCACATCGCGAACGCGTTCACCGGTCACCATCTACCCAGTATCCGGGTGCCCAGCACGTCGCGCTCCCGCATCGCAGATCGCGCTGTCGCGTCGCCGATACCAGGGTGAGCAGGGCTTTGCTCCACCGGCGGGCGGCACCGTCCGTCTGAGCGGACGGCGCTTGCGCCCAACGTCCGCTCATGCCGCTGTCCGAGCGTTCAGGCTTCGCGCTGGTCCTGCCCGACGAACGGCCTGCTACCAGCCGGGTGGCAGGCCGGTGATCGCCGGCGTCAGTTCCTCGAAGGTACGGGCTTGCACTGCCACGTCCAGCCGGGTCTCGTACTCCCGCAAGGTGAGTGTGCCGCCGGCCATCGCGCGGTTCAGCCGGTCGAGCACGACCTGGCGGTGGGCGGGGGTGATGAGGTCGTCGGAGTGGGGGTCCGGTTTGCGGTCGCGCAGGGGTTCGTCGGGCGGCAAGGGGAGGTCGACCACCAGCTTCGCCAGCTCACGGGTCGTTGTCGCCGACCAGACCCCGACGGTCCGGGCCGCGTGCTCACCCCGAACGAGTCGTTCATCGGCCAGCGCCTGTTCGAGGTACTTGGCGACCCGGGCCCGGTCGACGTCGAGCGCCGGCGGGTCGGCGACCGTGGGCTCAACCACAACGGCCGGCCTGTCGGACTCCACCACCTGATCCCCACCGTGGCTGTCCGGCCGGCCGGCCTTTCGTGGGCCGTCCAACTCGGCGCGGAGCTTGTCAAGGCTCTCGCCCGAAGCCGCGCGTTCGAGGATGCCGTCGAACTCCGCTCTGGTCAGCCTGCCGCTCCCCCTGGCCCGGAGGACTTCCGGTACGAACGCGAGCCGCTCCAGACCTGGCCAGCCCGGGATCGTTCCGCCGGGGTCGCAGGTGCGGCTCGATGTCCAGGAACAGCACGAGTAAATCCGCCGCGGTTCGCGCCCCGGCCGCGAGGATCGTCCGCCACCTGCGATCCGCGCCGCTCAACGACTCGTACTGGGCGGCGATGTCCAGCAGGGTGATCGCGAACTCGCGCTCGAGGTCGCCGACGGGTGTGGTGGCGGGCACCGTGTCCCACCTCGGCGCGGGCAGGTCGGCCACGATCGCCGGCAGATCGTGGTAGCCCGCCTTCGACACCTCCTGCCGAAGACCCTCGGCGCGGGCCGGGTCCAGCCATCCGCACGCCGTCGCGTATCCCACCACGGCCAACGCGTGCCTCCGCCGGGCACCCTTGCGTACCTGAGGACTCCACCACCCGGCCAATGATCTTCGCATCCTCCCAGCACGCCCGGCCGTGACGAGCCGGACACTCCGGCCACGAGTCTGACGCCGGCACCGCCACAGATCAACACCATGCCGTGAACTCACGCACTCTCAGGCCGCCGAGCGTGACCGGGAACAAGCCGAGCCGGCTGCCCGGGAGGGAGAGCCCAGGTTTATGCGGGCTGTTGCTTGGGGTCTACTTGAGCTGTTTGAAGTCGGCGGGTGGGGCCAGGGTCAATTTGGCGAGATTCTCTTCTGTCCGGGGCAGCCAGGTGTAGGTGGTCACTTCGCCCTTGGACTCCGGGAATTCCTCGCCGCCCTGCTCGTTGCCGCCCTTGACCGCGGTTTCCTTGACCGGCAGGTACGTCGTGCTGTCGACCCACAGGTCGATCTTGTACTCGCGCCGGGAGCCGATCACCCGGAGGTGGTGGGTGTCGACGGTGCCGACCTTCTCCTGGCCCACCAGCTCGACCTTGCCCTCGGCCACCGCCTTCCTCATGCCGTCCGGGTCGGTGGGGTCCGGGATCGGGGTTTGCGGTTTGCCGTCTCTCAGGTGGTCGACGGACCACCATTTGCTCTCCCAGTCGACCGTGGTGATCTCCTGGCTCTCCCCGAGGCTTTTGACGGCGTGCGACTGCTGGCGGTGGGGCAGGCCGGAGGGGGATGTGGGTGGGCCGGACGGGAGGGTCATCTTCCGGTCCCCGGCACGACCCGTCTGGGTGGTGGCCGGAAGGCTGGTGTAGACGTCGTTGCGGTACCGCTGGGTCGCCTTGTCGGTCCAGGTCTCGTAGTAGCCGCTCCCGTAGGTGTCCTTCGAGTAGATGACGTACTGGGTGCCCTGGCCGAGTGCCTTCACCGTCTCCGCCTGGACGTACGCCACGGTGACGATCCGGGGCTGAGCGCTGGTGGGCGCCGCGCCGGTGGGCGCCGCGGTGGCGGATCGGTCGGGGGTGGCCTGGGTCGAGACGACCACCGCGACGACGGCCGCGGCGGCCACCGGGGTGGCGATGGCACCGGTGATCGCCCACGTGCGCCGGGTCCGGCGGCGGCGGAGCTTGCGGACCAGGTCCGGGCTCGCGTGGACGTCGTCGATCTCGTGCCGTAGCCGGTCACCGATCCGGCGGCCGTACTGCTCATCGGTGAGCACGGGGAACCTCCTGGAGTGAGTCGTGGTCGGCCAGCAGCTCGCGCAGCCTGGCCAAAGCCCGGGATGTGTGCGACTTGACCGTCCCGGAGCTGAAGCCGAGCAGCCCGGCGGTCTGCTCGACGGACATGTCTTCGAAGAAGCGCAGCACGATGACCTGCCGTTGGCGGATCGGCAGTTCGGCCAGCGCGCGCAGCACCACGCGACGCTCGGAGACCTGCTCGTACCCGGCGTCCACCGCGTGCAGCGTGTCCACGTCGGGTGGCATCGGGGCTTCCCTGGGGCGCCGGAACAACGCTCTGACCCGGTCCCGCGACAGGTTCAGCAACACCGTGCGTGCATACGCCTGAGGCGAGTCACGCGCCCGCGACCAATGCCGGGCAGTGCGCAACAGCGCTGTCTGCAACAGGTCCTCGGCGTGCCCGCGGTCGCCGGTCAGCAGGTACGCGGTGCGCAGCAACGCCGTCGAACTGTCTTCGACGAACACTTCGAAACTGGGATCTACCCGCATACCCCTCAGAACGTCCGCACGCGAAACCAGGTTGTCATCGGTTCCAGTGTGACGCTCGGGCCGCGGAAGCGTGCGTCAGGTGGGGATCGTGCCGGACGTTCGGACGGTCCGCCGGACGCGGAACGCCGAGACCATGCTGAGGACACTCGTGACAGTGCCGAAGGCCAGGCCGGTGGCCATGACGACAGTGCCTGCCACGGTGCCGGGGTTGGGCGAGACCAGGTTGGGTTGCAGCTGGTTGGCCAGACTGCCGGCACCGACGATCCAAAGACCGATAAAGGCGCCGAAAACCGCGTGCCACCACCAGCGCGCGGTAACCAGCACCAGCACGCCGGCCGCGACGATGAAGGCGATGCCGGGCGGGAAGGGAAGGCCGAAAGTGTCTCGCGCCGCGGCGAACTTGGCGGGGTCGGCGATCCACTGGACGACCAGGCCCGCGATACCGACGAGCAGCCCGGCGAGGGTGAGGACCGTGCAGCGGTTCAGAAGACGCAACATGGTGAACTCCTTCACGAGTGGGACGGCACGGCACGGCGGGCGTAGCCGACCGAGGCCACCGAAAAGACGGCCACCGCGACGAAGCTGCCCATCTGCACCCAGCCGGCGGTGAAGTCCAGAACCTGGTTCGGGTGGATCAGCTTGCCCACGAACTCGGACGAGGCAAGTCCTCCGTAGAGGAACAACGCGCTCATCACGGTGGCGAGCAGCGGGGTGAACCGCCACGGAATCAACGCCACCACCAACGCGAACGCGACACAGATGAACGGACCCGGCCCGTCGTAGCCGGTGGCCTCGTCGCTGATGGCGGCCAGGACGAGGGCCACGCAGGTGGCGATCAGGAACGTCCGGTGCCGGCCGTGGGCCCGGCCGATCGCGGTCCGGCCCGCGCGGCGGCGCTGGGTTTCCGGTCGTGCTGTCACGAGACAGTCTCCTTTGCTTTCCGCTTGGCTCGATCAGGTCCCAGGGTGGGTGCGGTGGCCCGGTGACCGCATCGGACGCAAAGCGGAGCCGATGCCGCGCGGCTACGTAGATTGACGTAGCCGGGTGTCGGCGCTGAGCTGACGACTTGGGCTGGGTGCATGGTCATGCTGGGCGGTATGGAGACGGTGGCCGGTGTGCGCGTTGCCCGCCCGGCGCGGGTGGACGTGCTGCTCGCGGGGGCGTTCGCGGCCGCCGTGGTCGCCGGCACGGGCGTCGCAGCCAAGGGACAGACCGGAGTCCGCCCCGTGGACGTGGCCGGCGTCGTGTTGCTGGTGACGGCCGCGGCGATGACGGTGGGCCTGCGGCGGGCGGCGCCGCTGGGGGCGTTGCTGGGCGCGATGGTGGTGGTCAACGCGTACCTTCTGGCCGGCTATCCCTACGGACCGGTGTTGCTGTGCCTGGTGATCGCCGTTTTCGAGGTGGCGCGGCAGCGGCCGCTGCCGGTGTCGGCCGTGCTGGGTGGGCTGGCCGCGGCGATGTCGTCGGCGACCATCCTGATCCGGGTGCTCGGCGAAGGGCACTTCACCGGTCTGCTGGCACTGGCGTGGACCGGCTGGATCGTGCTGCCGTGGTCGCTCGGTGCCCTGGTCCACGTGATGGACGCGGCGCGGCAACGGAGCCGTGCGGACCTGATCAACCGGACCGCGCTGGACGAGCGGATGCGGATCGCCGGGGACGTGCACGACATCGCGGGCCACGGCTTCGCCCTGATCACCATGCAGGCCGGGGTGGCGCTGCTGGTCTTCGACGAGGCACCGGAACAGGCACGCCGCTCGCTGGAAGCGGTCCGCGAAACCAGCGCCACCGCGCTGGCCGACCTTCGCCGGATGCTGGACACCTTCCATCCCGGCCCGGCCCGCCCCACCGACCCGGCCGGTGTCGCCGGTCTCGCCGACCTGATCCAGCAGGTCGAGGCGGGCGGCCTGCCGGTGGACGTGACGGTCGACGGGCCCGGCGTCCTGCCCGCGCCGCTGGGCGCGACCGTGTACCGGGTGGTGCAGGAGGCGCTGACCAACGTGCTGCGCCACGCCGGCCCGACCACGGCCCGGGTCTCGATTTCCCGGAGGGACGGCCACGTGCTGGTCCGCGTGAGCGACGAGGGCACCGGCGACTCCGCGACGCCGGGACGGCTGGGCCGCGGGCTGGCCGTCATGCGGCGCCGGGTCGAAGACCTGGGCGGCCGGTTGGAGGCGGGCCCTCGCGACAGCGGCGGCTTCCAGGTGTCGGCCCGGCTGCCCATGACGGACGCGACGCGATGATCCGGGTCCTGCTGGTCGACGACCACCAGCTGGTCCGGATGGGCCTGCGGACTCTCATCGACCGCGAGAGCGACATGCGGGTGGTCGCCGAGGCCGACAACGGCCGGCAAGCCCTCACCCGGCTACGAAGCAGCCGGCCCGACGTGATGCTGCTCGACATCAGGATGCCCGGCATGGACGGGCTGCACCTGCTCCGTCACCTCGCGGCCGACCCGGAACTGCGCGAAGTAAGGGTCATCGTCGTCACCACCTTCGAAATCGACCGCTACGTCTTCGACGCACTCCGGACCGGCGCCAGCGGCTTCATCCTCAAGGACACCGCACCCACCGAACTCGTCCACGCCGTCCGAGTCGTGGCTGCCGGCGAAGCGCTGCTGTCCCCTTCGGTGACCCGCCTGCTGGTCACCACCTTCGCCGAGCGCTGGATCGCTCCCGCGACGATCGACGGACTGGACACCCTCACCGACCGAGAACGGGAAATCGCCGCCTGGGTGGCCACCGGCAAATCCAACAACGAGATCGCCGACGCCCTTTTCCTGTCCCCCGCAACCGTCCGCACCCACATCGCGCGGGCCATGGCCAAACTCGACGCCCGCTCGCGCGCGCAGCTGGTCGTCCTGGCCGTCCGCGCCGGACTGACCATCACGCCCTGAGAGACCGGTTCAGATCACCGCGCTGTGAGACGGCGTCGGCCCCGCATCGCAGCGGCGCCCACACGCGCCATACGCCGCACGTGCGGATGTCTACGACCACCCTGCGGCGACCTCACAAATGGAAGCCAGGTTGTCGGGACTGATGGTGACCCGAAGGGTGCGCACTCGTGGCGTGCTGATCGACCTGAAGAACCGCGGCATCCGGGACGGGTGTGGGACGCGGTAAAACGCGACGCCCGCCACCGGTGGACGATCCGCGCACGCGGGCATCTCCCGGCCGAGCAGGCGGCGAGGAGCGCCGGGGAATCGAGGTGCGGGGCGAGGACTTGGCCGAGCGATGGCGGCAGCTCTGTCGGGCCTACGGCACGACGGCGCACCGGCCGCCGCGTCACCTGCGCACCGCCGAAGAGCTGCGAGAGGTTCTCTCCGGCCTCGAGCGTCGACGTGCCCACGCCCGACCGCGCCCTCAGGTCGAACTCCCCCGCGCAGCGCCTCGGCGTTCTCCGCCCAGAGGTCGATCTCGTTACATCTCCGTCCGGTCGGGTTCCTGATCGAGCGGGTTACGTCGGCGGGGTGTCGGCCGGAGAGCGGCTCCAGTTGAGGGCGGTATGCCAGGCGGTGAGCAGTGCCTCGTCATCGGCGTACGTCGGTGCTGTCCCGAGCGGGATCCAGGTCTGCTCGACGACGGCGCCGTCGTCGATGCAGTGGATGGTGATCCCGCAGTAGCGGAATTCCTCGGAGGTGTGCCCGGCGGCGACCGAGACGATGCGAACGTCGTGCCGTAGCCGCACCTGCCTGTCCGCCATCGACCACGCTCCCTTCAGCTTTGACGTGGATATCGCGCGGCGTTCGTGTTATGTCACACCCAGAAGCGCTGCCGGGTGCAAAACACCCCGCTCGGGTGAATTCAACAGTGCCCCACGGTCCGACTTCCGCGACGCGCGCCACTGGAATCGAAGTCGACATGTCGATGGAGGTCTCAGTGTGGGGCGCGCGTGGCCGGTGCGGGAAAGGCGGTGACCAGCTTTTCCAGTGCGCTGCAGGCGGTGGCGGAGGTGTAGGGGCCGAGGGCGACGAGTGACGCAACGAGGGCAGCGACCTCGCCCGGACTGAAGATCAGCGGCGGCACGCGGGACAGCATGGCGAGCCGGTAACCGCCGCCGGTTCCGCGTTTGACTTCGACCGGGATGCCCGCGGCGCGCAGGCGGATGACGTCACGTTCGACGGTGCGCACGGTCGTTCCCGTTCGCTCGGCCAGGACGCGGCCGGGCACGAACCGGGGCGCCCGCGCGCGCATCTCCTCGATCAAGGCGTGCTGCCGTTCGACCAGGGGCACCGCCTGGTGCAGCTGGGTCATTCCCGGCTGCCGGCCGGAACCGACCAGGCGCGGTGAGGCGGGCATCGGCTCCCCTTCCGCCGGCCGGAACCCCGAAAGCCGACATAGCCTTGTCGTGAAGACGATCCTAACGTGATCCCATGGCCGGCTCCGCAGACCAGCGATCGTTCGAAGTCCGTCCTGTCGACGCCATGTGCTTCGACGACCTGGCGGTGATCCTCAACCCCGGCGGAACCGAGCGCGCCTGCTGGTGCCTCGCCCACCGGGTCACGCCGGCCGAGTACAGCGCCTTGCGAGGTGAACAGCGAGCCGAACGAACCCGGAGCCTCTGCGCCGAACGCCCCGCGCCCGGCGTGCTCGCCTATGCGGGCGACACGCCGGCCGGGTGGTGCGGAGTCTCGCCGCGGTCGCGGTTCGAGCGGCTGAAGCGGTCACGGACGATCCCCGCGCTCGACGACCAGCCGGTGTGGAGCATCGTCTGTTTCGTCGTCGCGTCGCCGTTCCGGGGGCTCGGGGTGGCGAAAGCCTTGCTGGACGGGGCGGTCGGCTATGCGCGCTCGCACGACGCGCCGGCTGTGGAGGGCTACCCCGTGGACACCGAGGGGGCGCGGATCGGCCCGAGCGCCGCGCACGCGGGCACGACCGCGTTGTTCGAGGAGGCCGGCTTCCACCGGATGGAGCGGACACAAGCTCGCGTCGACGGCCGGATCCGGTGGCTGATGCGGCTCGACCTCAGCCGGTCAGAGCTTCGAGATCGGTGATGAACGCCGCCGAGGGGACGGACCAGCCGGGCTCACTCGCCCGGTGCGGCCTCACCGCGTCCCGCCACGGTCGAAGCAGTAGACGATCGGTCTCGAGCACGACCTCACGTCCTGCGGTCCCTCCAGCTGTCATGAAACAATCTCCCACGCGCACACGTCCGGTCATGCCGACGAGCGTGCGCTCGTACCATTGCTTCGCCTGAGTCAGGAGGGGGGAGGCCAGTGGATCTCGCGGGTCGGCGGCCAGCTGTCAGGACGCTCTTCGAAGCCCATCGCAATGCGCCGTTCCCGAGCCGGTGGCGAGGTGCCGACGTGGGAGGCATCGACATGGTGATGCTCGATGCAAACCCAGCCGGTTGTGTCTCCGTCTGGCTGGAGCAACAGGGTCTCCTGGACGACCGGAGATGGAATGTCCTCGCCGAATGCGAACAGCGGCTCATCCGGGTCATCCCCGAGCTGGACGCCGATGGTCGCGAGTATTACCAACGGCTTCTGGACATGACGGTATTGGTGCTGGAGGCGCACAGCCCATAGCAACGTCGGAGTCCGGACGATCTCCGGTGATCAGTCGAGCAGCCTGCGAGATCGCCTCCGCTTACGTCGTCCACCGCTACGACAAGTGCCGGTGACCGACACACCGATCAGCCCGCGTCACCGGAGTCCGTGTCTGAGTCGGACATCGCTTCTGTCTCTGACCGGTCGTCCGTCGGGACGCACGCTCATGCCGACGAGCGGATGAGCTGAGCCTGGTGCTATCGCCAGGCCAGCTCGGCAGCGTGCCCCGGATTTCGCTCGCAGCACGCCTGGTCGGCCCCTTATCCTGCGGCGATGTTCGCTCCAGACGACGGAACCAAGACCACGGCGCTGCTTCGAGCCCGGCTGGGCTTGGCGCTGGACTCGGTGACCGAAGAGTCGCACTGGTACCAAGGCCAGTGGAGCGCACTGCTGAGGTTCTGGCTGCATTTCCGCCGCGTCCCGGCTTTGAAGCTGCGTGGCACGGACGACCGGCTTCACCTCGAAGAATCAGCGCCCGATAGCTCCTACGACATGGGCGAGTACGGCGAAGGCATAGTCTGTCCCGCTCAGGCGCCAAGCCTTCTCACGAGATTCGTCGGCTCCCGTCTTCAGGACGCCGTCTTGATCCGGGAGTCCTCCACGGAGCCATCGATCGGCGGAGTCCTCCTCAGCTTCGACGCCGGTGACTTGACCGTCGCCTCCTCGGCGGACGAATGGCTGATCACCCCCGGTGAGGTACCTCCCGACGCCGCACCGCACCACCGCATCGAGACGCTGACCATCACCGGCCGCCCCTGGCCCCACCGGTGACCGCCAAACGCACTCTCATGCCGCCGATCGGGCACTCCGATCGGCACCAGATGCCGGCTCGTCGTATGTCCTCGACGAACTGGCCCCCTACCGCCCTCAGCCGGAAGCGCCGGCACTCGGGAAACCGCTGGCAGAAACCCAACATCACCGGCACGATGGCATCCATGCACCGCCCCGACGACGCCCCCGCGCTGGCGGAATTGATCCCGCGCTACGTCACGCCGGGACGGCGCTACCTTCGGCTCGGCGGAGGACTGTTGCGGCCCGAGGTCACCGACCGCGCTGCGTTCCTGCGAGAACTCGCCGAGGCGGCCAGGCAAATCACCGACACAGAACTCAAGGTGCTACTGGATGACGGTGGATGGCGCGAACGCACAACCGCCGCGTGGTTCGTCGCCGTAACCGGCCGGAGCCAGTTTCGCGACAAGCTCGGCGACCTTCTCCTCGCCAGCGAAGGCCCCAGGGCCGGCCGGGCGTACTGCCTGGCCCTGACCTGCCTTGGCACCGAAGCCGACGCGGCCCACCTCATCGCCTACCTTGACCGATATCTGCTCCGGCCGGACCTCAACTACGACCAGCCCGAGGCCCTGGGTGCGCTCTTGTGCCTCGACAAGGCACTCGGCACCGGCCACACCACCCGCTTTGTCGAACCCGGCGGTCTCTGGTGGCAATATTGCGGCGCGCTACCCGCCGGGGCCTGGGTACCGTCACCGCAAGACGCACAGTGGTCCATCAGCCAGATGTGCGCACTCGCAAGGGAAAGCGCGCACTCCGGATCATTTGACGATCGTAACGACCGCTACTGATCTCCACTACTGCCAGACGGACACGGATGGACTGACAGTCCAACGTCCGCTCATGCCGACGAGCGGATTTCTCGCATACAGGCTCCGGCGGCCTTGCATTCGTGATGCGGTCCGGTCGCGATATTCGGTGAGGGTTGGCGTGCGGTATAGGCCGGCCATCCCGTCACCGGGACCGCACTGCCGCAACGCTGGCGTCACCGTGATGACGCTCGTAGCCGATGCGCGGTGCCGGTAGGGGTTGTTCGAAGGCGACTTCGGGATTGTCCGCCGAGACGTCGTCCAGGACGGGTCGGGGCGTGCTCTTCAGGTGCAGGTCGAAGAAGGCGGTGACGTAGGTGCGGGTGATCTCGACGGCCCGCTGGGCGGGGAGTTCGGTCGAGTCGGGCACGCCGAGCAGGTTTTCCAGGATAGGGATGTCGGTGAAGCTGCCGTGTTGGGCGCCGGCGACGGTGAGCCAGCGTTTCCAGCCGTCGAGGTGGGGCCAGTCGCGGTCCCAGGTGTGGTCGCGGCCGGGAGCGTGGTCGGCTCGGGTGCCGAGCAGCAGGAAGGCACGGCCGCCGAGGCCGGTGGGCGGGACCGCTGGGCGGAACGTGCCGTCCATGTTCACGCCGGCGCGGATACGCGGGTCAGCGGCCATCGCGGTGGCGCTCGCAGCGCCGCCGATGGAGTGGCCGGCCATGCCGATCCGGTCGGGGTCGATCAGCTTGGCGTATCGCCAGCCGGCGTGGTGACCGGTGACCTGGTCGAGCACGAACGAGATGTCCCGTGCCCGGCTGACGGCGATGGCGGCGGGGCCGCCCTCCGGTGGCTGGTCGCAGATGGCACAGGTCAGGGTGCGTCCGTCGGGGAAGGTCGTCCCGGAGGACTCGTAGGTGTGGTCGACCAGCGCGACCATGTAGCCGTGGCTGGTCAGGTCTTCGGCGAGGCTGGTGAGGGTGGCCCTGGGCAGGGTGAGGCCCGGGGAGAGCACGACCAGTGGGAACGGGCCGGGCGCCGGACGTGCGTCGGTGCGGGCGTGGACGGGCAAGCCGCTGATGACCTCGGGTGGCGCCGTCGCGTCCGGGGCTTTGCGCTCGAGCAGCAGCTGGGCTTCCGCCCGTGTCATGTACGACGCGGGCCGGCCGGTACCGGGTCGTGCGGGGTAGTACATCGAGACCATCAGCTGCCGGGCCCCGGCTTCGGGGACCCAGGGGTCGGTGCGGTGGTGGTCGGCCAGCTCGAGCACGTCCCGGCCGACCGCGTACCGGCCGGTGGGGCGCGGCAGTCCTGTATGGACCGTGGCGGGAGTCGCCGACGCGACGGCCGGCGCACTCAGCAGGGTGAGGCAGATGACGAGCGTGAGAAGACGTTTCATCACTGTCCTTTCAGGTCACACGTCGCGGCGGTGGACGGCGAACACGGTGAGCAGGGCCGCGATCAGCGGCCAGAGCACGAACACGGCCCAGGAGCCGGAAGTGGTGGGTAGTGCATCGCTGACGCGGGGGTGCAGCTGGGACAGGCAGTTGCGCCACACGTAAAGCGGAACAGTGGCGTAGAGGTCGTTGGCCCACTGGTAGACGGTGGGTTTGAAGAACGACGGCACGACGACCAGCACGGCACACACCGCAACGACGGTGGCGGCGGTGTGCCGCAGCAGCGCACCGAGTCCCATGCCGGCCAGTGCGGCGATCGGGGCGAGCAGCGTGTCGGCGGCGAGGACGCGCAGGACGCCGGGATCGGTGAGGGAAACGTCGAGTTGGCGGCCGGACAGGATGGCCTGGCTCGCGGCGAACGACGCCAGCACGACGAGTGCGCCGAAGGCGAGCATGACACCCGCAACGAGCGTCAGCTTCGCGGCCGCCACGCGGTGGCGCGTGGGGACCGCGGCGAGGGTGGGGCGGATCAGGCCGGTGGCGTACTCGCCGACGATGGTCAGGGCGCCCACGCTGCCGGCGCCGATCAAGAGCAGGGCGGCGGTCGCGGTGTCGAGGATCTCCGTCATGGGGTCGTACCCGGCGCGTTCGCGTGGGGTGTAGGTCGGCCAGTCGGCGTAGGTGCTGGCGCTGCCGTGCACGGAAAGCCCGATCAGCACCACCGCGCCGATCCCGAGCAGCCAGCGTGTCGAGCGCAGCGACCACAGTTTGATCCACTCGGCGGCGATCAGGTCGCGGAACCGGGCGGGAGTGGTGATCGTGGTCATCGGCGCTCACCGGCCAGGTACTCGACGCGGCCGGCGGTGAGCTCCATGAACGCCTGCTCCAGCGACGCGGTACGGGTGGCGAGTTCGTGCAGCACGATCCCGTGTCCGAACGCGACCTCACCGATCCGGGCCGCGCTCATCCCGGTCACCGACAGCGCCCCGGCCCCGTCGGGTGCGACGGAGGCGCCGGCGTGGGTGAGGACCTGGGCGAGTTCCGTCGCGGCGGGCGTTCGCACCGAGACCAGTGCGCCGGTGCCGCGCGCGGCGAACTCGGCGACGGTCTCTTCCGCGATCAGCTCGCCTCGGCCGATGACCACGAGCCGATCCGCGGTGTGCTCCATCTCGCTCATCAGGTGGCTGGACACCAGGACCGTGCGCCCCTGCGCGGCGAGCGACCGGAACAGGTCGCGCACCCAGCGCACCCCCTCCGGGTCCAGTCCGTTGACCGGCTCGTCGAACAGCAGCACCGGCGGGTCACCCAGCAGGGCCGTGGCGATGCCCAGCCGCTGCCGCATCCCGAGGGAGAACCCGCCGACCCGGCGGCGTGCCACCCCGACGAGCCCCACCTCGTCCAGCACCTCGCCGACGCGACGCTTCGGCAGGCCGTTGGTGCGCGCCAGCGCGGACAGGTGCGCCGCCGCGCTGCGCCCGCCGTGCACGTCGTTCGCGTCGAGGAGCGCACCGACGTGGCGCAAGCCGGCACCTACGGCGGTGAACGGCCGGCCGTCCACGGTGGCGGTCCCGCTGGTCGGCCGGTTCAGGCCGAGGATCATCCGCAGCGTGGTGCTCTTGCCGGCGCCGTTCGGGCCGAGGAATCCCGTGACGTGCCCCGGTCGCACCGTGAAGGTCAGGTCTTTCACGGCGAGGACGTCGCCGTAGCGTTTGGTCAGCCTGTTGACTTCGATCACGTGATCAAGATGCCGCCGACCGTGCGGGCAGGACATCCCGCCGCGGGCCAGATCCGCATCGGCCGATCGGCCTGTGGGCCTAGGCCTGGAGACCGATGCCGGGGTTCGGTCGCGGGTGGCACGATCGGGGTGTGCCCGATGATCCACCGCGCCGGCTGCCACCCCTTGCGTGGGCGGCGCTCACGGTGTGCGGCTTCGCCGTGGTGCTCTACGGCGCCCTGGGGTCCGGTCCGGAACCGGCGCACCAACAAACGCCCGCGGCCTGGCAGCAGTGGGCAGCGTCGCTGGTGCTCGCCCTGCCGCTGGGCTGGGTCCGCCGACGGCCGTCCCCCGTGCTCGCCGCCCTCCTGACCGGCATGGTCGTGGCCACCGCGCTGCACGCACGCACCGGGCAGATCTGGCCGCTCGTGCTCGCCGCGGACGTGCTGGTCGGCCTGATCACGACGACGGCTTCCCGTCGCGCCGGCGTCACCGCCGCGATCGTCAGTCTTGCTGTGCAGGAAGCGGTGTGGCAGCTGGACCTGTGGACCGGCGGCGGGAAGAGCAGGGCGCTGGCCGTGGGCATGGTCGGGCTCACGGTCCTGATCGCCCTGTTCGTCCTGCTCGCCTGGATCACCGGGACCACGATCCGGCAGCGCCGCGAGCACGCGGCCGTCCTGCACACCCATGCCGCCGCCGAGGCGGCCACGGCCGAGCGGCTGCGCATCGCCCGCGAACTGCACGACATGGTCGCCCACAGCATCGGCGTCATCGCCTTCCAGTCCGGCGCGGCCCGGCGGGTGATCGACACCCGGCCCGACGACGCGAAAACCGCGCTGACCGCCATCGAGACGACCAGCCGCGACACCCTCAAGGAGTTGCGGCACGTACTCGGCGCACTGCGGGACACCCGGCCAACCGGACTGTCCGATGGGGATCGTCTGACCGAGATGGCGGCGGCTGCCGCTGTCCACGTCGACGTGCGGTGGCGCGGGCGGCGTCGCCCGCTACCCGCCAACCTCGAGGAGTCCGCGTTCCGGATCATCCAGGAGTCGGTGACCAACGTGGCCCGCCACGCCGACACCGACCGGTGCCAGGTGCTGATCGACTACTCCGACGGCGAACTGCGCATCGAGATCCTCGACGAGGGAACCGGCACCACAGCGGGAGAAACCGGATACGGCATCCCCGGGATGCGCGAACGTGTCGCCCTCCTCGGCGGCCACTTCAGCGCGGGCCCCCGAGCCGAGGGCGGCTTCCGGGTGACCGCTCGGCTACCGTTGCCACGGGAGGCAGGATGACGATCCGGGTGGTGCTCGCCGACGACCAGCCGCTGATCCGCGCCGGCCTGTGCATGGTCATCACCGACGCACCCGACATCGAGGTCGTCGGAGAAGCCGGCAGCGGGACCGAGGCGGTCCGGCTGACCAGGGAGCTGCGCCCGGACGTGGTCGTCATGGACATCCGCATGCCCGGCATGAACGGCATCGAAGCCACCCGGATGATCACCACCGAATCCCGCGTCGTCATCCTCACCACGTTCGACGATGACGACAACGTCTACGCCGCCCTGCGCGCGGGAGCGAGCGGATTCCTCGTCAAGGACATGGCACTGGACGACATCCTCACCGCCGTCCGCGTGGTCGCCGCGGGGAACGCCCTGATCGCACCGGCCGTCACCCGCCGGCTCATCGAGGAGTTCGCCGCCCGCCCCCGACCCGCCTCGCCCCCACGCAAGCTCGACGCCGTCACCGAACGAGAACACCAGGTGCTGGTCCTGGTGGCCCGCGGCCTGTCCAACCACGAGATCGCCACACACCTGCACATCAGCCACGGCACCGCCAAAGCCCACGTCGCCAACCTGCTCACCAAACTCGCCGCCCGCGACCGGGTCCAGCTCGTCATCACCGCCTACGAAGCCGGCCTCATGACCTCGACCCCGTGACAGCCAGGTCTGCGATGTTCCCAGGTTCCAATACCAAACTCCGCTAATGCCGCTGAGCGCGCGTTGTGTCCTGTCAAGCCGATGAGCGGGCGGGCACGCCTGCGTCCCGCAGCTGCCTTCCGTTCGCTCGCCAAGATACCCGGCGGCTGATCTCGCACTCGACTATCAGGCCCCCTGCGCAGATCCCGGCAGGTCAGTCCTACGCCCGCAGTGTCGAGCGTGCTGCCGCGGCGCTTCCCGAAGGTGGTCAGCTGAGCCCGCCGTCGTGTGTATTGCTGGGCACGTATGGGAAATTGGCGTGCGTGGAGACGGAACCGGTGGGCACAATTGCGGTATGAACACCAACCCGTCGACGGCGCAAATGCGATTTGCCGATCCCGGTGTATCGCTGTACGCCTTGACGGTGACCACCGATCTGGCCTCGACATCGACACCGGGCTACGAGAGGGCCCTTGGCGTTCACGTCCGGTCATGGCGATGTGGCTGCCTTCCGACCCGAATCAGGGCAGGATGGACACGTGGGCTACAGCGTCAATCTCATCAAGGGCGAGGTGGTGATCCCTGCCACCCGGACGGACCTCGCGCTGAGTGCGATCCACGCGTTGAACCAGCACGACGACCTCAAGAGCGGGTGGACCCGGATCGAGCACCCGGACGGGACCTTCGGCCGACGACCACACTGGGCGTTCACCGATGCCGCCGAGATAGCGGCAGCGCAGACCTTGCCCGAGATGCTGCGGGCCTTCCGGTACGAGGCAATGACGGAACCGGACGGCGAGGTCTACGGCGTCGAATTGATCGGCGGAACGCGCACAGCAGGAGACGACGTACACCTCTGGGGAGCCCTCGCACCGTACGTCGAGGCTGGCGGAGAGCTCATCTGGCTTGGCGAAGACGACAAGCTGCAGCGGTGGAGTTTCGACGGAAGCACCATGACAGTCGCTGACGGTCGAATGGTCTTCTTCCGCTAGCTGATCGGCGTGAGTGTCACCCCGACCTGAAAGCGTCGCTCACGTCCGCTCATGCCGACGAGCGTGCGTTCAACTTCGTGAACCGATGTCGTGCCACCCGGTGATCCACTGGATCAGGGTTTCGACGTGACCGGGGACCAGCACGGTCCCACCGTGTACTTGAACCCCTCACCGTGGAGTTCGATCCGGCACCTCGGGAAGTCGGCCACTCGAGTCGGGGGCGGCCGAGGAACGCTTACGCGCTCCCCTAGCCTGGTTCAGGGCCTCCCTCGGAGCGGCAACTCTCGCAGTTCAGCGGGAGGGTGCCCGTACATCAGGTGAATCCTCAGCAGAGCCGGCGCCCGGGCTGCACAGCTACCTCGAATACGCTCGCAGGCCCCTGAGCCCTCCCTGTCCCGGGAAACGGTTCGCGTGTCATTGTGCGGATCGTCCCGCCCCGGCCTCCCGGCCGGGTTGCGGAAGCCATGGCCGGGGTCGCCCGGCCGGGCGAGGACGCGGCGCTGGCGAGCAGCGGAGCCGCACGGAGAAGACGGAGTGGGCATGCAACGACCGGCGCTGCTGGGTCGGGATACGGAGCGCCACGCGCTGGCCGCCCTGGTCGAGCGGGCTGCCTCCGGGGCGGGCGGCGCAGTGGTCGTCCTCGGCGCACCCGGGATCGGCAAGTCGGCGCTCGTAGCCGAGGCGGCGGCGCGGGCCGCGGGCCACGGGGTCCGGGTGCTCACTGCGGTGGGCGTGGAGTCGGAGGAGGACGTCGCCTGCGCCGGCCTGCACCAGCTGGTCCACCAGCTGCGCGACGGGATCGACGACCTGCCCGGACCACAACGTGCTGCGCTGCGCGCGGCCGTCGGGCTCGCCGACGAGGCCGTGCCCGGCCTCTACCTCGTCGGCCTGGCCGCGCTGACCCTGCTGTCGGACGCGGCGGTGAAGGCACCGCTGCTGGTGGTCGTCGAGGATGCCCACTGGATGGACCGGGCCAGCCTCGACGTGCTCGGGTTCGTCGCGCGGCGGATCGAGTCCGACCCCCTCGCCCTGGTCGTCGTCACCCGCGGCCTGGACGACCGGCTCGGCGGTGCCGGGCTGCCCGTGGTGGCCCTGGACCCGCTGACGGACGAGGTCTCGGGCGAGCTGCTGGACGCGGTGGCCCCCGACCTGGGACAGCAGGTCAGGCGGCGCCTGCTGAAAGAGGCAGCCGGGAACCCGCTGGCGTTGACCGAGCTGCCGGTCGCGCTGCAGTCGGTCGGTGGGGCGTACGCGCTCACGCCGGGTCCGCTGCCGTTGACCGAGCGGCTGGAGCGGACCTTCACGGCCCGGGTCTCCCGGCTTCCGGTCGAAACCCGGGCACTCCTGCTCCTCGCGGCCCTCAACGGTGACGGCACGCTGGACGAGTGCCTCGCCGCCGCGGCCCGGATTCTCGGGACGGCGGTCGACGTCAACGCCGTCGGGCCGGCGGTCGAGGCGGGCCTTGTGGAGGGGTGGGGGATGGTCTTCCGGCACCCGCTCGTCCGCTCGGCGCTGCACCACGCCGCGACCGCCGCGGAGCGACAGGCCGCGCACGCCGCGCTCGCCTCCGAGCTCCGGGGGCAGCCCGACCGGCAGGCGTGGCACCGCGCCGCCGCCACCGCCGGTCCCGACGAGCACGCGGCGCGAGACCTGGACTCCACCGCCGGGCGGGCCCTGCGGCGGGGAGGTGTCGCCGCGGCTCTGGCCGCGCTGCGGCGAGCGGCGGAGCTGACCGCGGACCCGTCCGCTCGCGCCGACCGGCTGCTGCGCGCGGCCGAGCTCGCCCTGGAGTCGGGCCGGCCGGACGTCGCGGCGCACCTGCTGGCCGAGGCGCGGTCGCTGGACCTCTCGGTCCGGGACAAGGGCCGTGCGGCCTGGGTCGGCATCGCCCTGGCCGAAGGGGCGGCGCAGGGCGAGGGTACGGCGACCGCCAAGCTGGCCGAGCTGGCCGTCGGGCTCGCCGGTGGCGGCGAGCCCGTGCTGGGGCTGCGGATGCTGTGGAGCGCGGTCCTGCACTGCTTCTGGGGCGAGCCGGGGGCGGACGCCCGCCGCCGGGTCGCCGCCGCCGTCGACCGGATGCCCGTGGGTGCGGACAACGCCGACCTGGTAGCCCTGCAGGCGTACTGCGCGCCGGTCGAGCGTGGACGAGCCGTCCTCGAGTCACTGGCCAGTCAGCTGGATCGGTCGTCCGAGGACCCCGAGGGCGATCAGCTCCTGGGCGGTGCCGCAGTGACGGTGGGTGCTCCCGCACTGGCGAGCCGGCTGACCGCGAGGTCGCTGGACGCCCTGCGGGCCCAGGGCCGGCTGTCGATGCTGGCCCGAGCCCTCTGCGTCCAGGCGGGGAGCGCCGCGCGGCTCGGTGAAGTGCGCGCCGGTCACCTCGCCGCCGAGGAGGCCGCCGAGCTGGCCCGCGAGACCGGTCAGCCCCTCGTGCACGCGATGGTGCACGCCATCCGCGCCCAGCTCGCCGCCATCTGCGGCGACCCCCAGGCGGAGGCGTGGGCCGCGGAGGCGGAGCGCACCGCTCTCCCCGGCGGCGCGCGCCCGGCGCTGGCCATCGTGCAGATGGCCCGCGGGCAGGCTGCCCTCTGCCAGGGGCGCTACGGCGACGCCTTCGGGCACCTGAGCCGCGTCTTCGACCCGGCCGACCCCGCTTTTCACCCCTGGTTGCGCTTCTACGGGGTCGCCGAGCTGGTCGAGGCGGCCGTGCGCAGCGAGTCCGCCGAGGCGGCGCGGGACATCCTGAAGGAGCTGACCCCGCTCGAAGAGCCGACCCCGTCTCCCGCCCTGCTCTGCGGGCTGCGCCTCGCCCGCGCCCTGCTCAGCCCGCCGGACACCGCCGAGCCGCGCTACCGGACGGCCCTCGACACCGTTCCCGTCGACTGGCCGTTCGAGCGGGCGCGGGTGCAGCTTGCCCTGGGCGGGTGGCTGCGGCGGCACCGGCGGCCCGCCGAGTCCCGCGTCGTCCTGCAGGCCGCCCGCGAGGTGTTCGACGCGCTCGGTGCCTCGGCCTGGGCGGAGCGGGCACGCCAAGAGCTGCGTGCCGCGGGCGTGTCCTCCCCTCGCCGGGACCTGGCCGCCGTCGATCGGCTCACCTCGACCGAGCTGCACGTCGCCCAGCTCGCCGCGCAGGGGCTGACGAACCGGGAGATCGGCGAGCGGCTGTACGTCTCGCCCCGGACGGTGAGCACCCACCTCCAGCGGATGTTCCCCAAGCTGAGCGTGACATCGCGCGGCGAGCTCGCGGCGGTGCTGCGCACCACGGTTACGTACGCCGAAGACGTCGTCTGACGGACGCGACCGGCCCCGCCGGCTCCCTAGGTTCGTGTCATGCCCGGTTCGCGCACGGCGGCCGGGCGGGAAGGCACAACACCAATGGGAACCATCACCGTCGGCACCGAGGGCTCGACCGACGTCGAGCTCTACTACGAGGACCACGGCTCCGGCCGGCCGGTCGTCCTGATCCACGGCTACCCGCTGGACGGGCAGTCCTGGGAGAAGCAGACCGCCGCGCTCGTCAAGGCCGGCTACCGCGTCATCACCTACGACCGCCGGGGCTTCGGCCGGTCGAGCAAGACCATGACGGGCTACGACTACGACACCTTCGCCGGCGACTTGGACCAGGTCCTGACCCAGCTCGACCTGCGTGACGTGGTCCTCGCGGGCTTCTCGATGGGCTCGGGCGAGGTCGCCCGCTACCTCGGCACCCGCGGCTCGGAGCGGGTCGCGAAGGCCGCTTTCCTCAGCGGGCTCCAGCCGTTCCTGCTGCAGACGGAGGACAACCCGACGGGCGTGCCGCAGTCGGTGTTCGACGGCATCGCCGAGCAGGCCGAGGCCGACCGCTACGCCTGGTACGAGAGCTTCTTCGTCGACTTCTTCAACACCGATGAGACGCTCGGATCCCGGCTCAGCGAGGCCGCGCTCCGGGCGAACTGGGCCACCGCCATCGGCTCGGCGCCGGTGGCGGCGTACGCGTGCGTTCCGACGTGGCTGACGGACTTCCGGGCCGACCTGGAGCGTATCGACGTGCCGTCGATGATCCTGCACGGCACCGCCGACCGCATCCTGCCGATCGACGCCACCGCGCGCGAATTCCGGCGCCGCCTGCCCGGCGCGCGCTACGTCGAGATCGACGGTGCCCCGCACGGCCTGCTGCTCACCCACGCGGCCGAGGTCAACGCCGCCCTGATCGCCTTCATCGCAGACTGAGAGCAGGACATGCACAAGCTCACCCTCCGCGTCACCGCACGCCTCACCGCCCTGCTGGCCCTGCTCGCCGCTGTCGCCGGAATCGGCGCGTCGAACGCGGTAGCCGCCCACCCGGCCGGCGGACCGAAGCCCACGATCGTCCTCGTCCACGGCGCGTTCGCGGACGGCGCCAGCTGGACCCCCGTCATCGAGCAGCTGCAACAGCGCGGCTTCACCGCTGTCGCCGTGGCCAACCCGCTGCGCGGAGTCCGCTCCGACGCCGAAGCCCTCGACGCACGTCTCGCCGGCATCGACGGGCCCGTAGTGCTCGTTGGCCACTCCTACGGCGGTGCCGTCATTACCAACGTGCGCGCACGTTCCCCGAAGGTGAAGGCGCTGGTGTACGTCGCCGCTTTCGCCCCCGCCAAGGGTGAAGCCGCGGCAGAGCTCGCCGGGAAGTACCCCGGCAGCACGCTGGGCGAGACGCTGGCACCGGTGCCCCTGCCCGACGGCTCGCAGGACCTCTACATCAAGCCCTCGCTCTTCCGGCAGCAATTCGCCGCCGACGTACCGGCGCGCCAGGCTGCCCTCATGGCCAGCACCCAGCGCCCCATCTTGGACGCTGCCCTGGCGGAGGCGTCCGGTACACCCGCCTGGACGAGCATCCCCTCGTGGTTCGTGCTGGCCGGCGCCGACAAGAACATCCCCCCACGGGCACAGAAGTTCATGGCCGACCGGGCCGACGCACGCGCCACCGTGACCGTCGCGGGAGCCTCGCACTCCGTGGCGGTCTCCCATCCGGACACCGTCGTCAGGCTCATCATGCGCGCCGCCGGCTGAGCCCGCCCCGGGCGGGCCCCCGTGGGCTGCGGCCCGCGGGGCCCGCCGGGGATTGCACAACGCCCCGGGATGGTGATGATCACCGGCCCGGCTGGTCGAACTCGGCCACGGGCGGCCGACAACCTCTCCGACGTCGCTCCCGCGAAATGACCGTCGTCATCCGGACGAAGTGGGCGACGACCACCACTGCTGTTCCGACAAAGGAAAGACATGCGCTTCAGCCCCTCAACCGTGCTGTCCCGGATCATCGAGAGCACGCTCGTCCTGCTGGGCGTCCCCATCTTCTTGTCGGACGACCTCAGATGGATCGCGTTGTGGGACTTCATCGCCGTCGTCTACCTCGCGATCCGCGTCGTCCGCCTCAGTCGCGGCAAGCGGGCGGGCGACGACCGGGGAGCATGGGTCAAGACCGCGCCAGGCCGCCGCAGCGGCACCCTGTTCACCCTGTTCACCAGCTTCATCGGGATCATGTCCGGCCTGACCATCGTGCTCACCGAGGAAGGCACCCAAGCGGCGCAGCTCGGCAAGGTCGCGGGTGTGCCCGCCGTGCTGCTGGCGTGGGCGATCCTGCACTTCGGCTACGCCGACCGCTACGCGCAGGCCTACTACGGCGCCCTGCCCGAGAAGCTGTTGGTGTTCCCCGGCACCGAGCACCCGACGTTCATCGACTTCGCGTACTTCTCGTTCACCGTCGGCACCACGTTCGCAGTCTCCGACGTCGAGTCACGCACCTCCGGGATCCGGCTGCGGATCCTCGCGCACGGCGTGCTCTCGTTCATCTACAACACCGCGATGCTCGGCATCGCCATCGGCGTGATCGGCGGCTGATCATCCGAGTGGCCACACGGTCACCGACCGACGCCCAACAGCATCCTGCGGTCGCAGGCGGCAGGGATCGGGGTGCACCACTACCTGATCGCCCGCCCGGTCGGTGAACCCCCTCGAAGCTTATGAGCTGCGAGATCTTCCGGGCTCCGTCCTCGAAGTGGACTCGGCCGCTGGGTCGGTTGACGCCAGGAACCAGATCACATCTGCGGTCGCTGACTCGCGACAACACGCTCAAGCTGCGAGTCGTGCGACTCCGAACATCCGCTCATGCCGCGGGGCGGTCGACAGTAGAGGGCAGATGCACGCACATGCCGATGTGGAGACGAGTGCGGCGCGGATAGGTACGGCGTCAGCAACCGGTGTGAAGGAAGTCCGGTGGGTGTTGGGGTATCCGCAGTCCTATCCGGTGGAGATAGTCGGTCACGGTCTGCTCGCTTGCCGTGTGTGCCATTAGGCCGATGTAGCCGTCGGGCCGGATGACCACGACCGTCCCGTCGTGTGCTGAGTAGGCGCTGCGTAGGTGACCCGTCCGGTCGACCAGCCGGTCGTCGCCGGTGGTCCCGTGTTTGTCTGCCGAGGCGACGGTGTGGACGTGGATGCGCCGGCCGAGGGCACCGAGGTCGAGGTTCGGGGCGGGGCCGAAGGCCAGGATGGTGAGGTGGGGGCCGCGGAGTACGTCGTACAGCCGGGCTGCTCGCCCATTGATCTCGACGGGTGCGTCGGGGGCGGCGTCACCAGCACGGACCGGGCCGTGGCGGCCGGTTCGGTGCAGTGTCAGCGGGCTGGCGGGATAGGTGGGATGGTCGTTGCGGGTGGCGCGTTGCTGGTGGGCGAAGAGGCGCTTGAGGATGAGGCGCAGCAGCGGCCGCAACACACGGGGCGGGACGCGCGTGGAGAACCGGCGGTCGCTGTCGGCCAGGATCGCCCGGCCGACCGGAAGCCGTTCGGTTTCGTAGCTGTCCAGCAGTGTGTCGTCGGCTGCTCCGTGCAGGACCAGTGCGAGTTTCCAGCCGAGGTTGTAGGCGTCCTGGATGCCCGTGTTCATGCCGTGGCCGCCGAACGGGCTGTGCACGTGGGCGGCGTCGCCGGCCAGCAGCACTCGCCCGGCTCGGTAGGTGTCGACCATCCGGAGGTTGTAGCGCCAGACCGAGAGCCAGCTCGGATCCGTCAGGTGGATGTCGTGCGGCCCGGTCCGGGTGGCCACGGCGTGCCGGAGGTTCTCCAGCGAGGGCTGTGGCCAGTGGCCGTCGGCGTCGGGTTCCAGTGAGGCGACCACTTGCCAGGTGTCCGAATGCGGGATGGGCCGGGCGGCGAGGAGGTGACCATCGGTGGTCATCCACAGGTGGACGCCGTTCTCGCGGTTCAGCCCGGTCAGGGCTACGTCGGCGAGCAGCGCCCGGGTGTCCTCGGCGGTGACGCCGGAGAAGGGCAGGGCGAGTACGGAGCGAACCCTGCTGCGGCCGCCGTCGGCGCCGACGAGGTAGCGGGCCCGGACGGTTTCGGTGCGCGTGCCGTCCTCGACGACCACGGACACACCCTCGTCGTCGGCCGCGAAGTCGGCGACGCGGCGGCCGAACTCCACGGTGCCGCCGAGTTCGGCGAGCCGGTCGCGCAAGAGAGACTCGGTTCGCCACTGCGGCAGTGCTACCGGGTTCGGATACGGCCGGGACGGTTCCGCTGCCGAGGGCGGGACGTGAAGGTCGAACAGCAGGTCGGTGCCGAGATGGAACCGGATCCGTGACTCCAGGTGCGCCGTGGCCAGGACACGGTCGATGATGCCGAGGTCGTCGAACGCCTCCAGGCTGCGGGGTTTGAGCGTGACTCCCCGCGACCCCCGCGCGGGTTCGGTGGACCGCTCGAGGACACGGCAGGCGACACCGCGCCGGGCCAGATCGCAGGCCAAGGTCAGGCCGGTCGGGCCGGCTCCGGCGATCACCACGTCGACATCGTTCATGTCTCTCCCCAGATCACTTGACTGACACCTACAATAGGACCTGTCCATTTGTAGGTGTCAAGTGAGGAGCGCCGGTGTCGTTGCGCTACGCCCTGCTCGGGCTGCTGGAAGACGGTCCCGCCAGCGGCTACGACCTGACCATTCGCTTCGAACGCTCCCTGCAGCGGTACGCCTGGACCGCGCGCCAAAGCCACGTCTATCCCGAGCTCAAACGACTGGCCGAGGACGGGCTGGTCACCGTCGCCGACGAGGGGGCCAGAGGGCGGCGCAGCTACGCGATCACCGACATCGGGCGGCAGGAGCTGCACACGTGGCTGCTGTCTCCGCCGAAGGCCCGGGCCATCCGCGACGAGCACGCGCTCCGGATGTGCCTGCTGTCCTGCTTGGACATCCCGGAAGCACGACAGCAGGTACTGGGACACCTCGACGAGGCCGACCAGGTGGTGGCCGAACTCAGATCACTCGCCGACGCCGCCGACGCCGCCCCGCACCCACGAGGTCGACTGCGAATGGGACGGCTGGCCCTCGAGTACGGGATCTTTCAGTACCAGGCACAGCAACAATGGGCTCGCTGGGCACTCGAGCAGCTGGACGAGACCCAGGACACTGCCGGATCCTGAGACTCCAAGCGGCCGCCGCTGGAACTCTGGTTTCTGCTCATCCGCTCATCGAGTCGTGGTCGGTGACGACGATCATCCGCGTTCCGGGCGGGCACCATCGGCAAGTCAAATCGAACCATCATGCCGCACGGAAGCCCGCTCCGCTCCCAAACACACTCTCAGAACAAGCCCGCGCAGACCGGCCGGCGACGATCTCTCATCAATTAACGTGGAGCAAACCTGGAGCACAGCCACGATGCCAACCGCATCCACCTGCACAGGACCGCGCTCAACAACAGCCAACTGCACCACGCGACCAGCAGATTCTCCATCGCCGCAGGTCAGGGTCATGATCGACTCTCACTGGCAGTGAGGGCGTCAGAATCGGTACCACGTGGTGGGTTTAGGTGGGCTGTCCAGGCGATCAGCATGGGAAGGATCTCGGCGTGGGTCCGCACTGCGGTGGTGTCCTACTCGCGGCCGCGCCGTACCTCGGAGGTCCATAGTGGCCAGCCGCTTCGGCAGCCGTACCGTGCTCGACAGGCCCAGATCGCCGGAGACCGCGTCGGCCGTAGTGGTCACCGTGAAGCGGGTGCGTGCGAGACGGCCGGCGTCGGTGAGGCGATGGCTGCGGGATGCGGCGATGGCGGTGGCGGGCAAGTAGGGAACTTCTCCTAAGTGCGGGAAGCCGGATGCGCCGTGCCTCCCCGTGGTGCCGGGCTGCTCGGCGGGCAAGCCGGGTCAGCCTGATCATCAACCCCGGCGCTCAAGCCGGTCCTCACCGTCAGCGGTGACCTCAGCGCAGGCGGCCACCAGCGCCAGCCAGGCCTCGGCCTCGGTACGGTCGTCGTGGAGGGGCAGGACGCGGTCGACCTGCAGCAGCTCAATCGGGCGGGTCACCGCCCGTCGGGTGGTGATGATCGCGCAGGGGATGCCGCGGGCGTGGGCGTTGGTGACGGCTTCGAGCAGCGCTGACAGCCCGCCGGCGGAGCAGAAGCCGACCGCGTCGAGGTCGACGATCAGCGCGAGGGGTCGCGACTTCAGCGCGTCGTCCAGCTGTCCCAGCAGGTGCGGCGTGGTGACCAGGTCGAGATCACCGGTGACTCTCACGGTCGAAGCGTCCGCCATGGTGGTCACGGTGATGTTCATGCGCGCGCAGTGACCCGGGTCGATGTGGCGGCGGTGCCGGCCATGGGTGACCTCTCGTCGGTGCGGGACGCCTGCTTCGCCGTGCCACCCGCGCGCTGCCGGTCCGCCGGTGGGCAGGCCGGACCCGGTTCGGGGGCGGCTGGTGGTCTCCACCGCTGGGTCGTGCCCCCTCGGGTACACGGCTTGCTGCTCCACTACCACCACGTCTCACGCGCGGGCGGAGGATGTCGTGGAGCTGGGTGGTGGTCAGCCCGGACCGGTGTCGTCGCGCAGGGCCGACACCGGGCGCCCGCCTCTCACTCTCAGCCGACGAGGCGCGGCCTGGCAAGTGCGACCTTCTCCAGGCCTGGCCGATCACTCTCCAGCTTGCGCTGCTCGTCGCGGTCGTCCTGACCGGCACCGCCGCGGTGGCCCGCCACCCTCGGGATCGGCGGCCGGCCGGGGCTTATCGCGCTCAGTCTCATCGAGCGCCGGAGACAGGTGAACGGCTCGTCGCACTGCGTCGTCGCGGGACGCTTTCCGGTGTACGCCCGGAGGAGTAGCTGTTCGAGGGCGGCTCCGAGGCGGTGCGGATGTCGTGATCCGCACCGCCTCGGAAACCACCCGCGCGACGCGTTAGTCGAGATCGTCCTGGATCCAGTCCAAGACGGAGGCATGCGCCGGACGCCAGCCGAGTCCGGCGGAGGCGCGGCCTCGGATCCGGCTGTTGGAGGCGAGAACGTACAAGGTGAGTTCTTCTCCCCAGTGGGCCACGGCATCGTCGGTGTCCCACGCCTCGGCGGGACCGAGGCCGAACTTCCGGGCGATCGCGGCCGCGATGTCGCGGAACGACGCTTCGCCGTTTTCGACGAAGTAGAACGATCCGGCCGGAGCGTCGGTGAGCGCACGGAGGTAGAGGTCGGTCAGGTCGTCGATGTGCACGGTCGACCAGATGTTGCGGCCCTCCCCGACATACCGGGCGACCCCGCTTTCGCGGGCCTGCCTGGCGAGGACGGGGACTTGCAGGCTGTCGCGGGACATGCCCCGGCCGTGCCCGTAGATGAGGGAGTTGCACAGCACCACCGAGCGCACCTCGCGGCTCGCCGCGTCCAGGACGAACCGGTCGAGTGCGACACGGGCGACCTTCTTTTCGATGGGTCTCCAGCCAGAGCCGGGGGCGATGACCTCCTCGGTGTACACCTCGTCGGCGACGGCACCGCGCGAGTCGGTGCTGACGACGGTGGACCCGCTCGTGTGCACCAGCGGACGACCGGTGCCGGCCAGCCCTTCGACGAGCGCCTCGACGGCTCCCCGGTGATCACTGCTGGCGGCGTTGACCACGGCGTCGGCCTCGCGGGCGCGCGCGGTGAGCAGTGCGGCGTCGTCGAGCGTGCCGATGACGGGGTTGATGCCGCGCCGCTCCAGCTCGCGAGCCTTGTCCTCGCTACGGACGAGACCGTCGACCCGATGTCCTGAGCGCAGGAGCAGATCGGCGACCGAACCCCCGATGTAGCCGGTGGTCCCGGTGATGAAGACGCGCATGTGATGTTCCGATCCGGTAGGCGCGTTCGCGCGTATGGCTGTGGTGAGGCGGGAGAAGGGAGGCCGTCAGTCCAGCGGCCAGGGCCGGGCGGTGGCGCCGAGCCGGTTCCAGGCGTTGATCACGGTGATGGTCCAGATCAGCTCGGCGAGCTCGACCTCGGTGAACTCGGCGGCCGCCCGGCCGAACACCTCGTCGGTGACGGGGCCGTCGACGAGCCGGGTCGCCGCCTCGGTCAGCTCGAGTGCCGCCCGTTCACGGTCGGTGAAGAACGGCGTCTCGCGCCACACCGGCAGCGCGTAGAGCCGCTGCTCGGTCTCACCACCGGTACGCGCGTCCTTGGTGTGCATGTCGACGCAGTAGGCGCAGCCGTTGAGCTGGGAAGCGCGCGCTCGCACCAGTTCCAGCAGCGCGGGCTCCAGGCTGACCTTGCGGGAGGCCGCGTCGAGCGAGTTGAGCGCGCGGTTGATGTGCGGTGCCAGCTTGTCGACGGGGAGTCGTACGGCGTTCATGGTTCTCTCTTTCGTTGGGGTGTCAGCGGTTCGCGGGAGTCGACGGCCGGTCGATGATGGTGACCTCGCCGTCGCGGAGGGTGCGGTACGGAACTCCTTCGCGGTCGTAGCGCTCGACGACGCGCTCGATGGGCTCGCTCTCGGGGATCGGAGAGCGGTAGTGGGGGACGAAGGCGTAGTCCAAGAGACCGAGCCCTTCCCAGATCGCCGGCAGGTCGTAGGCGGTGACGGTGTCCGCGGGGTCGTCGACGAGTTCGAGGCCGCGGAGGCTGGGCGACAGGACGCAGGCGCCCGCGCTCCAGCCCGCGTAGACGACGGCGTCGCGCCGGAGCAGGCCGGGCAGGATCCCGTCGGCGCCGCTGAGGGCCATCGCCAGCCGCAGGACGAACGGGTTGCCGCCGTGGACCCAGATGACCCCGAAGCCGGACAAGCGCTCCGCGAGTCCTTTCGAAGCACCGAAATGGTCACGTAAGTCCACTTCGGACACTGAGTAGCCACGGTCGCGAAGCAGTGCAACCTCGCGGCCGGTGGCCTGCCGTCTCGCCGGACCCGGGAGGGCGTCCAGCGCGTTGCCGATGACGGCCGCGGTCCGGACGTCGCCGGCGAGGTCGTCCAGAAGTTCGGGGGCGTCCCCGAGTTTCCAGGAGGAAAGGAACAAACGCATGGGCCTGCTCTCGTGAGAAGGGGAAGGGTCAGGCGAAGACGGTGAGGACGATCTTTCCGGCGGCATGGCCCGCTTCGCCGATTTCGGGGGCCTTGGCCGCCTGTGCCAACGACAAGCCAGTGTCGATGCGGACCCGCAGTCGCCCGGCTTCGGTGATCATGAAGACGGAACGGAGTCCGAGAGACCGGGCCTCGGCGGGTGAGGCCGGTAGTCCAGGATCATCGTTCCGGAGCTGAAGGCCGCCGTCGTCGCGAGACGCCACGAGGTCGAATCGATGCCCGCGCGGAACAGGCGTTTGCCGCATCCGACGATCACGGGATGCAGCCAGAGTTTCAGTTCGTCGAGAAGGCCGAGCTCGATCAGGGAGTTCACCAGGACTCCGCTGGCGTAGATGAGGATGTCGCCGGCGTAGCGCGCCTTGAGCTCGAGGATCTCGGCGGCCAGATCGCCTCGCACGACGGTGGTGTTGTTCCACTCGGCGGTTTCCAGGGTGGTCGACACGACGTACTTGGGGAGAGTGTTCATCCGGACGGCGAAGTCGCCGTCGGACTCCTCCATGTGCGGCCAGGCGGCGGCCATGCCCTCGTAGGTGACGCGGCCCAGCAGCAGTGCGTCACTGGAGAACAACTGACCGTAGGCGAACTTGGCGTGCTCGGCGCTGAAATACGGCCCGGTCCAGGTCGGCTTCTCCATCACCCCGTCCAGCGACAGGTAGACGAGCGAAACGATCTTGCCCACAGAGAGTCCTTGAGTGAGAGTCGGTGACACCGAGTGATGTTGTCTCATTCAGTCTTTCGGGGGCCTGATCCGCCAACAAGGTGACATAGTGCAACAGTCATTAAGGTGGGTTTAACGTCCGGAGGCGCATGTGCTGGAGCGGCTTGAACTGGAAGCGTTCCTGACCGTCGGCGAGGAGTTGCACTTCGGCCGCACTGCCGACCGCCTGCACGTGACCACCGCGCGGATCAGCCAGACGATCAAGAAGCTCGAACGCCAGATCGGGACGCCGCTGTTCGAACGCACCAGCCGCCATGTCGCCTTCACCGAAGCGGGGCAACGGTTGTACGACGATCTGCGCCCCGCCTACGACCTGATCGAGGCCGGGCTCCGGAGGGCGACCGACGCCGCGCGTGGTGTCCACGGTGTGCTGCGGGTCGGTTTCCTCGGCGCCGCGGCGGGACAGCTCATGGTCCAGGGGGCCCAACTGTTCGACCGGCGTCACCCCGGCTGGCGGGCCCAGCCGAGGGAAGTGCAGATCGTCGACGGCCTTCAGCGGCTGCGCGCGGGCGATACCGACCTGCTGGTCGTGAGCCTGCCGCACGACGAACCCGACATGGTCACCGGCGAGGTCCTGTTCTCGGAGCCGCGGGTGCTGGGGGTGTCCGTCCGGCATCCGCTCGCCCGCCGCGACACCGTTTCGCTGGAAGACCTCGCCGCGGTCAAAATGCTGCAAGTGGCTGAAGCGTTCCCGGCTTACTGGCGCGCGGATCGCACGCCGGACCACACGCCCGGCGGCGACCCGATCGAACCGGGCCCGCGCTTCGAAACACTCCAGGAAGCCCTGGCATTGATCGGCGCAGGGGAAGGCGCTTTCGTGATGGGCGCGCAGGTGTCGCGGTTCTACGCGCGGCCCGGCGTCGTGTATCTCCCGATCAGCGACGCGCCACCCCTGGAATGGGCGCCGACCTGGCTGCGCACCAACACCGCACCCCAGATCCACGCCTTCAACCAGGCCGCCCAGGACGTTGCCGCCCGGGTCTATCTCGCCATCCGCCACTGACGGGCCGCCGTGCTCATGCTGCGGGCTGAACGGTCTTCTTGAGGCGTTTGCCGAGGAGGACGAACAACAGGATCAGCCCGACCGTGAGCAGGATGTGGCCGAGCCCGGCGATCAAGGAGACGGCCATAGGCACGGAGAGGCCGAGAACCGTCTGAGTGCCGTGGACGAACATCATGGCGACCGAGACGGCGATGCCCGCGTTGTAGAACCAGAAGAAAAGGGTGAACAGCCTGGTCCCGGAAAGCTGGAACAGCTTGTCGAGCGCCAGGACGATGAGGAAGCCCAGCATGCCCAGCGCGAGCAGGTGCGTGTGGATGAGCGCGAGCTGGGTTGGCCCGTCGAACTCGTTGAGCTTGGTGAACTCCCGGTAGTACAAGCCGGAAACCACTCCGAGGATCATGTAGATGTGTGCCGCGTAATAGGATTTGGACATTACTTTGCTCTTTCCGGGAAAGGGTGACGGGAATTGACTCCGAACGCGGCGGCCGACGATCCGTCGTGGGCCGGCACGGTGATCATGTCGCCGAGCGGCGTGCAGGCGATGAACAGGCCCCCACCGTGGCCAGGACGGTGTTGACGTTCCTGAGGGTCACGGTCGCCTCTTCTCTCTAAAACGTTACGTAACGTTATGACCCGGCAGAACGTAACAGAACGTTTTGTAGTTGGGTAGAGTGATCGCGGTGAGCACCCCACCCACCGGCCGGACCGCACGCTCCCGGGACGAGATCCTGCAAGCCGCCGTCGACCTCTGCGCCGAGCGCGGCTACGCCGCGGTGACCATGGAGGCGGTCGCCACGCGGGCGAAGGTGGGCAAACCGACGGTCTACCGCTGGTGGCCGTCGAAGGGGGCGCTGTTCCTGGACGCCCTGATGGACCGGCTGGGCGAGCGGTTCTTCCTCTATCCCGACACCGGTGACATCGACGCCGACCTGCGCACCTGGCTGCACACCCTCGCCGAGGTCTTCGCCGACGAACGGCACGGCCAGATCATCTCGGGCGTGATCGGCTCGGCCCAGCTCGACACGGAACTCGCCGCCATGATCCAGGGCAAGGTCCACACCGCGCTGGCCGCGATCAACCGGGCCCGGCTCGTCAAGGCCCAGGAAGCCGGGCAGCTGGCCGCCGGCGACCCCGCGCTCTACGACGACATGCTGGTCGCCCCGCTCTGGTACCGGCTGCTGGTGACCGGCGAGCCGATCACCAGCGACTACACCGACACCATCGTGAACACCCTGATCTCCCCGGCTCCAGGGCAAGCCCCCGCGGCCGAGGAACGGTAAGTGGGGTCAGTCCGCGTTCAGCAGGACCGGCAGCGTGCGATGTCCGCTCGAGAGGAAGGAATCGAGGTACCCCAAGGCATCCGGTGAGGTCGCGACCGTTCGATGCTCAACGCTGTCACGCGTTCGATGACTTCTGTGAACGCACTCCATGCCGCGATGAGGTCGCCCGGCGAGGTGTAAAACGGCAACGGATCATGCCAGGCTGACGGACCTGCACGCTTGACGTTCGCACGGCGTCGCTGAAGGACATGATGGGCACCACCGATGCAGCCGGCCAGCGACGGTCTCTCACCAATCAAGGTGGAGCAAACCTGGAGCACAGCCACCCGCCCAACCGCACAGGACCGCGCTCCACGGCAGTCTGTCAGGCGTGCCCAACCTATGAGCAGCGATCGACGCGGGGCCGACACAGTGCGCACCGGAGGCGCTACTGCACCGCGAAGCCGCGCCCACGAAGCCCTGCCGACGGCCATTAAAGCCAGCAGACAGCGTCACCCGGATAGCAGCGGCAGCCAGGCAGGCCGACGCTTGGACGATCGTCAAATCGACACTAAACCGCCCCGACCCAAGACGCAAAGAAGGCCCAGGTCAATGACCTGGGCCTCTGCTCCCCCGCTTGGACTCGAACCAAGAACCCTCCGGTTAACAGCCGAATGCTCTGCCAGTTGAGCTACAGGGGAATGTGGCTCACTTCCGGTGCCGGTCTCTCCGACCGACAAGAAGAACTTTAGCCCATGCCCGTACCGCCTCTGACACCACCCCCCACTTGGCGCAACCGCCCCCGCGGGGGCGGTTTTCCTGGACAATGGACAGTCGGACGACCTAACGACGGAAGGCGTGGACGCGGATGAAGAAGTTCCTGCTGGGGGCAGGCCTGGGGTACGTACTGGGCGCCAAGGCAGGGCGGGGGCGGTACGAGCAGCTCGTGCGCACCTACCGCCGGGTCGTCGACCACCCGATGGTCCAGGGCGCCGCCGGTGTTGCGCGGGCCAAGATCGGGGAGAAGCTCAAGCGCTGACGCGGGCCACGAAGAACACGCGGCGGAACTCGAACCACGTCGTGCCGTCGGCGCGGGGCGGGTAGGCCGCGTCCAGGCGGGGGGCCAATGCGGCGCGGAACCGCTGCCACTCCGCGTCGGTCAGGGCCGCGCGGATCGGGCGCAGCGCCGTGCCCGTGATCCACTCCAGCACCGGCGAAGGGCCGCGCAACGGCTGGACGTACGTCGTCTCCCAGGCGTCGACGTCGCAGCCCGTGTCGGCCAGGAGGTTCGCGTACTCCAGCGGGGTCGACACCGCGTCGTCCTCGCGCAGCACCACCTCGGCCAAGCGGGACGCCCAGGCCGGGTCCGCCGCCAGTTCGCGCGTCAGCACGTGTGACGGCGCGTTGAAGTTGCCCGGCACTTGCACTGCCAGGTAGGCGCCCGAAGGCAGCGAGGCAGCCCATCGGCGGAGCAGCGCAGCGTGGTCCGGCACCCACTGCAGGACGGCGTTCGACACCACGACGTCGGTGTCCGGCGCCGGCGTCCAGTCGCGGACGTCCAGCAACGCCGCGTCGAGGCCGCGCGCGCGGGCCGCGGTCACCATTTCGGGTGAACTGTCGCCGCACTCCAAGGTCGCCGAGGGCCAGCGGTCCCGCAGCGACACGGTCAGGTTGCCCGGGCCGCAGCCCAGGTCGACGACGCGCCGCGGTGCCGAAGCGCCGATGCGCGAGATCAAGTCGTAGAACGGCCGCGCCCGCAGGTCGGCGTAGTCGAGGTACTTGCCCGGGTCCCACACGGTCGCCTCCCGAAAAACAGTACGCCTGTACTGAGTACGAGCGTACTGCTACTCGGCCGGGTTGACCAGCTTCGCGGCGGCCTGCTCGGCGATGGCCTCGACCAGGGCGACGTCGGTGCCGGGGTCCGGCCGGACCTGCAGCACGGTGCCGTCGCGGCCGGGCACCTTGCGCTGGACGAACCACGCTCCCCCGGACCCGATCTCCTGCCGGTGCCGCGAGCGGATCGAGCCCTCGACGCGCTGGTAGGCCTCGCGCGGCACCTTGCCCGGCGACGGCAGCCGGAAGCGCACCGGCGGGAGGTCGGCCAGCAGGACCGCCTCACCCGCCGTGCCCACCTCGGACGACTCCGTCAGCGTGAAGACGCCGTCCGCCCAGGCCGCTTTGCCGATGAGGTGCCAGCCGACGCGGCGGGCGCCGTCCTCGGCGGGGATCCACAGGCCCAGGGCCGTCACCACCAGGTGGCCGCCGCCCTCGACCGGGGCGCTGTCCACGACGTCTTCGCCCGGCGCGAGCGAACCGGCGAAGTCCGCGGGCGTGCGGTCGCCGAGCAACCGGCGCAAGAGATTCATCTCAGCCCCACGCGCCGGCGGCCGCCTGCTCGCCCAGCGACTTCTTGTACTGCTCCAGCGCGACGAGGTCGCCGAACAGCGCGCGGTAGTCGTCCGGCGCTTCGACCGGCGACAGCCGCTGCAGCTTCCCCTTGATCTCCGCGATCTGCCGTCCGACGAGGCCCTCCTGCAGCCGCGCGAGGATCGACGAGATGTACCGGGAGTCGACTTCGTCCTTGGCCTGCAACGGTTCCACGGCCAGCTCGGACAGCACCCGCCGGACCGTCCCTTCCGGACAGTGCGGAGCCGCCGCGTCCAGCAGCGCCGGGCCGGTCAGGCCCGAACCCGCGCCGCCGGCCTTCAACACCGCCTCGTGCACCGCGACGTACACCGGGTGCGTGAACGCCTCCAGCGGCAAGGCGTCGTACTCCGGCCCGGCGATCGCGGGCTGCTGCAGTGCGGCCTTCAGCGCCTCGCGCTGCACGGCGAACCGCGGGTCCTTCGGGGCCGGACGCGCGACGTCCTGAGCCGCCGGAGCCGCGGGAGCGCCGACGCGCGCGGGCTGGCGCAGGGGCGCTCCGCCACGCTTGTCCGTCGCGCCCGCACTGCCGCGGACGCGGTTGACCACCTGCGCGACGTCCTGCCAGCCCACCCACCAGGCGAGCTTCGACGCGTAGCCGTCGCGGGCCGCACGGTCCTTGATCGACGCCACCATCGGCACGGTCTTCTGCAGGGCCGCGACCTGCCCGTCGACCGAGTCGAGGTCGTAGTTCTTCAGCGTGCTGCGGATGACGAACTCGAACAGCGGCGTCCGCCGCGCGACCAGGTCCTTCACCGCGCTGTCGCCCTTGGCCAGGCGCAGCTCGCAGGGGTCCATGCCGTCCGGCGCCACCGCGATGTACGTCTGGCCGGCGAACGTCTGGTCGCCTTCGAACGCCTTGAGCGCCGCCTTCTGGCCTGCTTCGTCGCCGTCGAAGGTGAAGATGACTTCGCCGCGGAAGGCGTCGTCGTCCATCATCAGCCGGCGCAGCACCTTCATGTGATCTTCGCCGAACGCCGTGCCCGACGACGCCACCGCCGTCGGCACGCCGGACGCGTGCATCGCCATGACGTCGGTGTAGCCCTCGACCACGACCACCTGGTGCCGCTTCGCGATCTCGCGCTTGGCCAGGTCGAGGCCGAACATGACCTGGGACTTCTTGTAGATCGGCGACTCGGCGGTGTTGAGGTACTTCGCCGAGATCCGGTCGTCGTCGAACAGCCGCCGCGCGCCGAAGCCGACGACGTCGTTGCCGACGTCGCGGATCGGCCAGACCAGCCGCCGGTGGAAGCGGTCCATCGGGCCGCGCTGGCCTTCCTTGGACAGCCCCGCCGTGAGCAGTTCCTTGACCTCGAAGCCGCGGTTGAGCAGGAACTTCGTCAGCTTGTCCCAGCCGCCGGGTGCGTACCCGCAGCCGAACGTCTTCGCCATGGCGGCGTCGAACCCGCGCTCGGACAGGAAGTCCCGCGCCGGGCGCGCCTCGTCGGTGACCAGCTGCTCGGCGTAGAACTCCTGGGCCAGGCGGTGGGCTTCGACCAGCCGGGTGCGGCTGCCGCGGTCCCGCTGGATCGTCGCGCCGCCGCCCTCGTAGGTGAGCCGGATGCCGACCCGGTCGGCCAGCCGCTCGACGGCCTCCACGAACGTGATCAGGTCGATCTTCTGGACGAACTTGATCACGTCGCCGCCCTCGCCACAGCCGAAGCAGTGGAAGGTGCCGTGCGCCGGGCGGACGTTGAAGGACGGGGTCTTCTCGTTGTGGAACGGGCAGAGCCCCTTCAGGCTGCCCCCACCGGCGCGGCGCAGGGCCACGTACTCCCCGACGACCTCGTCGATCCGGTTCCGCTCGCGCACCTCCGCGATGTCGCTCTCCCGAATCCGTCCTGCCACGTCATCCACTCTAGTCTTGCCACTTGCGGCACACTCGGGGCATGGCCTCCACGCCCACCGCCCAGGACACCCTCGCCACGGAGTTCGCCGCGCACCGCAGTCACCTCATCGGGGTGGCCTACCGGCTGACCGGCACGCGCGCCGACGCCGAGGACGCGGTCCAGGAGTCGTGGCTGCGGCTGGCCGGCCTGGACGACGCCGGCCGCGCGGCGATCCGCGACCTGCGGGGCTGGCTGACCACGGTCGTCGGCCGGATCTGCCTCGACCGGCTCAAGTCGGCCGCGGCGCAGCGGGAGCGCTACGTCGGCAACTGGCTGCCGGAGCCGGTCGTCACGCCGTTCGGGCGGCCGGTGAGCGAGGACCCCCTGGACGTCGCGGTCCGTGACGACGGCCTGCGGATGGCCGCGCTCGTCGTCCTCGACAAGCTGACGCCGGAGCAGCGCGTCGCGTTCGTGCTGCACGACGCTTTTTCGGTGCCGTTCGCGGAGATCGCGGACGCCCTCGGCGTCTCGGTCGACGCCGCGCGCCAGTACGCCTCCCGCGGCCGCAAGGCCCTCGCCGACGCCGACCCGGCGCCGCGCGTCCCGCTGGACGACCAGGCGAAGATCCTCGAGAAGTTCGTCATCGCCCTGCAGGCCGGCGACATCCAGGCGATCACCGAGCTGCTCGCCCCGGACGTCGTGCTCATCGGCGACTCGAACGGCAGGGGCCGGACCACGCGCCAGCTCATCGTCGGCGCGGACAAGATCGCCCGGTTCTTCGTGGGCCTCACGAGCAAGTACCCGCCCGGCGTGCTCACCGGCGGCACGCCGGTGCTCGTCAACGGCGATCTGGGCGTGTACCTGGCGCCGCAGCCCGGCCAGGACGGCTTCTTCGCCCTCGACGAACACGTCCAGGCGATGACCGTCCGCGACGGGAAGATCGTGGCGATCTACGACGTCGTGAACCCGGACAAGCTGGCCCGGATCACGCGTCCCGGCGCTTGACCTGCACGATCCCGGCGGCCAGCAGCACGAGCGCGAAGACACCGAAGTAGGCCAGCGCCCAGCCCGGGCTCAGCGGCGAGTCGGACAGGACCGCGGCGTTGCCGCCGTCCCGGCCCGCGTTGGCCTCCCCGCTCCCGCTGAGGAACTTCGTGACGGCGTTCAACGGCAGCCACTGGTGGATGGCCCGGCCCGCCCGCGGGATCAGCTGGACGACGTTCTCCGCCATGAGCGGGTAGACGACGAGCACGGCCACGGCGCCGGCCGTGTACCGCACGAGCAGGCCGACGCCGACCCCGCAGACGGCGGCCAGCGCGAACACCGGTCCGGTGCCGGCGACGATCCGCCAGTCCGCGGCGCTGTCCAGGGCGAGGTCGGCCTCCGGCGCGAGGACCCGGGCCACCAGCCAGGCCGTGAACGCGGCGGCTTCGCCGAGCAGGAAGGCGTACCCGGCGACGAGCGCGGCCTTGGCCAGCAGCACCGGGCTCCGGCGCGGCACGGCCTGGAAGGTGCCGTGGATCGTGCCGGAGTGGTACTCGCCGGTCACCGCGAGCGCGGCCAGCACCAGCACGGCGACCAGGGCGAGCTGGGAGCCGAACTGGGTGCTCGCGACCGTGGGCGGCAGGCGGGACTCGCCGGCGCTGAGCGCGGTGATCGCGGCCGGGAAGGCCAGTGCGACCAGGGTGAAGACACCGCACACCCAGGGGGTGGCGATGCTGAAGAGCTTGATCCGTTCACTGGCGACGAGGTGCATGCCGGAACGGTCCCGCGGCGGACCCCGGTGGCGCGTCCCACCGGGTCGGGTTCCCGGCCTCCTACGGGAGCGGGACCCGGCACGCGTCGCCGGAGGTGAAGCCCTGGTCGACGATGCCGAGCGCGCTGTTCATCCGGGCCCGGGAGTTCTCCAGCGCGATCTGGTACGTCAGCTCGAGGACGCCGTCGCGGCCGAACTCGCGCTCCAGCTCGGCGACCTGGTCGTCGGTCACCGTCACCCGGTCCGACGACATCGCGTCGGCGTAGGCGAGCGCCAGCCGCTCCTGGTGGCTGAAGGCGGGCGAGGTCGCGTAGTCGTCGATCTTCGTGAGCCGCTCGATGTCGAGGCCGTCGTGCTTCTGCAGCATGGTGCCGAAGTCGACGCACCAGGAGCAGCCGATCCGCGTCGCGACCCGGTAGACGGCGAGCTCCCGCACGTTCGCCGGGATCTTCTTCGCCGCCCGCTCGGCCAGCAGCTCGTGCACCACGGACGTCCGCAGCAGGGCGGGGTGGTGCGCGACGACGGCCATCGGCTCGGGCACCGCGCCGAAGCGGCGGCCGGCGATCCGGTAGACGAGCTTGAGGAAGAGCCCGGCTTCGGACGTCTTCTTGGCGGGGATGCGCGGCATTTCGGTCTCCTTCGTCTCGGTGCTACGAACTGGACGAGACGGCTTCCGGAGACGTGACGACCGGCGACGTGAGCCACGCCACCAGCATCGTCACGGCCGCCGCGGCGAACACGACGGTGAGGCCCGGCGTGGCCAGCCCGCCGGTCGTGGCCAGCGCGAGCCAGCCGAACACCGCGGCCCCGGCCAGGCCGCCGGCCTGCCGGGCGAAGGTCAGCGACCCCAGCGTGACGCCGAGCAGCGCCCGGTCGGCCCGCGTCTGGCCGAGGACGGTGTAGGCGGAGGTGCAGACGGCGAAGGCCGCGCCGATCGCGAACAGGCCCGGGGCGAGGAGCCAGGGTTCGCCGTCGAGGGCGGCCGCCACGGCGATCGCGGCGAGCCCGGCCGTGCCGAGCAGGCAGCCGGACCGGCCCCACGCCGTCATCTCCGGGTGCCGCCGGGCCAGTGCGGCGAAGGACGCCGACAGGACGAGCTGTCCCGCGGTCATGGCGACGAGCAGCAGCCCGGTGCCCGCCGCGCCCGCACCCGAAGCGGCGACCAGGGCGACGTAGGTGAAGGTGCCGTAGAGCGCGGCACCCGCCAGGCCGTTGACCACCACCGCGCGCTTGAGGACGGCGTCGGCGAACACCTTCGGCGAGATCAGCGGGCTCGGCGTGCGGCGCTGCCGCCGGACGAACAGGAAGCCCGCCACCACGGTCGTCCCGAGCAGCACCGGCGTCCACAGTGGACTCCTTGCCAGCGCGTCGAAGGTGCCGAGCGCGACGACGGCGGCGCCCGCGACGGTCAGCAGCACGCTGCCCAGGACGTCGAACCTTTCCTCGCCCCGGCGTGATTTCGCGGGGAGCCCGCGCCACCCCAGGACGAGGGCGGGCACGCTCAAGGGCAGGTTGACCAGGAAGATCCACCGCCAGCCGGGTCCGGCCGCGAGCAGTCCGCCCAGTGGCGGCCCGCCCAGGGTGGCGGCCGCGAAGACGGCCGCCTGCCAGCCCTGGCGGCGCAGCAGCTCGTCGCGGTCGAACAGCTCGCCGAGCGCGCTCATCGCCGTGACGATCAGCCCGCTCCCGCCCAGGCCCTGCAGCGCGCGGGCGGCGATCAGCGAGCCGAGATCGGGCGCGGCGGCGCACCACGCGGAGGCTGCGGCGAAGAGGAGGACCGACAGCGCGAAGGAGATCCGGCGGCCGTACAGGTCACCGAGCCTGCCGTGCAGCGGCGTCGCGACGGTCAGGGTCAGCAGGCCGGCGGCGGTGACCGCGACGAGGCCGGTCCGGGCGTGCAGGTCGGCGCCGATCGACGGCAGGGCCGCGGTGAGGACCAGGCCGTCCAGCTGGGCCATGGCCATGCCGAGCAGGAGGCCGGCGTAGGCGAGATTCCGAGATGCGTGCATAAAGCACACGTTATAACGTGTCTTATGCACACATCAAGCGAGGGCGGCCCGGCCCTGTTCCGCCTGGTCCGACACTGGGCGCGCCAGTGGGCCCCGGACGTCGTCGAGCGCTTCGCCGCCGGCGCGCCGCCGTCGTGGACGGTGCCGAACCTGTTCGTCATCCAGGCGATCGACGGTGCGGCCGGCGAGGAGGTGACCGTCGCGGACGTGGCGCACCAGCTGGGCATCGACCGCTCGGTCGCGAGCCGGATGGTGAGCGAAGCGGCGCGAGAAGGTTTCGTCGAACGTTCGACGTCGACTCGCGACGCGCGCCGCGCGGTCTTGACTCTCACGGACGCGGCGAAGGAGTTCCTCGACGCTTCGCGGGCCCACCAGCGTCAGGCGTTCGAAGCACTGGTGGGCCACTGGCCCCAGGAGGACCGCGAGCGGTTCGCCGGCTACCTGAGCCGGCTCGCGGACGAGGTCCTCGGTTAAGCCAGGATCGCGTTCAGCGCTTCCCAGCCGTGCCAGGCCCGGGTGACGCCGAACTGGGCGTTGAACCGCAGGGCCGCCCGGACGTCCTCCGGCGACGCCCCACCCCGCAGCGCGCGCCCGACGTGCGTGCGGAAGGTGTCGGCCAGGGTCTGGTAGTGGACGTCGACACTGAGGCTGACCAGGCCGCGCTCACGTTCGCTGAGCGTGCCCGGCCCGTGTCCGGTGCGCATCCGCGACTGCAGGTCGAAGTAGCCGGTGAAGTGCGGGTCCAGCTCGGTCAACCGGGCCCGCACCGCCTCCGGCAGCGGGCTGGGTGCCGCGTCCGGGCCGGTCGACACCAGCTCTGCGGCCAGGGGTTCGGCATCCGGACGCGCCAGGCCGAGCTCCGTCTCGAGTTCGGTGATCCGTTCGATCCCGGCGGCGGCAGCGTGGTAACCGCAGTCGTACGAGACGAACCGCAGCAGTTCGCGGATGTCCGCTGTGGACACCCCGGCCGCAAGCCCGGTCTGCACGTGGGCTGTGAACGCGAGGCCGAGGCTCGCCTGGCAGACGTCGGCCGTGACGCACAGGAACGTCTTCTCCCGGTCGGTCAGCTCGGGAATCGACCGGACGTACTTCGCGGTGGCCCCGACCATCTGGGCGAAGACCGGGTCGAGCGCGGCCAGCCGGTCGAGGTTCGACGGCGTTTCGGTGGTGGTCAAGCTCATGCTCCCTCAGATGGATGAACGTTCGTAGCGCTACAGCTGTAGTGCGAATTACGCTACACCTGTAGCGCAATGGGTGTCCAGCTACACTGGGTGCCGATGGAAGAGACCAGACGCCGCCCGAACGCCCGCGGCCAAGGCGAACTGCTGCGCAACGAGATCGTCACGGCCGCCGTCCGGATGCTCGACGAGCTCGCCGACGACGAGGCACTGTCCCTGCGGGCGGTCGCCCGCGAGGTGTCGATCGCGGCGACGTCGGTCTACCTGCACTTCCCGGACCGCGACGCCCTCGTGCTGGCCGCCATGCAGCGCTGCCACGAGGAGCTGGTCGGCGTCGGCGACGAGGCCGCCGCGGCGGCCTCCGGCCCGGCGGCCGCGCTCCGCGCCCGGATCCTGGCGCAGGCGGCGTGGGCGCAGGAACATTCCGGGCTCTACAAGGTGCTCCACGAGAGCAAGGTCCACCGGCGGCTCGGAATGCCGTTCAAGGAGGTCATGGTCGCCCGCACGGTCGAGGCGGTCCAGGCGTGCATGGACGCCGGCGTGGCCCCGGCCGACGACCCGGCCACGGTCGCGATCGACCTGCGGACCGCCGTCAACGGCATGCTGGCCCAGCGGATCAACGAGCCCGACCTGCCCTGGCCGCCCGCGGACGAGCAGCTGGACCGGTTCCTGGTCAAGCTGGTGGGCCTGCGGCTCTAGGGTCCGGCTACTCCCCCGCGCTGCCGTCGATCGACTCGCGGAGCAGGTCGGCGTGGCCGTTGTGGCGGCTGTACTCCTCGACCATGTGGACCAGGGTCCAGCGCAGGGTCGGTGCGCTGCCGTCCCGCCGGGGACGCCGGGCCCGCTGCGCCAGGTCGCCGTTCGCCAGTGCTTCCGTCACCGCCGCCCGTGAGCGCTCGACCGCGTTCGCCCAGAGTTCGCGCAGCTGGTCCGGGGTGTCGTCCGCGGCCGAATCCCAGTCCCAGTCCGGCGTCGCCGTCCAGTCGATCGCGTCGAACGGAGCCATCCGGTCACGGCCCTGCAGCACGTGGCCGAACCAGTGGTCCTCCACGTAGGCCAGGTGCTTGAGCAGCCCGCCGAGCGTCATCCTGGACGGCGGGTGCGTCGCGCGCAGGGCCGCCGCGTCCAGTCCGGCGCACTTCCAGGCCAGCGTCGCGCGGTGGAAGTCCAGGAAGCCGAGGAGCGTGGTCGCTTCGTCACCGTCGAGGGGCGGTTCGGGCCGGCCCTGTTCGTCCACAGTGGTCACGACGCCGACGCCGTCAGCGGGCGGACGTCCCAGATCCACACCCCGCCGACGAACTCCGCGGGCTTGCGCAGCAACAGCTCCACAGTGGACTTCAGCGCTTCCTGGTTCTGCCGCGGCCCCACCACGAGCACGTTCGCCTTCCAGGCCCGCAGGTCCGCGAGCGCCTGGGTGCGGTCGGCCTCGGTGACCTCCGCCGCCTGGCCGGTGCGCTCGACCTGGGCGAACAGGTCCGACGTCGGCAGCGGGACGGCGCCGTAGCGGCCGCGGCGGTCGTCCGGGGACGTCGGGCCGACGAAGTAGCCCTCCGGCATCGGGTAGCCGAGGCCCGCGTCGACCTGCCAGTGCAGCGGCTCGGCCTCCCCGGTGCTCGGCAGCGGCACCGGCACCAGCGAACCGCCCGGGGCGACGTACTGGCGCCAGATCCCGTCGGCGAAGAACGGCGGCGAGAGGGGACGCTGGTGCGTCACCAGCTCCGTCGGCGCGATCGGCAGCAGCACCGCCACCACCGCGCCGATCCAGATCATCCGCAGCGGGAACGCGGGTTTGCCGTCGGACGGCGCCGGCTGCTCGGCCGCCGCCGTCCAGACCCGGTGCGTCGCGATCGCCAGGAGCGCGCCTGCCACCGGGATGCAACCCATCGCGAGCCGGGACTCGAGCAGCGAGTCGAGCAGCGGCAGCTGGCCCAGCCACTTCCACGGGCCGGCGAAGCCGGTGTCCTCGTGCGCCACCGTGATCTCGACGCCCAGCGACAGCACGGCCATCACGTACATCGTGATCGCGAGCGCCCGCGAAACGACGTCACGCCACAGCCAGATCGTCAGCATCACCATGAGCGCGATCAGCGGCCAGCCGAAGAAGGCGTTCTCCTCGGTGCGGTTCATCGAGACGTCCGCGGCCGCCTCGGGCGCGCCGGCGACCGACTGCGTCGCGAAGCGGGTGAACGCCGCGGTGTCGTTGCCCGCCGAACCGTGCAGCAGCGAGTGGAAGCTCTGCGGGCCGAAGAACTGCCAGTACAGCGGGAATCCGGCGATCAGCAGGGCGACGACCGCGCCGATCCCGATGCCCTTGCCCAGCGGCGCCAGCATGCCGCGGATCTCCGCGCGGCGCGGGATCAGGTACGCCACCACGAAGACGAGGAAGGTGAGCGCGAAGATGGCCAGGGGCTCTTCGCCCAGCAGGATCTGCCACGCGACGAGCAGCCCGAGCACGATGCCGTTGCGCACCGGGCGCTCGTTGCGCGCGATCTGGATCGTCTTGAGCGCGATGAACGGCAGCACGAACAGCACGACGAAGTTCGGGTGCGCGTTGCCGTGCGAGATCATCGGCGGCGCGAAGCCGCAGAACGCGCCGCCGATCGCGGCCGCCGTCCGGTTCGGCACCAGGTGCCGGGAGAACACCCAGTACCAGCCGGTCGCGGTGCCGGCGAGGCCGGCGGTGAGCACGATCGCCCAGGTCAGCGTCGCGCCGAAGGTCAGCGTGATCGGCGCCAGCGGGATGTTCAGGCCGAACATCGCCGCGTTCGCCGCCATGTTGACGCCGAGCGGGTAGTTCTGCAGGTCCGTGGTGAACGGGTTCTGGAAGTGGAGGACGGCCTTCGCGACGACCGTCGAGTACCACTCCCACTGGCTCTGGTCGGCCCCGCCGTTCCAGAGGTAGCCGCGCTTGAGGTCGAACCACAGCCCGTTGTAGAGCAGGATCGTGAACAGCAGGAACCCGCCGGTGATCGCGGAGTCCTGCCACGCCCAGCTCTTCGGGCCTTCGGGGAGTTCGGGAGCGGGTGGCACCAGCTCGGGGACGGCTTCGGACTTCAAGCTCACGGTTCGACCACCCTGGCGACGAAGTAGAGCGCCCCGGTCCCGGCGTGCCGGACCAGCAGCAGGAACGGCCGGTCCACCGTGACGGCGACCGGGTCGTCGATCATCATCGAGGTGAGGCGCATGACCAGCGCGGTGGCCGCGGCCCCCTCGAAGCCCTGTTCGTCGACGCGCAGCACGGCCTGGTGCACCACCTCGGACACGAGCAGCCGAGGATCCGGCGTGAGCCCGCTCAGGTCGGCCTTGTCGGTGAACATCGTCCGCACACCCAGGCCGCGCAGCACGCCGCCCAGCAAGCTGGACACGTCGAGGGAAACCTTGGGGAGCGCGAGTTCCACCCGCTTGAAGCGGATTTCGCCGAGCAGGCGCGTCAGGGACGGCTGGTCGAGCCGGGGTTCCGCTTCAGCGAGTTCGCCGTCGGGCAGCAGCACCACGGCCTGCAGGCCACCGGCCGCGGCGAGCTGCACCGCCTGCCAGCCGTCGCGGTGCGCGTAGCCGAGACTCTCGCTGAGCCACATGGTCGGCACGTCCCGGGTGCCGGACGGCGCGTGGAACGGCGCGTCCGAGGTGTTGGCCTCGCGGAACGGCAGTTTCCAGGCGGCTTTCAGGTAAAGCGCGTTGACCAGCACGGCCGCGACGTCGGAGTCGATCGAGCCGGGCGGCAGCAGGTGCGGGATCAGCCCACGGGTGGTGCGCTCGACGTCGTCGTTGATCAGCGCGCGAGCGGCCTCGGGCTCTTTTTCGAAGGGCGCGCTCGCAACGGCGGCCCCGGGCCACTCGGCGAGTTCGGCCTTGAAGGAGTCCTCGAGCGGAAGGCGGTCGTCCGCCCACAGCGTGTTCGCGACGGCCAGCTCGGGCTGTTCCTTGCTGTGCGTCTCTTCGACGAGCTGGGTGGCCTCCCGCAGCAGGGCGGTCTGCTCACCCGGGTCGCCGAGCAGGGCGACCAGCTCGTCCCGGGTCTGCCCCCGGGCCGCGCGGGCGGCGAGGGTCAGCGCGCTGGCCACGGAGTACGGCGAAAAGCAGGTGTTCCCGCCCCCGGCACCGAGGGCCGAGTGGACGGCGAGCGCGAACCGGAGGTGGCTGTCCGTGGCCATGCGGGCGAGACTACCGGAACGCCACCCCCACCGGCCGCCTGCGCGCAAGTCCACCCGAGGATGACAAATCCCCCGACCGCGGCCCGGAGCCGAATGCCGGATCGCCGGACGGCGCCGACCGGCCGGTGTCAGCGGTGGAGGCGGGTCACGTGCCAGGAGTACCAGGCGTGGGCCTGGGCGTCGGTGAGGGAGGCGACCTGGTCGACCACCACCCGGAGCAGGGCGGCGTCGTCCGCGGCCGCGTTCCAGGCCGGGGCGAACAGCGGGTCGAGGGACTCCGGGGCCCGGCGCGCCAGGGCGTGGACCAGCTCGGCCAGCAGCTCGCGCTGGCCCTCCTGCATCGCCAGCCGGCGGCGGTCGCTCATCACGTACCGCAGGGCCAGCGCCTTCAGCAGCGCCACCTCCGCCGCCACCTGCTCCGGGACGCACAGGTTCGCCCGGTAGCGCCCCAGCGGCCCCTCGCCGAACTTCTCGCGCGTGCCGGTGACCGCCGCCGTCGTGAAGCGGCCGACCAGCTCGCTCGTCAGCCGTTTCAAAGCGACCTGGGCGCCCGGCGAACCGTCCGGCTCGGCCGAGGCCAGCGCCGCCACCACCGGCAGCGCCAGCAGTTCCGTCGCCGCATCCTCCAAAGTGGACACCGACTGCGCGGAGAAGTGCTTGGCCGCGGCCTCGGCGACGGCCGCGCGTTCGTCCGGGTGGGCGAGCACGCGCAGCTTGATCCGGCCGGCCAGCACCCCGTCCTCGACGTCGTGCACCGAGTACGCGACGTCGTCCGCCCAGTCCATGATCTGGGCCTCCAGGCACCGCTGCTCCGCCGGCGCCCCCGAACGGAACCACTCGAACACCGGCACGTCGTCGCCGTACACGCCGTACTTCACCTGCCCCGGCCGGCGCGGCCACGGGTACTTCGTGGTCGCGTCCAGGCACGCGCGGGTGAGGTTGAGCCCGACCGGGTCACCCTCGGCGGACAGCAGCTTCGGCTCCAGCCGGGTGAGGATGCGCAACGTCTGCGCGTTGCCCTCGAACCCGCCGCACGCGCTGGCCACCTCGTCGAGCGCGCGTTCGCCGTTGTGCCCGAACGGCGGGTGCCCGATGTCGTGCGCCAGGCCCGCGGTGTCCACCAGGTCCGGGTCGGCGCCCAGCTCGTCGGCGATGCCGCGGCCGATCTGGGCGACCTCCAGCGAGTGCGTCAGCCGGGTGCGCGGGACACCGGTGACCTCGGCGCCCTCCCCCGGCCCGACCACCTGGGTCTTGCCGGCCAGCCGCCGCAGCGCGGCGGAGTGCAGCACCCGGGCGCGGTCGCGGGAGAACGCGCTGCGCCCGTCCGCCCGGGCGCCGGGCAGCGCCGCACCCTTCGCCGGCTCCGGCAGCAGGCGGGCGGTGTCGTGCTCGGTGTAGTCCACCCGACCAGCCTAAACGGGCCCACCGACAGAACGCCTAACCCAGGAACGTCGCGAACAGGTCGTCAGCCGGGGTCTTGGTCAGCCGGTAGTAGAGCAGCGCGCCGGTCTCGCGCACGATGTACCGCACCTGGGTGACGCGCTCCTGGACGATCGGTCCGCTGTGCGTCGGCGCGGTCCAGGCGTCCAGGCCCAGGTCGCCCGCCATCGTCCGGGCGCGGAAGGAGTGCCACGGGTCGCTCACCAGCACCGCCGTGCGCCAGCCGCGGGCCTCCACCTGCTGGGCGACCGCGCGCAGGCTCCGCAGCGTGTCGCTGCCTTCGCCGACGGCGAGCGTCGCCGTCGCCGGCACCCCGCGCCGGGTCAGCCAGAGCTGGCCGGCCCTGGCCTCGGTGAAGTTGTCTTCGGCCTTCTTGCCGCCCGCGGTGACGATCGTCTTCGCGACGCCGGCGTCGTAGAGCTGTTTGGCCTTCGCCAGCCGGGCCGCGTAGATGTCCGACGGCTTGCCGTTGTACTGGGCCGCGCCCAGCACAACGATGACGTCGGCGGGGGTCCGGTCGTTCTCGCGGGCCACCTGCCAGACCCGGAACGCCGTGCCGCCGACGAGCGCCAGCAGCAGCAAGACCGTGCCGAGGGCGATCCGGCGCGCCCAGCTCGCGAGCGACGGTTCGGTGCGTTCAGCGGTACCCATCCGCGCCATTCTTTCAGAGGCGGCTCAGAGCCAGCCACGCTCCTCGGCGACGCGCACGGCTTCGGCCCGCGTCCGGGCGCCGGTCTTGCCGATCGCCGCGGACAGGTGGTTGCGGACGGTGCCTTCCGAAAGGTGCAGGGCGCGGGCCACGTCGGCCACCGTGCTGCCGTCCTTGGCCTCCCGCAGGACGTCCCGCTCCCGGCCGGTGAGCGGGCTGGCCCCGGTGGCGAGGGATTCCGCGGCCAGCGCCGGGTCCACCACACGCAGTCCACTGTGGACCCGCCGGACGGCTTCGACGAGCTGCTCCGGCGGAGCGTCCTTGACGACGAACCCGGCCGCGCCCGCCGCCATCGCCCGGGCGAGGTAACCGGGACGGCCGAACGTCGTGCAGATGATCACCCGGCACGACGGGAGCGCGGCCCGCAGGTCGGCCGCGGCAGCCAGGCCGTCCTTGCCCGGCATCTGGACGTCCAGCAGCGCGACGTCCGGCTTGGTCTCGCGCGCCGCGGCCACCACCTCGTCGCCGGAGCCGACCTGCCCGACCACTTCGATGTCGTTCTCGAGGCCCAGCACGGTGGCCAGTGCCCCGCGGACCATGGCCTGGTCGTCGGCCAGCAGTACCCGGATCAAGCGAGACCTCCCGCGGGTTCGGCACGCACGGCCGGGGTGGCCGGGCTCGGTTCGGGCAACGGGATCTCCGCCCGCACGAGCAATCCTCCCCCAGGCCGGGCCGACGTCCGCAGCGTGCCCCCGACCGCGTCCAGCCGCTCGGAAAGCCCGCGCAGGCCGTTGCCCGCGACGACGCCGGTGGCGGTGCCGTCGTCCTCGATCTCCAGCCAGTTGCCGCCCAGCCGCACGCGCACCCGGTCGGCCCCGGAGTGCCGCAGCACGTTCGTCACGGCTTCGCGCAGCACGTACCCGAAGGTGGGTTGGAACTCCGGCCGGACGTTGTCGACGGCGTGCGGCAGGTCGGCGTCGATCTCCGCGGCCCGCAGCGCCGCGCGGGCGCCGACGAGCTCCGCGGACAGCGACACCTCCCGGTTCGCCGACACGGTCGCGCGGACGTCGGAGAGGGCACTGCGGGTGAGGCTTTCGACCTCTCGGATCTCCTCCACCGCGCGCGGGATGTCGCCGGCGCTCTCCAGCACCCGCCGGGCCAGCCCCGCCTTGACGGTGATCGTGGTGAGGCTGTGCCCGAGCAGGTCGTGCAGGTCGCGGGCCAGGCGCTCCCGCTCGTTCGTGACGGCGAGGGTGGCGATCTCCTCGTTGGCGAGCTCCAGCCGGCGGATCGCGCGGATGAGGCTGGACATGAAGAACATCGCCAGGGTGACCGACCCGACGGTGATCAGGTCGCCGTAGTCGTTCCCGAACCGGCCGGCCAGCAGCAGGACCCCGGCCGCCAGCACCAGCGCCGAGCCGTCGAGGATCACCACCCACGCCGGCGGCACCAGGAAGACCATCGCCGCGGTGCCGTAGAGCAGGACGAACGGGCTGGCGGGCAGGACGGTGACCAGGGTGAGACCCAGGGCCAGCATCACCACCCCGTAGCCGAAGCGGACCCGGCGGCCGCGGTCGAACGCGAACGGGAAGAGCGCGTACGAAAGCGCATAGCCGTAGACGAGCGCCCACAGCCCGATCAGGCCGGGTGTCACGTGGTCCGCCGCCAGCAGCCGCTTCGTCACCGGGATGAGGTAGGGCAACGTGAACGCGATCGAGAAGATCGGCCACCGCAGCTTGTCCGGGCCGCCGCCGCCCCGGCCGGGGACCGGGTCGTCCCACCACGCTTCCCGGTTCTGCAAGCCGAACCGGTGGTCCGCGCCCTCGCCCTTCGCCATGGTTCCTCGTCCTTCCGGCCCTCAGACGCGGGCGCTGTCCTTACGGTAACGCCTGATCACCAGCGCCCCCAGCACGACCGTCCACGCGGCGAGCACACCCGCGGCCTGGGGCAGCGAAACCACCATGTCGGTGGTCACCGCGGGCCGCACCACCTGTAGCACCCAGTACGTCGGCATGATCTGCGCGACGTCGTGCATCCACGAGGGCATCGTTTCCAGCGGGATCCACAGGCCGCCGAGGAAGCCCATGCCGAGGGTGACGATCATGCTGATCGGCTGCATCGAGTCCGGGGTGCCGAACTGTCCGATCAGCAGGCCGAGCAGCACCAGCGGGAGCGTGCCGAGGAAGACGCCGAGGAAGATCCGGACCCAGCCCGCCGCGTCTACGTGCACGCTCTCGACGGTCACGGCCAGCAGCGGCACCAGGACCAGCGCGGGCAGCCCGACGAGCATCCCGGACAGCGCCTTGCCGCCGAGGTAGCCGAACCCGGTCAACGGGGTCAGCCGCAGCTGCCGCTGCCACCCGAGCGCTCGTTCCAGGGCGAGCCGCCCGCCACTGGTGTTGGCCGCGGCGAACGTGCCGAAGGTCATCATGTTGATCATGATGATGGCGGCGATCTTCGCGTGGTCCGGGTCGCTCGTCTTGGTGAAGACGTTGGCCTGCAACAGGAACATCAGCACCGGGAACACGATCACGAAGACCAGGAACCGCGGGGCGCGGAAGTTCCGGCGGATCTCGGTGAACAGGTAGGTGGCGTTCATCGCACGGGCTCCGCGGTCTCGTCGGCGGTCAGGGAGAGGAAGGCGCCTTCGAGGCCGATGGCGCTGATTTCGACGTCGTGCACGGCCGGGAGGGCCGCCTTGAGCGCCCACAGCGTGGCGTCGGAGTCACCGCTGGAGATCGCGACGCGGTCGCCGCGCAGCTCGAACTCCTTGACGCCGGGCAGCGCGGCGATCACCGCGTCGGTCGCGCCCGGGACGGCCGCGCGCAGGGTGCGGCCGCCGGCCAGGGCGCGGACCTCGGCGACGGAACCGTCGGCGACGATCCGGCCGCGGCGCATCAGCACCACGCGGTCGGCGAACTCCTCGGCCTCTTCGAGGTAGTGGGTGGCGAACAGGACCGTGCGCCCGGATTCGGTGAAGGAGTACATCGAGCGCCAGAACTCGCGCCGGGTGCCGACGTCCATCGCCGCGGTCGGCTCGTCGAGGATCAGCAGGTCGGGGTTGCTGACCAGGGCGACGGCGAAGCGCACCCGCTGCTTCTGCCCGCCGGAGAGCTTGTTCGCGCGACGGCCGGCCAGCTCCTCGACGCCGGCGGCGCGCAGGGCCTCGGCCACCGGCATCGGCCGGCGGTGCAGCGCCGCGACCATGCCGACGGTCTCCCCGACCGTCAGGTCGTCCATCAGGGCGCCGCCCTGCAGCATCGCGCCGATCAGGCCGGCGCGGACGGCGTCGATCGGCTTGCGCCCGAACACGCGCACATCGCCGTCGCCGGGGCTGGTCAGGCCGAGGATCATGTCGACGGTGGTGGACTTGCCCGCACCGTTCGGGCCGAGCAGGGCGACCACCTCGCCCGGGGCGATCGTCAGGTCGACGCCGTCGACCGCGTGGACTTCGCCGTAGTGCTTCCGCAGGCCGGTGAGGTGGATCGCGGCCCCCGCCGCCACCGCCTGGATGTCTGTTTCTCGCATGCCCCCAGGCTGCCGCCCGGAAGGCCCGGGTCCCCAGACCGTGCGTCACGACTTGGCCGTGACAGGTGTCAGGGGTACCCGGGCCCCGGGTGGTTCAGCAGCCGATGAGGCGGCCCGCCAGGTAGGACTCGAGCTGGTCGATCGCGATGCGCTCCTGCGACATCGAGTCGCGCTCGCGCACGGTCACGGCCTGGTCCTCGAGCGAGTCGAAGTCGACCGTGACGCAGTACGGCGTGCCGATCTCGTCCTGACGGCGGTAGCGGCGGCCGATCGCCTGGGCGTCGTCGAAGTCGACGTTCCAGTGCTTGCGCAGCGTGGCCGCGACTTCCTTGGCCTTCGGGGTCAGGTCGGCGTTGCGCGACAGCGGCAGCACCGCGACCTTGAACGGCGAAAGCCGCGGGTCGAGCTTCAGCACGACGCGGGTGTCGGTGCCGCCCTTGGCGTTCGGCACCTCTTCCTCGACGTAGGAGTCCACCAGGAACGCCATCATCGAGCGGCCGACACCCGCCGCCGGCTCGATGACGAACGGCCGGTACCGCTGGCCCGAGGCCTGGTCGAAGAACGACAGGTCCTGGCCCGAGTGGTTCGAGTGCGTCGTCAGGTCGAAGTCGGTGCGGTTCGCGATGCCCTCGAGCTCGCCCCACTCCTGGCCCGCGTTGAACGCGAACCGGTACTCGATGTCGACGGTGCGCTTCGCGTAGTGCGAGAGCTTTTCCTTCGGGTGCTCGTAGTGGCGCAGGTTCTCGGCCTTGATGCCGAGGTCGGTGTACCACTCGGTGCGCTGGTCGATCCAGTACTGGTGCCAGCGCTCGTCCTCGCCCGGCTCGACGAAGAACTCCATCTCCATCTGCTCGAACTCGCGCGTCCGGAAGATGAAGTTGCCCGGCGTGATCTCGTTGCGGAAGGACTTGCCGATCTGGCCGATGCCGAACGGCGGCTTCTTCCGCGACGTCGTCTGGACGTTGGAGAAGTTCACGAAGATGCCCTGCGCGGTCTCCGGGCGGAGGTAGTGCAGGCCCTCTTCGGACTCCACCGGGCCGAGGTAGGTCTTCAGCATCATGTTGAAGTCCCGCGGCGGGGTGTACTTGCCGCGCGTGCCGCAGTTCGGGCACGGCACCTCGGACAGGTCGTCCTCGCTGGTCTCCTTGCCGGTGCGCGCCGCGAACTCCTCGGCGAGCTGGTCGGCGCGGAACCGCTTGTGGCACGACAGGCACTCGATCAGCGGGTCGGTGAACACGTTGACGTGCCCCGACGCGACCCAGACCTCACGCGGCAGGATCACCGACGAGTCGAGGCCGACGACGTCGTCGCGGCCCTGGACGACGGTCTTCCACCACTGGCGCTTGATGTTGTCCTTGAGCTCGACCCCGAGCGGCCCGTAGTCCCACGCAGAGCGGGTGCCGCCGTAGATCTCTCCGCTGGCGAAGACGAAACCACGGCGTTTGCACAGGCTGATGATCTTCTCAATGGTGTTCGTGGGCACTCCACGCTCCGAAAAGCTTGCGGGGACGGTTCATCGGACTAGAACGTCCAGGGTATCCGCCGGGGCCCACCGCTTTTCGCGCAGGTGAGCCTACGGCCGCGACACCAGCGACGCCGTCACGACGCGGTTGTCCTCGTACCCCTCGCTGCCACCGACGTACTCGCCGCCGCAGGTGACGAGCAGCAGCTTGTGCGGCCCGTCCGGGTCGAACAGCTGCTCCGACCGGCCGGCGAGGTCCGACTTGTGCACGGTCTCGGTCGCCTCGATCCGGTAGACCCACGCGCCGCCCGCGGCGTCGGTCAGCTTGACGTCCTGCCCCTGCTTGACCTGCCAGAGTTCGTTGAACGGGCCCTTCTTGCCCTTCCAGTTCACGTGCCCGGACAGCAGCGCGACGCCGTGGTCGGCGCCCAGCTGCGCGCCCCACCAGGCGGCCTCGTCGAGCCCCTCCGGGATCTTCAGCGCGCCCGCGGCGTCGAGGTCCTCCTGGATCAGCTTCGCGGTGCCGCCGCCGGGCAGGGAGAGCTGCGCGGGCGCCTTTCCGGTGGCCTGCGGGGCGCCTTGCGGAGCCGGCTGGTTCGCGGCCGGGACGGGCCCACCAGCACCGTTCGCGACGGCGGGTTCATCCTTTCCGGTGAACACGAGCAGGGTCGCGACGAGCGCCGCGACCACGAACGCCCCGGCGCCCCCGACGATCCACCAGCGGCCGGAGCCCTTCTTCGGCTCCGCCGGGTTCCGCTCCTGCATGGGTTGTGCTCCTTCGCTGTCGTGACCAGTGCACGGACAGACATGCCGCGAAGGGCGCAGGAGGTTGCAGCGAACTCGATCAGCCGGTGGGGCGCGTCACCAGCTCGGCCGTGACCAGGCGGTTCTCGTCGTAGCCTTCGGTGCCGCCGACGTAGTCGCCGCCGCAGGTCACCAGCACCAGCCGGTGCGGCCCGTCCTGCCCGAACCACCGCTCGGCCTGGGACGGCAACGTCTCCTTCGGCAGCGTGACGACGTCGTGGACGCGGTAGACCCACCGGCCGCCGCGCGCGTCGACCACGCTGACCTCGTCGCCGGCACGCATCCGCCACAGCTCGTCGAACGGCCCGCGCCGGCCCTCCCAGTTCACGTGCCCGGACAGCAGGGCCGCGCCGCGGGCCGCGCCCAGCTTGGCGCCCCACCAGGCGGCGTCGCCGAGGCCGCGCGGGATCGGCAGCACGCCCGTGCCGGTGAGTTCGGTGCGGACCAGGCGGGCGGTGGCGCCGCCGGGCAGCCGGACCGTGCCCGGCCGCTGCTGCGCGACGGACTCGCTGTCCGCCGGGAGCACGGCCGGGGCCGCGTCCTCGCCCGGCAGCGTGCCGGGTGGCGGGGCCGCCGCGACCGGCGCGGCCGTCGGCGGCAGCCAGGTCAGCACGACGATCCCGGCCGCGAAGGCGGCCACGGCCAGCGCCGCCGCGACGGCGGCCAGCGCGGTGCGCAGCACCTAGCCCGACCCGGTCTTGCTCCGCCTGCCCAGCAGCAGGGCGACCGCGGCGAAGAAGACCCCGCCGAAGAGCAGGCCGATGCCGAGCGGCACGCGGGAGCCGTCGTTGTCGGTGGCCGGGGCGGCCGCGCCCAGGTAACCGGCCGGGACCTGGGTCGGCACCGCGGGCTGCGTGGCGGTCGTGCCACCGGCCGGGCCGCCGGCCTTCGCGACGAACCCCTTCGGGATCGAGCAGCTGACCCCGCCGAGGACGATGCTGGTCCGCACGTCCTGCAGCGCGGCACCCTGCGCGTCCTTGACGTGGGTGGTGATCTCGACCCGCCAGCCGGCGACGGCGGTGTGGTCGCCCCCGCGCCAGCCGTCCTGGCGGATCAGCTGGTCGAACGCGGCGACGCGGGTGAGCTTGAGGTCCGAGACCGTGGTCGCCCGGTCGGCGTTGGTGATGTCGCCGGGCGGGCCGAGCCGCAGGTTCTTCAGCTGCAGACCGGCGTCGCCGCCGGGCACCGGGACGATGCCGAGCGCGCCGCCGGCCTGGCGCACCCACAGCCGGGCGACCGACGAGCCGGCGGAGAGCTTCGCCGGGCCGGTGCAGTCCACCGACGTCTTGGCGCCTTCCAGCACGAGCACGGTGTCGGCGGCCGGCTCGGCGCCGCCCTGCCAGGTGTCCCGCAGCGCGTAGTTCGTCTCCGCGGCGGCGGTGGGCACGGTCGTCGCCTGCAACGCGGCGAAGACGTTGTGGTCCCGGCTCGCGACCCCCGGCGGGTACGGGTTCTGTGACGCGCTGTAGCGGCCGAGGTCGATCCGGTAGTGCCCGCCGAAGGTGGCGCGCTCGCCGTCGTCCTTGGGGACCGAGACGCGGTCCGCGCCGAGCTTCGACTGGCCGGGCAGCAGCGGGGATCGTTGCGTTTCGGTGATCAGGGCGCCGGCGCGCTGGCCTTCGTCCCCGATCCGCACCGAGGCGATGTTCGCGAACGAGACCGGGCCGGTCTTCTCGTCGACGGCCTGGGTCTGCGCCCCCGCGACCCCCACGCCGACCAGCGGGAACACCGCGGCCGCCAGTGCGGCTGCCTTCGTCACGAAACGCGTCATGTCTCCCCACTGCTCTGCTCGGGACGGTCGCCGGCGTCCAGGTCACGGCGAAAAACGCTCCGCGACAACCTTGCACCGTCGGCCACGACATGCGAAGCCGCAGGGCCAATATCCCACGAACTCACCCGAACGGGGTAATACGACCGGCCGTACCCCGCAGCTCGACGCCGAGACGGGGGTCCCGGACGGGGGAACACTAGGATGGGCGGCGCCGTTATCGGCAATGACTACGGAATTCATGGTCGCAGGCGGGTGACGAGCAGCGTGGAGGCGGGAATGGCGACGGTGACCGGGAGTGGTGCCCAGCCGGGGCTCGCGGACTGCAGCCCGGCGGCCGAGGCGTCGGCGTCCGCGCCCACCCACCCCGCGCAGTCGGTGCTGACCGACGCGGGCGACCTGCTGCGTGCGCTGGCGGCCCCGGTCCGGATCGCCATCGTGCTGCAGCTGCGGGCGGCCGACCGCTGCGTGCACGAGCTGGTCGACGCCCTCGACGTCGCCCAGCCGCTGATCAGCCAGCACCTGCGGGTGCTGAAGACGGCCGGGGTGGTCCAGGGCGAGCGTCGCGGCCGCGAGGTCGTCTACCGGCTCGCCGACGACCACCTGGCGCACATCGTGGTCGACGCCGTCGCCCACGTGCAGGAAGGAAAGTGATGAGCACCGCCGCGTCGCGCAGCCAGGCCCCGGTTCCCGGGCGCCGATCCACCCGGCAGCGGTCCGCGGTCGTCGAGCTGCTGAGCACGATCGACGACTTCCGTTCGGCCCAGGAACTCCACGACGAGCTGCGCAAACGCGGCGACGGAATCGGCCTGACGACGGTGTACCGCACCCTGCAGTCACTGTCGGAGGCGGGCGAGATCGACGTGCTGCGCACCGATTCGGGCGAGGCGATCTACCGGCGGTGCTCGGCGCACCACCACCATCACCTGGTGTGCCGCCTCTGCGGCCGGACGGTCGAGGTCGAAGGGCCGGCGGTGGAGCGCTGGGCGGAGAAGATCGCGGCCGAGCACGGTTTTTCGGAGATCTCCCACACGGTCGAGATCACCGGCACCTGCGCCGAGCACTAGGGCGGCGGGGTGACTCCCTGCCGGTCGAGCGCGGTCTCCCCCGTGCACGTGAGTTCGCCGGGCTGGACCTGCGCCCAGGAGGGACGCCACACCAGCATCGTGCCGTTCACCCGTGAGCCCAGCAGGCAGTCGATCCCGCCGGTCGACCGATCGCCCGCCCGGTAAGCGACGCCGACGTCGTCCCCACGCAGGGCGACGTCCCGCAGCGGCGCCCGGTCCGCGGTCTGCGTGTCAGGGTTGAACGACCGCGGCGTCGGCATCGAGCGGGCCAACGCGGCGAGCACGTCGTTCTCGGTCACGGCCGCGGGAAGCCCGGTGAGCACGGTTTGCAGCGCCGGGTCGAAGCCGTCCGGCACTTCCCACAGCGGGATCGGCGGCGGGTTCACCGGCGTCGCGCCCGCCGGGCAGTCCCGCCGGCTCGGCCCGCTCACCCAGCCGCGGAAGTTGAAGCCGAGGTCGGTTTCGAGCGCCTTCCGCGCGTACGCGGCCGCCGAGGCCTGCGGCGGGGAGTCGATCTGCGCGGCCACCTGCTCGGCGACCCGGTCGGTCTCCGTGTCCCCAGCCGCACACGCGGCCGACACGACCGCACCCAGCGCGGAAAGGCAAGCCACACCGGCGATCCTCACCGGACCAGGTACGGGGGTTGGGCGGGACGTCAGTATTCGTAGGGATCCTTCGGGGTGGGGACCGGGGTTATCGAGGCCGGGGTGAAGTCCGGGGTGTAGCTGTTGTCCTTCGTCGCCGTGCCGGGGACCACCTCGCCCGTCACCTGGATCCAGGCGTCGCTCGCCAGGTGGTCCGCTTCGCCGCCGCGGAGGCGGACCGTCACCGGGAACGCGTCCGCCGCGCAGCAGCTGATCACCAAGCGGGCCAGCAGCGTGCTGCCGTCGGTGTGGACGACGAAGCCCGTCAGGGAAACCGTGCGGCCGTTCAACGTGCCCGCCGAGTCCCAGCCCGCGCGGCTGACGAAGTCGTTCACCGTCAACGGCACCACGTTCCCCACCGGCAACGGCGGGAACGCCGCCGCATTGGCCACCGCGGCGCTCGCCGGGGCGCGGGCCTCCGTGCGGATCACCGAGTCCGCGCCCAGGGCCGGTGGCGCGACCAGGAACACCGCCAGCACCGGAACCAGCAGCAGCCACGCCGGGCGTGCCGAGTGCGCGTGGTCGTCGTGCTCGTCGTGCTCTTCCGGGACGGTCCGCCGCGACGCCACCAGGTCGCGGACGATCGCCACCGCGCCCAGCACCACCATCACCGCGCCGCCCGCGATGATCCACGGCTGCTGCGCCGGCTTCACGTACCGCAGGTAGTCGCCGTTGGCCGCGATCTTGACCAGCGCCCCGCCGAGCAGGATCAGCAGGATGTTCTGGGTTTCCCGCTTCACGCGACCCCCACCAGGAATCCGGCCCCGAGCGCGCAGGCCACCGCCACCACGAACGTCACCGGCGCGAACCGCACCGCGAACGACCGGCCGAACGTGCCCGCCTGCAACGCGAACAGCTTGACGTCGATCGCCGGGCCGACGACCAGGAACACCAGCTTCGGCAGCAGCGGCAACGCCGTCAGCGACGCCGCGACGAACGCGTCCGCCTCGCTGCACAGCGCCAGCACCACCGCCAGCACCGCCATCACCAACACGCCCAGCACGAGCTGGTCGCCCAGCACCCCGAACCACTTCGCCGGCACCAAGACGTTCAACGCCGACGAGATCAACGCCCCCAGCACCAGGAAACCGCCGGCCTCGACCAGGTCCGTCCGCGCGGTCTCGGCGAACACCCGCCACCGCTGACCGCCCGCCACGTCCGGCAGACGCCGGAGCGCGCGCGAAGTGATCCATTCGAGCTTGCCCCAGCGGGCCCACAGCCAGCCCATCACCATCGCCGTGGCGAGCGAGCCGGCGAACCGCGCCAGCACCATCTCCGGCTTGCCGGGGAACGCGACCGCGGTCGCCACCAGTACCACCGGGTTCACCGCCGGCGCGGCGAGCAGGAAAGTCAGCGCCGCGGCCGGCGCCACACCCTGCCCCATCAGCCGCCGCGCGACCGGCACCGACGCGCATTCGCACCCCGGCAGCGCGACCCCGGCCAGCCCGGCGACGCCGACGGCCGCCCCGGCCCGGCGGGGCAGCACCTTCTCCAGCACGCGCGCGGGCACGAACGCGGCGATGGCCCCGCTGATCAGCACGCCCAGCACGAGGAACGGCAGTGCCTGCACGCAGACGGCGACGAACACGGTCGAGCCGGTCCGCAGCGCGGGCACGTCGAACAGCTGCTGCAGCCAGCCCTGGCCGAGGATCGCGATCAGCAGGATCGCGCACAGCACTTCGACCGAGCTGATCCGGAACCGGCGCGTGCGCCGGCCGGGCTCGGCCTCGGTGTCGGAAACGATGTTCACGACGGCGATGATGCCAGTACCGTCCGACACGACGGGACCCGCACGGTCCGCGAACGGAGGATCACGGTCCGTTTCGGTACCGAATCCTCCGTTCGCGGCGGAAAGTCCACCCCGGACGGGTCAGTCGCCGGGCACGATTCCGGGCAGATCGGTCCGCAGCTGCGAAGCCGTCGACACGACCAGCATCAGCAACGTCCCGAGCGCCGGCGCGTCCAGCCCGGCCGCCGGGAACGCGTATCGCAGCGTCACGTCGACCCCGTTGTCCGAATGCCCGATCCCGAGTGTCCCGAACAGGCCCTGCCCGGCCCGCTCGGCGACGGCGATCGACAGCTCCGGCGCGTCCGCCAGGTCCCAGCCGACCACGCAGGTCAGGGTGAGCACCGTGAGGCCCTCGCCGAGCCGGGTCGCCTGGATCACGCACGGGACGCCACCGTGGGAGAACGTCAGCGCGCCGTCGTCGTCGACGTGGACCTCGAGGTAGCGCTCCAGGGCTTCGCGCGCCCGCGTCAGCAGCTCCGCGGTTTCGACCGCTTCGGTGGCGCTCACGAAGACGCGGCCTGGTCGACGGCGCCGCCGAAGCGGCGATCCCGCTGCGCGAATTCCAGGCAGGCCCGCCACAGGTGGGTCCGGTCGAAGTCCGGGAACAGCGTGTCCTGGTAGACCATTTCGGCGTAGGCCGACTGCCACAGCAGGAAGTTCGACGTCCGCTGCTCGCCCGAAGGCCGCAGGAACAGGTCCACGTCCGGCATGTCCGGCTGGTACAGGTACTTCCCGATGGTCTTCTCGTTGACCTTGTCGGGGTTCAGCTTGCCGTCGGCGACGTCGCGCGCGATCCGCTGCATGGCGTCACCCAGCTCGGCACGGCCGCCGTAGTTGACGCACATGGTCATGTTCAGCGCCGTGTTGTCCTTGGTCTTCTCCTCGGCCGCCTGCAGCTCCTTGATCACCGACGCCCACAGCTTCGGCCGCCGCCCCGCCCAGCGGATGCGCACGCCGATCGAGCCGAGGTAGTCGACCTGGCGGCGGATGGTGTCGCGGTTGAAGCCCATCAGGAACCGCACCTCTTCGGGGCTGCGCTTCCAGTTCTCGGTCGAGAACGCGTACACCGACAGCCACTTGACGCCGAGCTCGACCGCTCCGCTGGCGACGTCGATCATCACCGCCTCGCCGCGCTTGTGTCCCTCGATCCGCGGCAGGCCGCGCTGGTTGGCCCAGCGGCCATTGCCGTCCATGACCAGCGCGACGTGCTTGGGCACCAGCTCGCGCGGGATTTCCGGCGGCTTCGCGCCCGACGGGTGCGGATCCGGGGCCCGCAGCTCGTATCGCGACGCCTTGCTCTCGCGTCCCCTGCGCAGCACTGCGAGCCTCCCTGACTGGGTGAATCCGATCAGGCCCGACCCTACTGGCCGGGCGCCACCTGTCTTTCGGGGGTTCGGGTGGCGGAGCCCCCGGCACCGGGCGAAGCCCCGGATGTCACCACCGCCTCGCGTGCGCGTCGCTCGACCAGGGGCAGAGACCGCAGCTGCCGTTCCAGGTGCCACTGCAGGTGGGCCGCGACCAGCCCGCTCGCGTCGCGGCGGGTGCCGGGCAGGGTCGCCTCGGCCAGCGGCCATTCGCCGTGCAGCAGGGCGGTGAGCAGGGCCAGGACCTCGGGGGCGGGGTGCACGCAGCCGGCGATCCGGCAGTCCTGGCACATCGAGCCGCCCGCGGCGACGCTGAACGCCTTGTGCGGGCCGGGCAGGCCGCAGCGGGCGCATTCGGTGAGCGCGGGCGCCCAGCCGGCGTAGGACATCGCGCGGAGGAAGAACGCGTCGAGCACGAGGGACGCGTCCCGCTCGCCGGCGGCGAGCGAGCGCAGCGCGCCGCAGACGAGGAGGTAGAGCTTGAGCACCGGCTCGCCCTCTTCGGCCGAGAGCCGGTCCGCGGTTTCGGCTATGGCGCTGGCCGCGGTGTAGCGCTGGTAGTCGGCGACCAGCGGCAACTGGAACGCGTCGACGGTCTCGACCTGGGTGATGACGTCGAGCGTGCGCCCGGTGTAGAACTGCACGTCGACGTGGCCGAACGGCTCCAGCCGGGCCCCGAAGCGCGACGAGGTGCGCCGCACGCCCTTCGCCACGGCGCGGACCTTGCCGTGCCGCCGGGTCAGCAGGGTGACGATCCGGTCGGCCTCACCCAGCTTGTGCGTGCGCAACACCACCCCGGTGTCGCGGTAGAGGTTCACCACCCCGACATCGTCCCACTTCCGGGCGATGCCGGGGCGGAGCGCCCCGCGGAAGCAGCCGGTTTCAGGAGACGCCGTACGCGATCAGCGGGACCAGGAACGCGAACAGGAACAGGACGCAGCCGAGGCCGCCCAGGATCGAGGAGACCAGGCACAGCGTCTTGGTCGTCCGCGACGCCTGCTCCGCCATCATGTAGTTGCCCTGCATCTTGTACGTGCCGACCTCGTTGGACTTCATGATGGCGAAGATGCCGAGGATGAGGCCACCGAGGAAGAGCGAGGCGATCGCCCAGCCCTTGTAGTCCTTGATCTGGTTGATGTCGCCACCACCGGGCATGCCGTAGCCGGGGGCACCGTAACCGGGGGCGCCGAAGCCGCCGGTGGGCGGCTGGCCGTACGGCGCGGGCTGGCCGTACGGCGCCGGCTGGCCGTAGGGCGCGGGCACGCCGCCGGACGGCGGGCCGTAGCCCGGCTGCTGCGGCTGCTGCGGCTGCTGGCCGTAGGGCTGCTGCTGGCCGTAGGGATTGGTCATGACGTTGTACCCCAACTATTCGTGAACTTCCGCCGGGCGACTCCGGCGGTGGTGCGGACGGACCGGACCGGTCAGCGCTGCTCGTTCGGCGGCTGGCCGAACTGGCCCGGCTGGATCTTCTGGGTCGCCTCGGGTTCGCCCTGGGCGTCCGGGCGCAGCATCTGGGTGCGCTCGGCCTGCTCGTCGAACGCGCTGCCGCCGGTGCCCGGGCGCAGCATCTGCGTGCGCTCCGCCTGCTCGTCGAAGGCGCCCCCACCCGGCGGCGGGGCGAGTGGCTGCTGCCCCGGCTGCTGCCCGAAGCCGCCCGGCTGCGGGGGTTGCGCGAAACCGCCGGAGGACGGCGGCTGGCCGAACCCACCCGGCTGCGGCTGGCCGAAACCACCCGGGGCGGGCTGCTGCTCGAAGCCGCCGGACTGCGGCTGCTGGGGGAAGCCACCGGACTGCGGCTGCTGCGGGAAGCCACCGGACGCGGGCTGCTGGGGGAAGCCGCCGGACGCGGGCTGCTGCGGGAAGCCACCGGAGGCCGGCTGGCCGAACTGACCGGGCTGGCCCGGCTGCTGCCCCGGCGGCGGGAAGCCGCCGGCGAACCCCGGCGCACTCTGCTGGGCGAACGGCGCGGCCGCGTCATCGGCGTTGACCACGACGGTGCCGAGGATCTTGTCGGCGAGGGTCTGGTTCTTGTCGTCCCACAGCGGCCACAGCCAGCCGACGTAGCAGATGATGTTGTCGACGAAGTGGGCGAGATCGCGCAGGAACGCCATGCCGGGGCCGATCGGCTGCCCGGTGTCCTCGCGGACGAGCTTGATCTTCGCGACCCGCTTGCCGAGCGACTGCCCGGTGTTGCCCTGCTGGATCCACCGGTTGTAGATGGACCAGCCGATCCAGGCCAACCAGCCGAGGCCGCCGATGACCAGGATCGGGCCGGCCTCGCCGACGATCGCCGAGAACAGGCCGCCGATGATGTAGATCACGAAGATCGGGCTGAAGTCGATGAGCCAGCCGAGGGCGCGCTGCCCCCAGCTCGCGTAGTTCCGCGGCGGTCCGAAGGGATTGCCCTGCTGGCCGAAGGGGGCGGGCTGGCCGAACGGCGCCTGCTGCCCGTAGGGCGCGGGCTGCCCGTACGGCGGCTGCCCCGGCTGCGGCTGGCCGAACGGCTGCTGGCCACCGGGCTGCTGCCCGAAGGACTGCTGCCCGTAGGGATCGGTCATTGGGTCTTCCCCTCGCTGGTCACTCCACCGCACGCCCCGTGCGAACCACCGCGGATGTACGGCGCGGTCCGCGGGAGCGTACTCGGTTCGCCTTCGGCCGCGCCGCCCAGGCTTCAGCTGTCCGGGTGAACCGCACGCCGGTCCGACGCGGTGCGTAGCGCGCCGGTTCCCGTCCGGTGGAAATCAGACGCGCAGGCCCGTGAACGGGGCGAACGGGAGGTTGCGGATGACGAACCAGACGACGAACACGATCGAAAACGCCAGCGGCGTCCACCGCCAGTGGAGCCAGCTGTTCATCGCGCGGCCGCGCAGGCGCCCGAGCGTCCAGGCGACGGTGCTCCACACCAGCAGCAGCACGACGACGAGCGACACGGCGTTGTAGTGCAAGGCCGCGGGGATGTTGCCGTGCATCAGGCTGTAGGCCATCCGCATGCCGCCGCAGCCCGGGCAGTCGATGCCGAGCAGCGCCTTGGTCGGGCAGAGGGGCAGGAAGCCGCCGGGCGTGGTCGGGTCGCCGATCCAGACGGCCGCGCAACACACACCGAGTCCCGCGACGACGGCCATCGGCGCACCGAGAGCGCGCAGCGTGGCCTTGGCGCCGCGCGCGGGAAATCCCGTGTAGACGGTCGTCGTGGTCACGGCCGCCACCCCGCCGAGAAGACGCCGATCCCCGCCAGCACGACGAAGAAGAGTACGTAGAGCAGCAGGAGGATCCCGATCGAGATGGCCGACCACATCGCCCACTTGCGGGCGTCGTTCGCGGCCTTCTGCGCCTCGGCGTGGAAGCCCTGGAACCAGAGCGACTGCACCTGGCTGGACTTCACGATCGCGACCACGCCCAAGGGCAGGCAGCAAAGCACGGTGCTCAGGATGGCCCACACCATGTTGTTGTCCGGCGGCGGCCCGTAGTTCGGCGGCGGGTAGCCGTAGCCGTAGCCCGGCCCACCCGGGGGCGGGTACGGCGGCGGGTACTGGTCGGTCACCGGGATCCTCCTGCTGCTCGGCTACGTCAGTATGACGACGTGCCCGTGCCGAACGTCAGCGCACCCGCCATCAGCAGGATGATCCACAGCACGTTGACGACGACACCGACGATCGCGGCGATGATCGCCCACTTCTTGGCGGCGTCGGCGGCCTCCTGCGCGGCCGCGGTCTGGCCCTGCGCCCACAGGCCGTTCACCTTCGCGGCCTGCACGATCGACACGATGCCGAACGGGAGGCAGCACAGGATGGTGGTCAGGATCGCCCACACGAGGTTGTTGCTCGGGGGCGGGCCCGGCTGGTAGCCGCCCGGCTGCCCACCGGGGTAGTTCGGCTGGCCGCCGGGCTGGTTCGGCTGGTCGCCGGGGTAGTTGGGCATGCCCTGGCTGTCGCTCATGATCGGTTGTTCCCCTTCGTCGTGCTCCAGAGACGACCACCGGGTCCGCCGCCGCCCCGATCGGCCGCGGTGTGGTCGAAGCCGCGACTGTAGGGGGCGAGATCATCGCGCGCCCCGCGTTTCGTCCCGCCGCGACCGAATCGAGACCAGGAATTCCCCGGCCGCTCTCCGGGCGGGCGGGGAGGAACCGTCAGAACCCGAGCCGGCGCAGCTGGCGCGGGTCGCGCTGCCACTCCTTGGCCACCTTGATGTGCAGGTCGAGGTAGACCTTCGAGCCGAGCAGCGCCTCGATGTTCTTGCGAGCGGCGGCCCCGACTTCGCGCAGCCGCTCACCCTTGTGCCCCAGGATGATGCCCTTCTGGCTGGGGCGTTCCACGAACAGGAACGCGTGCACGTCGATGAGGTCGTCGCGGCCTTCGCGGGGCAGCATCTCCTCGACGGTGACGGCGATCGAGTGCGGCAGCTCGTCGCGGACGCCTTCCAGCGCCGCCTCGCGGATCAGCTCGGCGACCAGCGTCTGCTCGGGTTCGTCGGTGAGCTCGCCGCCCGGGTACAGCTGCGGTCCCTCGGGCAGCTTGCCGACGAGCAGGTCCGCGAGCGCGTCCACCTGGAACCCGTCCACTGCGGACACCGGGATCAGCTCGGCGAAGTCCATCACCTTCTGCAGCGCGAGCAGCTGCTCGGCGACCTGCTGGGGCTGGACGAGGTCGGTCTTGGTGACGATGCCGAGCACGGGAGTTCGCTTGGCGATCTTCTGCAGCTCGGCGGCGATGAACTTGTCGCCGGGCCCGATCTTCTCGTTCGCCGGCACGCAGAAGCCGACGACGTCCACTTCGGACCACGTCGTGTGCACGATGTCGTTGAGCCGCTCGCCGAGCAGGGTGCGCGGGCGGTGCAGGCCGGGCGTGTCGATGAGGACGAGCTGCGCGTCCTCGCGGTGGACGATCCCCCGGATCGCGTGCCGGGTGGTCTGCGGCTTGCTGGAGGTGATCGCGACCTTGGTGCCGACGAGGGCGTTGGTCAGCGTCGACTTGCCGGCGTTGGGCCGGCCGACGAAGCAGGCGAAGCCGGAACGGTGCTCGGTCATCGCTCGCGCACCTCGAGCACCGTGCCATCGGGGGCGGCGAGGATGATCGGCGCGTATTTCGCGATGTCGCGCACGGCCTGCACGGACGCGCCCTTGAGCAGTCCCTCTTCGCTGACGACGGCGGCGGCTTCGATGCCTTCGGCGCCGCTGGACAGCGCCGCGGCGACCGCGGCCTGTAAGGCGGTGAGCTTGAACGAAGGCTGGTCGACCGTGCCCGCCGCGTAGGTGCGGCCGTCGCTGTCGCGGACCGCGGCGCCTTCGGGGGCCTGGATGCGGGCGCGCGAGGACCGGGCGAGGACGACCAGCTTCTGGTCCTCGGCCTCGAGGTCAGGCATGTTCGACGCTCCTGTCGCGTTCGTCGGGGTGGGGCAGGCGCGTGCGGCGGCGCGTCCGGTCGACGGGGTCCGTCATCGCCTCGGCGTCGGCCGGGTGCACGACCACGGAGGTGATCCGCATGCGGCCGCGCCGGTCCTTGCCCCCTTCGGCGAACAGCCGAAGGCCGGCGACCTCGGCTTCGGCCCCCGGTAGCGGGACCCTACCCAGTCGTTCCGCGAGCAGCCCGCCCACGGTCTCCACGTCGTGGTCTTCGAGGTCGATGCCGAAGAGGTCGCCCAGGTCGTCGATGCCCATCCGGGACGAGACGCGGACGGCGCCGCCGTCGAGCTCCTCGACCTCGGGGCGTTCGTCGGCGTCGGACTCGTCGGTGATCTCGCCGACGATCTCTTCGAGGACGTCCTCGATGGTGAGCAGGCCCGCCGTGCCGCCGTATTCGTCGACGGCGATCGCGATGTGGTTGTGCGAGCGCTGCATTTCCTTGAGCAGCTCGTCGAGCCGCTTCGAGTCGGGGACGAAGGACGCCTGGTTCATCACGGAGTCGACCACCGTGCTCGGCCCGTCGGGGTCGAGGTAGCCGGTCATGAGGTCCTTGATGTTGACGACGCCGACGATGTCGTCGACGGACTCGTCGATCACCGGCAGCCGGGTGAACCCGGTGCGCAGGGCCAGCGCCAGTGCCTGGCGGACGGTCTTGGTGCGCTCGATCCAGACGATCTCGGTGCGCGGCACCATGACTTCGCGGGCCACGGTGTCGCCGAGCTCGAACACCGAGTGGATCATCTCGCGTTCGGAGTCTTCGACGACGCCGCGTTCCTGGGCGAGGTCGACGAGCTCGCGCAGCTCGACCTCGGAGGTGAACGGGCCTTCGCGGAAGCCCTGGCCGGGGGTGATGGCGTTACCGATGAGGATGAGCAGCCGGGACAGCGGGCCGAGGACGGAGCCGAGGACTCGGACGGGCCCGGCCACGTAGCGGCCGATGCGGTAGGGGTGCTGGCGGCCGAGGGTGCGGGGCCCGACGCCGATGAGGACGTAGCTGACCACGACCATGACGACGGCGGTGACCAGCACGGCGACCCCGAGCGGCGCCAGGCGGGTGCCCACGAACACCGTGACGAGCACGGTGGCGGTGAGTTCGCAGCCGAGGCGCAGCAGGAGCAGCAGGTTGATGTGCCGTCGGCGTTCGGCGACGACGGCGGCGAGGTGGCGGGCGCCGGGCAGCCCGAGCCGGGCGAGGCCGTCGGCCCGGGCCTGCGACACGGTGCTGATCGCGGCGTCCGCCGCAGCGAACACGCCCGCCAGGAGCACGAGCGCGATCGCGAAGAAGAGCTGTTCCATGGCTGGCGCCTAGGGCGTTTCCCCGACGGGTGGCTCGGCGGCGGCGGGGGCGTCGAGCCCGGCGATGCCGAGGACGCGGTCGTCGGTGTTGCGCTGGGCGTCCCGCTTCTCGAGCGCGGCGACGGCGTCCTGGTACTCGCCGAGGATGCGCTTCTGGAGGGCGAACATCTCACGTTCCTCGGCGGGTTCGGCGTGGTCGTAGCCGAGGAGGTGGAGCACGCCGTGCACGGTGAGCAGGTGCAGCTCGTCGATCAGGGCGTGGCCCGCGGTCTTGGCCTGGTCCTTGGCGAACGCCGGGCAGAGCACGATGTCCCCGAGCAGCGCCGGCGACGCGTCGGGCGCGTCGGGGCGGCGGGAGGAGTCGAGCTCGTCCATCGGGAAGGCCATGACGTCGGTGGGGCCCGGGAGGTCCATCCAGCGTTCGTGCAGGTCTTCCATGACCTCGAGGGTGACGAGGAGGATGGACAGCTCGGCGAGCGGGCTGACCTCCATCTTGTCGAGGGCGTAGCGGGCGGCGGAGACGATGGACGTCTCGTCGACGTCGACGCCGGACTCGTTGGCGATCTCGATGCTCAACGCCGGTTGCCCTTCCAGCCGTCGTTCTGCTGCGCGTCCTGCACGGCCTGCCACTTCTCGTAGGCGTCGACGATGCTCGCGACGAGCCGGTGCCGGACGACGTCCTGGCTGGTGAGTTCGGCGAAGTGGAGGTCCTCGACGCCGGTGAGGATGTCGCGCACGACGCGCAGGCCGCTGCGCTGCCCGCTGGGCAGGTCGACCTGGGTGATGTCGCCGGTGACGACGATCTTGGACCCGAAGCCGAGCCGGGTGAGGAACATCTTCATCTGCTCGGGCGTGGTGTTCTGGGCCTCGTCGAGGATGATGAAGGCGTCGTTCAGGGTCCGGCCGCGCATGTAGGCCAGCGGCGCGATCTCGATGGTGCCGGCCTGCATGAGCCGCGGGATGGACTCGGGCTCGACCATGTCGTGCAGCGCGTCGTAGAGGGGCCGCAGGTACGGGTCGATCTTCTCGTTCAGGGTGCCGGGCAGGTAGCCGAGGCGCTCGCCGGCTTCGACGGCCGGGCGGGTCAGCACGATGCGGGTGACCTGCTTGGCCTGGAGGGCCTGGACGGCCTTCGCCATGGCGAGGTAGGTCTTGCCGGTGCCGGCGGGGCCGATGCCGAAGACGACGGTGTGCTTGTCGATGGCGTCGACGTACCGCTTCTGGTTGAGCGTCTTGGGCCGGATGGTCTTGCCGCGGCGGGAGACGATGTTGAGGCTGAGGACCTCGGCCGGCGACGCGTCCCCGGTGGAGAGCATGCCGATGGTGCGCCGCACGGTGTCGGGCCCGACCTGCTGGCCGCCGGTGGCGAGCTGCACGAGCTCGGCGAAGACGCGTTCGGCGAACGCGACGTCGGCGGGCGTTCCGGTCAGGGTGACCTCGTTGCCGCGTACGTGCACGTCAGCGGCAAGGAGCTCCTCGGCGACGCGCAGGTTCTCGTCGCGGGAGCCGAGCAGGCTGAGAGCGGCAGCGTCGGGGATGGGGAACCGGGACTGAGCCGCCTGGACGGCGGCATCCTCGGTCTTGGCGACGTCCCCGGGGACGTCGGGTCGGGCGGCTCCACCCGGTACGGTTCCGGCCACGTGGCCTCAGGCCTGCTTTCTCGGTGAGGGAGAACGGACCCCACCGATGCTACTGGCACCCACCGACAAGACGCAGGCCGGTTTCCCTAGTCCTCGTCCGGAGCCCCGAACAACCCGAGCGGCTCCCCGCCCAGAACGTGGGCGTGCACGTGGAAGACGGTCTGCCCGGCGTCCTCATCGGTGTTGAACACAACCCGATACCCGCTCTCGACGATGCCTTCGAGCTCGGCAACCTTACGAGCAGTGGCAACAACATCACTCAGCAGCTGCGGCTCCGCAGCGGCGAGCTCGGCAACGTTCCGGTACCGCTTCCGCGGCACGACGAGCACATGAACCCGAGCCTGAGGCCGAATGTCCCGGAAGGCAAAGGTGGTCTCGTCCTGATAGACAACATCAGCAGGGATCTCCCCACCAATGACCCGTTCGAAGAGAGTCTCAGCATCACTCGCGCTCATCCAAGCACCCTATCGACCCGAGAGACGCCCTCACCAACCCGAACACAACGCAACTCGCGGGGGGGTCCGGGGCTTGCCCCGGCGGGGGTCTGGGGGTTCGACCCCCAGAAGAACACAACGAAACCAGAACCGCGGCTCAACCGCGAGCGAAGCGAGCGAGGAGATGCCGCGGTGGCGGTGAAGCCTGGGGGTCGCCTCACCGCGACCGCGGCGGCCGCCGGACCGAGGGGGGAGGTGCCCGGCGGTGTCTGTGTCTTCCCAGTGGCGCGCCCGAACATTGAGTGGCGCGTTAATAAACGAGAGTAACGGGTCGGAGCGTGATCGCGCCATAACTGGGCGCAAAATTCGCCCGGTTTTTTGGGTGATCTCACTGCCAGCGAGTCGTGAGCGCGCCGAGCGCGCCCAGGGCCACCGCGGCGGCGGTGGAGGTGCGCAGGACCGTCGTCCCGAGCCGGACGGCCCGTGCGCCCGCGTCGCGGAGGATGCGAAGTTCCTCGTCGGTGATCCCGCCTTCCGGCCCCACGACCAGCAGCACGTCCCCGGTCTCGGGCAACTGCAGGTCAGCGAGCCGCTCGGGGACGTCGGACTCCAGCACGATGGTCAGCGACATCGTGGCCGCGAGTCCGGCCAGCTCCCCCGTGGTCACCGGTTCGGTGACCTCCGGCACGTGCGCCCGCCGGGCCTGTTTCGCGGCCGCCCGGGCGGTCGCCCGCCAACGCGCCAGGGCCTTCTCGCCCCGACCGCCGTCTTCCCACTTCGCGACGCTCCGAGCCGCTCGCCACGGCACGATCGCGTCGACCCCGGCCTCGGTGGCGAGTTCGACGGCGAGCTCCCCGCGGTCGCCCTTGGCCAGCGCCTGCGCGACCAGGACACGCAGCGCGGGCGGCTCCTCGGTCCAGTACGACTCGACCGACAGCGTCACCAGCGCGTCGCGCCCGGCCTGGACGCCTTCGACGACGCACCGGGCCATCGCGCCGGCGCCGTCGGACAGGACCAGCCGCTCCCCCGCGCGCAGGCGGCGGACGGTGGCCGCGTGCCGGGCTTCCTCGCCGTCGAGGACCGCGCGGCCCGAAGCCGGCACCGACGCGGCGAGGAAGACCGGCAGGGTGGTGTCGGGCACGGTCAGCGGTGGTTCTTGGCGCGGAGCTTGGAGAACAGCCCGCCGTGCTTGGTGCCGTTGGACGCCAGCGTCGGGACCTCTTCGCCGCGCTGCTGGGCCAGCTCGACGAGGAGTTCGCGCTGGGCTTCGTCGAGCTTGGTCGGGACCACGACGTCGATGTGGACGTGCAGGTCGCCGCGGCCGTCGACGCGGCCGGAGGACCGCAGCCGCGGCATGCCCTTGCCGGTGAGGACGAGCTCGGCGTTGGGCTGGGTGCCCGCCTCGATGTCGAGTTCGTAGTCGCCGTCCACGAGGGTCGAGATCGGCACCGTGGCGCCGAGCGCGGCCGTGGTCATCGGGATGCGGAAGTTGCAGTGCAGGTCGTGGCCCTGCCGGACGAAGACCTCGTGCGGGGTCTCGTCGATCTCGACGTACAGGTCACCGGCGGGGCCGCCGCCGGGGCCGACCTCGCCCTGGCCGGACAGCCGGATGCGCATGCCGTCGCCGACGCCCGGCGGGATCTTGGCCGTGACGTTGCGGCGGGCGCGGATGCGGCCGTCGCCGCCGCACTGGCGGCAGGGGTCGGGGATGACCTCGCCGAAGCCGCGGCAGACCGGGCAGGGGCGGGCGGTGACGACCTGGCCGAGGAACGACCGCTGGACGGACTGGACCTCGCCGGCGCCGCCGCAGGTGTCGCACGTCTTGACCGAGGTGCCTTCGCTGGTGCCCGCACCGCGGCAGAGGTCGCAGACGATCGCCGTGTCGACGGCGATCTCCTTGTCGACCCCGGTGGCGCACTCCTCGAGGGTGAGGCCGAGCCGGATCAGCGCGTCGGAGCCGGGCTGGACGCGGCTGCGCGGGCCGCGCCCGCGTCCCCCGCCCCCGCCGGCCGCGCCGAAGAAGGCGTCCATGATGTCGCCGAGGCCGCCGAAACCGGCGAACGGGTCGCCGCCACCGCCACCGCGCGCGCCGCCGTCCATCGGGTCGCCGCCGAGGTCGACGATCTTGCGCTTCTGCGGGTCGGACAGCACCTCGTAGGCCGTCGTGACCTCGCCGAACTTGTGCTGCGCGTCTTCCGACGGGTTGACGTCGGGGTGCAGCTCCCGGGCCAGCTTCCGGTACGCGCGCTTGATGTCCTGATCGCTCGCGTTCTTGGCCACCCCGAGGATGCCGTAGTAGTCCCTCGCCACCGTCTCTGCTTCTCCTTCTGCTCTGCCCGGCTCAGCGGCCGGCCAGGATCTGCCCCACGTAGTTGGCGACCGCCCGCACCGCGGCGATCGTGCCGGGGTAGTCCATCCGGGTCGGGCCGACCACCCCCATGCCGCCGAGCACCACGTCGTCGCGGCCGTAGCCGATCGAGACGACCGAGGTGCTGCGCATCTGCTCGTCTTCATTTTCCTCACCGATGCGCACCGTGATCGCACCGGGGTTGCGCGCGGCGGCCAGGAGCTTGAGCACGACGACCTGTTCCTCGAGGGCTTCGAGGACCTGGCGCAGCGAACCGGGGAAGTCGGCGACGTTGCGCGTGAGGTTCGCGGTGCCGCCGAGCACCAGGCGTTCTTCGGGGTGTTCGGCCAGCGACTCGACCAGGACCGTGGTGACGCGGATGAGCGTGTCACGCAGCTCGCCGGGCGACTTGTCGGGCAGCTCGGCGACCCGCGCCGCGGCGTCGTTGAGCCGCCGTCCGGCCATGGCCGCGTTGAGCACGCTGCGGAGCCGGGCGACGTCTTCTTCGGTGATGACGTCGCCGAGGTCGACCGTGCGCTGGTCCACGCGCCCGTTGTCGGCGATCAGCACCAGCATCAGCCGCGCCGGGGTGAGCGGCACCACTTCGAGGTGACGCACCTTGGCGTTGGTCAGCATCGGGTACTGGACGACGGCGACCTGGCGGGTCAGCTGCGCGAGCAGCCGGACCGAGCGCTTGAGGACGTCGTCGAGGTCGGTGCCGCTGTCGAGGAACGTGGTGATGGCGCGGCGCTCGGCCGCGCTCAGCGGCTTGATCTCCGACAGCCGGTCGACGAAGAGGCGGTAGCCCTTGTCGGTCGGGACGCGGCCGGCACTGGTGTGCGGCTGGGTGATGTAGCCCTCTTCTTCGAGCGTCGCCATGTCGTTGCGCACCGTGGCGCTCGACACACCCAGGTTGTGCCGCTCGACGATCGCCTTGGACCCGACCGGTTCCTGGTTGGACACGTAGTCGGCCACGATCGCGCGCAGCACGTCGAAGCGGCGTTCCTCCGCGTTGGCCACCGGTTCCTCACCTACCTCGCTCGCTGCTCGATCCGAGTTTACGTAAGCCTGAGCCGGTCGCGCTCAACGCCGCCCGCCCGGGCGGGTAAAGAGTCCGCAAACCGACGCCCATGAATTGTTCTAAAAATGAGTTTCCCGCTTGAATGGGGAACCGAAAACCGGTTTGCTCCCTCTGATCGACACATCCTTCCCCGACTGACGAGGTCGCCGTGAACAATTTTGCCCCGGCTTCGGCCGGTATGCCCGAAATAGCCCGGCGCGCGGCCGAGGCGAAGGCACGGCTGGAGCGCGTCTCGGCGACCGCCACGAGCGCCGACGGGGCCGTCACGGTCACCGTCAACACCGCCGGTGCGCTGCAGGAACTCAGCTTCGGCCCGCGTGCGGACGAGCTGCCGCGGACCCGGCTGGCCCAGGCGGTCCTGGCCGCGGCGCGCCGGGCCCAGCTCGACGCGGCGCAGCAGCTGACCGGCATCATGGCGCCGGTGATCGGCGAGCACAGCGAGGCGATGGAATTCCTCAAGGAACAGATTCCGGCGCCCGAAGTCCCCGAAGAACGCAGCGGAGAACCGCGCCGGAAACCGCCGTCCGACGACGACTTCGGCAGCCCGATCCTGCGCCGGGGGCTCTGATGGCGATGCGGGTCGACTTCGACGTCCTCGGCGGGCACGAGGACGACATCCGCGAGATCGCCGCCAAGGTCCAGCAGGCGCTCGACGCCGCCGGCACCGCACAGGCCCTCGACTTCGACGCGTTCGGCCTGGTCGGCCAGGTCTTCGCCCTCCCCATCCAGGCGTGGATCGACACGGCCGACAGCTTCCTCGCCGCAGCCGTCGAGGCCGGCCACGAAGTCGCGGATCGGGTGAAGACCGCGCACACGGCGTTCCGCGAGCACGAGCAGAAGACGAAGTCCCTGATCGAAGGCATCGGCAAGGAGCTGCCGGCATGACCGAGACGCAGGAGAACCCGCTGGTCGCGACGGCCGAGTCGCCGGGCGGCTTCTGGAGCGGCATGGGCGACGGCTCGAAGGGCGAGCCGGCCAACCTCAACGCCCAGACCGGCGGCGCGGGCATCTTCAGCGACGCCGCGTCGACGCTGACCGACGCCCGGAACGGCGACTGGGGCAACCTCGCCATGGACGTCGGCACCGACGCCCTCGACCTGCTCGGCGCGGCGATGGACCCGCTCGGGACCCTGGCGAGCGCGGGCGTCGGCTGGCTGATCGAGCACATCAGCTTCCTCAAGGACGGCCTCGACAAGCTGGCCGGCAAGCCCGAAGCGATCACCGCCAAGGCCGTGACCTGGACGAACATCGCCAAGCAGCTCACCGAGACGGCCGACAGCTACGAACAGCAGGCGAAGAAGGTCCAGGGGTCGTTCAGCGACTGCGGATCCGCGGAGGCCTACCAGCGGACGGCCGAGAGCTACGTCGGCGTCCTGCGCGGCGCCGCGTCCCACGCCGAAGGCGCGTCGACCGCGATGAACGTCGGCGCGGCACTGGTCGGCACCGAGCGCGGGCTGATCCGCGACCTGATCTCTTCGTTCGTGGGCGAGCTGATCGTCAAGGCGCTGGCCGCGCTGGCGGCGTCGTGGTGCACCTTCGGCGGCACGATCGCGGCGTTCATCGCGGACACGGTGATCGAAGGCGGGGTGCTCGCGGAGAAGATCAGCACGCGCATCGCGAAGATCGTCGAGAAGCTGGAAGGCCTGGCGAAGGGCGCGGGCAAGTCGAAGGCGGCTCTCGAAGGCGCGGCGAACGCGCTGAAGAAGGCGGGGAAGGCGGCCGACCGGATCGTGGACCGCAGCGTCGAGACGGCGGCCGGCATCGAGCGGAAGGCGAACGAGCTCAAGCAGGCGGGCCGGGAGGCGAAGTCCGCCGAAGAGACGGCGAAGGGCTGGAGCGACGCCGCCAAGGAGCACGTCCCGGGCCGCGAGAAGCTCGAAGGCCCGGGCAAGTACTCCGAGGAGGGCCGCAGCGTCCTGAACCAGCACAAGGTCCTCGACCCGAACGAAAAGGTGCACTGGAACACCGCCGACACCGTCGGCGTGGCGACCGAAGGCCGCCGCCAGGAGAACGAACAGTACGACCGCTACCACGAGGCCCAGGAGGCCTACGAGAAGGAACACCCCGAAGGCGAGGGCGAGTGAACGACCGGCCCGAGGTGGAGCTGGCCAACCGCAACGGCCGGCTCCACCCCGCGCAGCGCGGCGCGCTGCTCGACCTGAACTTCTGGGTGGCGGCGGCCCTCGTCATCGCCGGTCTGGTGGTGACGGTGACCCTCGCCACCGCGGCGGAGACCGCGGGCGAAGTGCTGGGCACCGTGGTCCCGCTCCTGGCGATCACCGGCTGGTTCGCGTTCGTCTGCTGGCGCCGGCTCGCCGACGCCTTCGGCGGCCGGCTGACCGCGGTCACCGGCTGGACGCACGACTTCGACAGCGCTCGCCTCACCGACGAGTACCCGATCGGCCTGCACCGCAGCCCGGAGGGGTTCAAGAGCCTCGAATCGTTCAGCCTGCGCGCCGGTGGCCGGACCTACCCGCTGGAGCGGAAGCTCCGCGAGCGGATCCGGCCCGATCGGGTCAACACCGTCCTGATCGCGCCGCGGTCCAAGGTGCTGATCAACGTCCTCCCGGCCTGACCGGCACGCGCTCAGCGGCGGGCTTCGATCCGCAGGTCGCCGCGGGTCACCGTGCGGAGGTGGTCACTGGCGAGCACGTCGTGCGGGTAGCCGAGCTCGATCGCGGCGACCTCCTCGAGGCGAGCCAGGTGCGAGGCGCTGAAGGCGACCTCCAGGGCACCCAGGTTGTCTTCGAGCTGCGCGGGGGTGCGGGCGCCGATGATCGGTGCCGTCACGCCCGGGTTCCGCAGGGTCCAGGCCAGCCCGACCTGGGCAGGGGTGCGGCCCAGCTCGGCGGCGACCTCCCGCACGACGTCGGCGACGGCGAGGCTGCGCTCGGTGACCAGGCCCAAGCCCGCGTTGAAGCTCTTGCGGGCGCTTTCGCCGGGTCCGGGCTCCGCCGCGGTCAGGTCCGCGCGGCGGTACTTGCCGGTGAGCAGGCCACCGGCCAGCGGCGAGTACGGGGTCACCCCCAGCCCCATCGCCCGGGCCATCGGGATCAGGTCACGCTCGGCGGCCCGGTTGAGCAGGTTGTACTCGATCTGCAGCGCGACCAGCGGCGACCAGCCGCGCAGGTCGGCGATCGCCTGCATGCGCGAGACCTCCCAGGCCGGGACGTTGGACATCGCCACGTACAGGACCTTTCCGGCGCGGACGAGATCGTCCATGCCGCGCAGGATTTCCTCCACCGGCGTCGTGAAGTCCCAGACGTGCAGGTAGAGCAGGTCGAGGTAGTCCGTGTTCAGCTGCCGCAGGCTGGCCTCCACCGACGCGAAGAGGCTCTTGCGGTGCGGGCCGCCGGAATTCGGGTCACCCGGCCGGCGCAGCGTGGTGTACTTCGTCGCCAGCACCAGGCTCTCGCGGTGGTCACGCGCGAACTCGCCGAGCAGGCGCTCGGAGCTGCCGTCGGTGTAGGTGGGCGCGGTGTCGACGAAGTTGCCGCCGCGCTCGACGTAGGTGTCGAACAGCTTGCGCGCCTCGTCCTTCTCCGCGCCCCAGCCCCACTCGGTGCCGAAGGTCGCCGTGCCCAGCGCCAGCGGGGAGACCCGCAGCCCGGAGCGGCCCAGCAGCCGGTAGGTGTCAAGGGTGAGGGACATCAGGTCCTCCTGTGCTCGAAATCCGTCGGGCACCAGCCTGTGATCACCGCGGGCCGGGGGTAAGGGAGAGGACTTCCTGGGAACACGAGTCCTACCCCCGGCGGTTGTACCGGACATGATCACCCCGACCGAGGAGCTGGCCGCGTTCCTGCGGACCCGGCGCGAGCGCCTGGACCCGGGCGACCTCGGGTTGCCCGCCCGCCGGCAAGCCCGGCGGACCCCGGGCCTGCGCCGCGAAGAGGTCGCCGAACTGGCCGGCGTCAGCGTCGACTACGTCGTGCGGCTCGAGCAGGGGCGGGGGCTGCGGCCTTCGGCGGACGTGGTGGCCGCCCTGTCCCGGGCGCTGCGCCTGACCCCCGCCGAACGCACCTATCTGTTCGACCTGACCCGGCAGCGCCCGGACGACGCCGTCGAGCCCGCGACCACCGCGGTGCCGTCACTGGCCCGGCTGGTCGACGACCTCTCGCCGCTGCCGGCCATGCTGATGAACCACCGCTACGACATCCTGGCCTGGAACGGCGAAATGGCGGCGCTGCTGCTGGACTTCGGCACGCTGCCGCCGTCACAGCGCAACGCGATGTGGCTGTGCCTGCTGCACCCGGAGATCCGCGACTACTACGTCGACCGCGAGCGCGTGGTGCGGGAAGGCATCGCCCACCTGCGCGCCGCGTGGGCCGCGCACCCGGAAGACCCGGCGTTGCTCGGCCTCATCGCCGAATGCACCCGGGACGAGGAGTTCGCGCGGCTGTGGGCCGAGCGCGACGTCAAGGCCACCGGCCGCGGGAGCAAGGTGCTGCGCCATCCCGCGGCCGGCGTCCTCGCGGTGGACTTCGAAGTGCTCCTGCCCCTCCGGGACACCGATCAGCGGGTGATGATCGGCCGGCCCGCGGACGAGGCGAGCCGGGCCGCGCTCAGGAGTTGCGTGGGAAGCCCAGGTTGACCCCGGCGTGCGAGCGGTCCGGCCACCGCGAGGTGACGACCTTCGTCCGGGTGAAGAAGTGGAACCCCTCCGGCCCGTACGCGTGGCTGTCGCCGAACAGCGAGTCCTTCCAGCCACCGAACGAGTAGTAGCCCACCGGCACCGGGATCGGGACGTTGACCCCGACCATGCCCACCTCGACCTCGCTGGAGAACTTCCGCGCCGCCGCGCCATCACCGGTGAAGACGGCCGTGCCGTTGCCGTACGGGTTGGCGTTGATCAGCGCCAGCGCGTCGTCGTAGGAGGCCGCGCGCGCCACCGAGAGCACCGGGCCGAAGATCTCGTCGGTGTAGATCGACATCTCCGGGCGGACGTGGTCGAACAGCGTCGGGCCGAGCCAGAAGCCGCCTTCGGAGACCTCGATGCCCCGGCCGTCGACGACCAGTGACGCACCGGCGGCCACCCCGGCGTCCACATAGGACTCGACGCGGGCGTGGTGGGCCGCGGTGACCAGCGGCCCCATCTCCGACTCCGGGTCGCGGCCGTCGCCGACGCGCAGCCGGGACATCCGTTCGGTGATCTTCTCCACGAGTGCGTCGCCGACCGGGTCGACGGCCACGACCACCGACACCGCCATGCACCGCTCCCCCGCCGAGCCGAACCCGGCCGACACCGCGGCGTCGGCGGCCAGGTCGAGGTCGGCGTCCGGCAGCACCACCATGTGGTTCTTCGCCCCGCCGAGGGCCTGGACGCGCTTGCCGTGGCGGGTGCCGGTTTCGTAGACGTACCGCGCGATCGGCGTCGACCCGACGAACGAGATCGCCTTGACGTCGGCGTGTTCGAGCAGCCCGTCCACGGCGGCCTTGTCGCCGTGCAGCACGTTGAGCGCGCCCGCGGGCAGCCCGGCCTCGGCGAACAGCTCCGCGATGAACACCGCCGCCGACGGGTCCTTCTCGCTCGGCTTCAGCACCACGGTGTTCCCGCAGGCCAGCGCGTTCGGAACGAACCACAGCGGCACCATGGCCGGGAAGTTGAACGGCGAGATCACGCCGACCACGCCCAGCGGCTGGGCGATCGAGTAGACGTCGACGCCGGTGGAGGCGTTCTCGCTGAACCCGCCCTTGAGCAGCTGGGCGGCCCCGCACGCGAACTCGACGTTCTCGATCGCGCGGGCGATCTCCCCGGCCGCGTCGGACTCGACCTTGCCGTGCTCGCTCGTGATGATCTTCGCCAGCTCGTGCTTGCGGGCGGAGAGCAGCTCGCGGAAGGCGAACAGCACCCGCGTCCGCCCGGCCAGCGACGTCCCCCGCCAGCCCGGCAGCGCCGCCTTGGCCGCGGCGACGGCGGCTTCGACCTCGGCCTCGCCGGCGAAGTCGACGTGCGCCCGGACCTGTCCGGTGGCCGGGTCGAAGACCTCGCCGGACCGCCCGGCGGCCCCGCTGAACGGCTTGCCGTCGATCCAGTGGCTGATGCGGTCGGTCACGGCGGGCACTCCTCGCACTCGGCAACATCCCGTGACGAGTCTCCGGGCGGGCGCCACGCCAGGCCATCGGCAACGTGTACGCCAGTTGGCTTCCGGCCGTACAGTCTGTCCCTGCCGACCCCCACGCCGAGGAGCCATGTACCCGACCGTCGCCGAGGTCCTCGCGCTGCCGGTGCTGCGCCAGGGCCGTCCGCACGTCGTCGCCGGCGCCGCCGGGCTGGACGCGCCGGTGCGCTGGGCGCACGTCGCCGAGGTCGCCGACATCGCGCACCTGCTGCGCGGCGGCGAGCTGGTGCTGACCACCGGCGTCGCGCTGCCCGACGACGGCCCGGCGCTCGCCCGGTACGTCGCCGACCTGGCCGGGGTCGGCGCCGCCGGCGTCGTGGTGGAGCTGGTCCGGCACTGGAGCGACAAGCTGCCCGCCGCGCTGGTCGGCGCGGCGGAGGAGCACGGCCTGCCGCTGGTCACGCTCTCGCGGGAGACGCGGTTCGTGAGCGTCACCGAGGCGGTGAACGGCCAGATCGTCGACGCCCAGGTCGCCGAGCTGCGCGCCGCCGAGCGCGTGCACGAGACGTTCACCGCGCTGACGGTCGCGGGCGCCGAACCCGGCGTCGTCCTGGGCGAGGTCGCCCGGCTCACCGAGCAGCCGGTCGTGCTGGAAACGCTCTCCCACGAGGTCCTCGCCTACGACGCGGCCGGCACCGACCCGGCCGAGCTGCTCACCGGCTGGCCTGCCCGGTCGCGGGTGGTCCAGGTCGGCGAGCGCACCGGCTACCACCCCGGTTCGGGCTGGCTGGTGACCGTGGTCGGCGCGCGGGGGCACGACTGGGGACGGCTGATCCTGGTCTGCGCCGACCAGCCGCCGCACCGCCACCGGGTGGTCGCCGAGCGGGCCGCGTCCGCGCTGGCCGTGCACCGGCTGGTCGCCAAGGAGTCCGAGGGCCTCGAACGCCAGGCTCACCGCGCGGTGCTCGCCGAGCTGCTCGCTTCGCCCGCCCCGACGGCGGAGCTGCTGGCCCGGGCCTCGGCCCTGGCCGTGCCGCTGCCCGGACGGCAGCTGGTCGGGCTGGCCGTCCGGCCGCGGCTGACGGGGACGGCGCGGCCGGCGCTGTCCACCCCGCCGGTGCTGCGCGAGCTGGCCGAAGCGACGGTCCTGGCGGCCCGCCGCGCGAAGGTGTCGGCGCTGGTGGCGACGGACGACCTCGGCGTGCGGGCCCTGATCGCGCTGTCCCCGGAGGCGAACGCCGACGCCGTGCTGCACCGGCTCGCCACCGACGTCCACGAGGCCCGCGGCAGCGCACCGGGGGTGCTCGCGGTCGGCACGACGGTGGCGTCCCCCGCCGAAGCCCGCCGGACGTTGCTGGAGGCGGGCCAGGTCGCGGCGGCGGCGCTGGGCACGGGCGCGGACCGGGTGGTGCACCGGTTGTCGGACGTCCGCCTGCGCGGCCTGCTGCACCTGCTTTCCGGCGACGACCGCGTGACCGCGTTCGCGGCGCGGGAACTCGGGCCGTTACTCCAGCGCGACGCGGCCTCGGGCAGCCGGCTCGTCCAGGCGTTGCGGCACTACTGCGAGCAGGGCGGCAACAAGTCGGCGGCGGCCGCGGCGGCCCACACCTCACGCACGGCCTACTACCAGCAGCTCGCCCGGATCGAGCAGGTCCTCGGCGTCCGGCTGGAGGACCCCGAGTCGATGTTGTCGCTGTACGTCGCCCTGCTGGCCTGGGACCTCACCCGGCCGAGCGAAGAAGACTCACCCGGACGTGCAGCACAGTGATCGGCACCGGACGGCCGATGACACCGATATGGCCCTAATCCCCTTCGCAGCTTGCTTGCTGAGTCTCGGCTGTCTGACACCGGCGCAGCCCCCGGCCTCGACCCTGCAGCTGACCACCCACGACACCGCCGGCCGGATCGGCTCGGTGGTGCTGACGTGCGACCCGGTGGGCGGCACGCACCCCAAGCGCGACAAGGCGTGCGCGGTGCTGTCCGGCGCCGGCGGTGATTTCTCGCGGATCACCGCGCGGCACCAGGCGTGCACGCTGATCTACGCCCCGGTGGACGTCGCGGCGATCGGTACCTGGCACGGGAAGCCGGTGTCGTTCGAGACGACGTATGCGAACCGCTGCGAAGCCGCCCGCGACTCGGACGAGGTTTTCGCGTTCTGACGCCGCTCCGCGACAGCTGAACGGCATCACCCGGCCGGGCACGGCCTGCCCCGGGGCAGGCTGTGCCCATGCCACCACCGATCGCCACGCCCCGGGCCCGCGCGCTGGGCTTCGGGATGAAGAGAGCCCGGCAGGCACGGAACCTGAAGGTCCGTGAGCTGGGCCGGTTGACAGATGTGCTGCCGCAGAACATTTCCAACTGGGAGAGCGGCAAGCGCATCCCGAAGATCGAAGAGGTCGCCACGATCCTCGCCGCACTGCGGGTGGAGTCGGGCGAACGCGCCCGGCTCCTCGAGTTGGCCCGCAACGCCAACGAACCCAACTGGCTCGAGCAGCACGCCCCGCCGAAGCTGGCAACCTTCGTCGAGTACGAGCAGACCGCCGCCGCCATGTCGGAATGGGCCACTGGGCTGATGCCCGGGCTGCTGCAGACTCCCGCTTACATCAAGGCCCTCTTCACCTCCACAGCGCTGCCTGCGCGGGACATCGAGACCCGCCTGATGATCAGGATCACCCGCCGCGAAGTGCTGACCGGCCGCGCGCCCTTGGAGTACCGTGCCCTGCTCAGCGAATCCGTGCTGCGCCAGAACATCGGCGGCGCGCAGGTGATGGCTGAGCAGCTCCGCCACCTGCTCGCAGTCGCCCGCGCCCGGAATGTTTCGGTGCGCATCGTCCCGGACGGCATCGGCTACCACCCTGGCCTGTACGGGCCGTTCGTCATCTTCGACTTCCACGACCTGCCGCCCATCGTGCATCTCGAGCACTACCGCGGCAGTGGCTATGTCTACGATCAGAACCACCTGGCCGATTACCGCGCGGCCACGCAGGACTTGTCCGCCCTGGCGCTCGGCGAACCCGGATCGCTCCAGCTCGTCCAGGGGGTGATCTCGGAACTGGAGGCCTGAAATGTCAGATGTCACCTGGCGGAAGTCTTCTCACAGCGGCGAAGAGACCAACTGCGTCGAGGTGCGGCTCGCCGGGATGTCGCAAATCCGCGACACGAAAGACCGCGCGGGCGGCGCACTCTCCGTCACCACCCGATCGTGGGAAGCCCTGGTCACCAGCCTGAATGCGCGGAAGCCGCCGGGCCGCCCCCACGACGACCCGGTGACTTCCGCGTAACTCTTAACCACGCACTACTCGCCGGTCCGGTTCACCGGCACGCGGTGACCGGGCCGAGAGTCACATCACGGGCCGCCGAGCGGCTGAGGTTCCACGCCGGCCAGCCGTCCGGGGTGCCGTCGGTGCCGTCGGTGTCGTCGCGGAGGACCTGCCGCAGCACGCAGCTGCGCAGCGGTTCCGCCAGGCGGTCCGAGACGACCGGGACCACGTCGGCGGAGAAGCGGGCCAGGTAGCGGTCGTCGAGGGGCTTGCCGGCGGCCGCGCGGTCGAGGTTGGCGTCGGCGATGAGACGTTCCGGGTCGAGGACGGCGAGGCCGAGCAGCGCCGCCGCGGCCGTGCCGATCGCCGCGCGCGGCAGCCACGCCGGGCGCAGCCGGACCAGCGCCGCCAGCACCAGCACGAACAGCGCGCCGAACCAGAGTTCGCAGACCTCGACCAGCAGCCGCAGCACGGTGAAGCCGTACGCCTGCTGGTAGGTCCACATGCGACTCAACGCCGAACCGACGAGCACCAGGGACAGCGCGCTGAGCGCGCCGAGCAGGACGCGCTGCCGGAGCCGGTCGGCCTTCGTCGCGTCCGGCGCCCACCGCAGCGCCGCGGCGACGATGGCCAGCGTCAGCACCGTGACGGCGCACAGCTGCCAGAAACCGCCGCGGGCGTACTCCGCCGACGTCAGGTTGCTGGTGCGCAGGACGTACTCGGTGCCGCCGAAGAGCACGACCAGCCGGACGCCGACGAAAACGCTGAACACCAGGACGAGGACGAACAGCGGGACCGTCCACTCCAGACCGTATCCGCTCCGGTGTGGACGGTCGCCCGAGAGGCGCGGCGGTGGCGCGGCGAGGAAGTAACAAGCTCCGGCGACGACCAGTGCGACGACGGCGAACACCGAGCACCACCGCACGACCGTCGCGACGCTGAGGTCGGGGATCATGGCGTTGACGACGGCGGCGAAGGCGGCATCGGCACTGGCCAGCAGCGGCACGAAGACCCCGACGAGACCGGCGGCGGCCAGCACGGCGAGCGCGATCCGCCGGGCGACCCCGTCCCGGCGGGCGGTGAAGCGACCGGTCCCGCGCCCGACCCACGGAATGGCCCGGAAGGCTTCGATCGGGACGGCGAGCATGTCGTAGAGAACGGAGTGAACGGTCCGCTCCCCGACGACAGCCAGCGACCCGGCCACGACGGCGGCGATGACGCAAAGGACGAACAGCCACCCCGACGCCCGCACGGCCCCCACGGCGAGCAGCCCGAGCGCGAGTGCGGCCCACCCGGCGCTGCGCCAGGTGAAGGCCCCTTCCGCGGTTTCGCGCGAACGCCGATCGGCCACGACGACAGCGGCGGCCACGGCCAGCCCGCTGAGCAGCCACCCGACCCCGGGCCGGTCGACGGGCAGCAGCAGCGCCCCGGCCACCCCGGCCAGGCCGGCGGCCGGAAGAACGGCGGGCGGCAGCGGAACGACAGCGGACTTCGGCGGCGGCAACGGCCGCAGCAGGACTTGCGGAGCAGCGACGGCCACCCCACCGCCCGAGGCAGCGGGCAGCCCGGCCGTCACTTCCGGACCGCGGGCCGCGCCGATCTCCCGCGTGGCCACCGATCGCTTGCCCCGGGGCACCCCGGAACCACCGACATGAGCTTTGGGCATTTCGCCTCTTCCTCGAGATCCCGTGTTCACTTTTGCAAATGGCGATCCTCGCAACGGCTCCAGGCAAGGCAGCGAGCAGGACTAAACCGGCAGCGTCACCCGGATCCGGCTGCCCGGCCCCGGCGCCGGATCCACCACCCCGATCGTTCCCCCGTGCAGCTCCACCGCCCACCGGGCGATCGCCAGCCCCAGGCCCGTGCCCCCGCCCGAGGGCCGCTCGCCCCGGGTGAACCGCTCGAACACCCGCTCCCGGTCCGCCGGCGCGATCCCCGGTCCCTCGTCGCACACGTCGATGCGCACCTCCCCCGGCCGCACCTGGGCCACGACCCGGACCTGACCCCCCGCCGGGCCGTGGCGGGCCGCGTTCTCCAGCAGGTTCGCCACCACCTGGAACAACCGCCCGCGATCCGCCGTCACCACCGCGCCCTCCGGGGACACCGACACCTCGAACGTCACCCCGCGGCCCGCGAACGCCGCCTCACCCACCACTTCCGACAGCAGCGACCACAGCGAAAACGACGTCTTGTGCAGCGGGATCGCGCCCGCGTCCAGCCGCGACAGGTCCAGCAGCTCGTTCACGAGCGTCGCCAGGCGCTCGGTCTGCTGCAACGCCGTCTTCAGCGTCGCCGGGTCCGGGTCCTCGACGCCGTCGACGAGGTTCTCCAGCACGCCGCTCAACGCCGTGATCGGCGTCCGCAGCTCGTGGGACACGTTCGCGATCAGCTCCCGGCGCTGCCGGTCCGCGTCGCCGAGGTCCCCGGCCATCTGGTTGAACGCCCCGGCCAGCACCCCGACTTCGTCGCGCGTGGTGGCCCGGATCCGGCGGCTGTAGTCGCCCTTCGCCATCGCGCGCGCCGCCGCCGTCATCTCCCGCAGCGGCCGCGTCATGCCGTGGGCCAGCACCTGCGACAACACCAGCGCGAGCACCATCGCGGTGATCGTCGTCTTCGGCGGCAGCCAGCCGATCTGCCAGTTGAAGAACGCGAACGCCACCCCACCGGAGGCGACCATCAGGATCGCCAGCTTCAGCTTGATCGACCGGATCCGGTCCAGCGGCCTCGGCACGAAGTTCACGATCCCGCCTCCAGCGCGTACCCGACGCCGTGCACGGTCCGGATCAGGTCCGCACCGAGCTTCCGCCGCAACGCCTTGATGTGGCTGTCCACCGCCCGGGTGGCCGCGGACGTGCCGTGGACGTCCCAGTCCCACACCTCCGACAGCAGCCGTTCCCGCGGCTGCACCACCCGCGGCCGCCGCGCGAAGTGCACCAGCAGGTCGAACTCGATCGGCGTCAGCTGCGCCGCGACCCCGGCCCGGGCGACCCGCCGCTGGTCGACGTCGATCTCGAGGTCGCCGAGCACGATCCGGGTGCCTGCCACCGAAGACGAGCGCTCGACCCGCCGCAGCAGCGCGTGCACCCGCGCGGTCAGCACCCGCATCGAGAACGGCTTCGTGAGGTAGTCGTCGGCGCCGACGCCCAGCCCGACCAGCAGGTCCGTCTCGTCGGCCCGCGCGGTCAGCATCAGCACCGGCACCGGGCGGCGGCCCTGGATCCGGCGGCAGACCTCCAGGCCGTCGAAGCCCGGCAGCATCACGTCGAGCACCACCAGGTCCGGCTCCGAAGCGGCCTCCGCCTCGACGGCGGCCGGTCCGTCGTGGACGACCTCCACCCCGAACCCTTCGGCCCGCAGCCGGGCCGCGATCGACGCGGCGATCGTGACGTCGTCCTCGACGACCAGCACCCGCCGCCCACCCAGTTCCATGACCACGACCCTAAGCACCTCCGGTGGAGACGGTTCGCGTGAAGTGTGAAGATCCTGTGGAGACGTTTCAGCCGCTTTGCCGGTTGATGACGGCCGGATGTGTGACGCAGGTCATGCACCCGGGGGCCCTTCGCGCAATCGACAGACTGCACTCCTGATCGGCGAAGAGTGAACAGACTGCCGTTGCCCCGGCGATGACCAGGCGCGCAGGATTCCGCAATGGCGCCGACACCCGCAGACCAGCGCGTGCACGACGACGGCCGGGTCGAGCTCGACCCCGCCGACGTCCGGTCTCTCGAAGGCAGCCGGTTCTTCAACGAGGAACTGGCCCCCGTCCCGGTCGAAAAACGGACCTGGACCACCTACAACTACTTCGCGCTCTGGATGGGGATGGCCCACAACATCCCCAGCTACGCCCTGGCCGCGTCGTTCATCGCGCTCGGCATGAACTGGGTGCAGGCGCTGATCACCATCACCATCGGCAACCTGGTCGTGCTGGCCCCGATGCTGCTCAACAGCCACGCCGGCACCAAGTACGGCATCCCGTTCCCGGTGTTCGCCCGCGCGTTCTACGGCCTGCGCGGCGCCAACCTGGCCGCGCTGCTGCGCGCGTTCATCGCGTGCGGCTGGTTCGGCATCCAGACGTGGGTCGGCGGCGAGGCCATCTACGTCATCCTCGGCCGCCTGCTCGGCTCGTGGTGGCGGGACTCCGCCGTCGTCGCCGGGCAGCACTGGACGCTCTGGCTGTCCTTCGTGGTCTTCTGGATCGGGCAGATGCTGATCATTTGGCGCGGCATGGACGCGGTCCGCCGGTTCGAGAACTGGACGGCGCCGCTGGTGTCGGTCGGCTTCCTGATCATGCTCGGGTACGTGCTGGTCAAGGCGGGCGGGCTGGGCCCGATCCTGTCGGCGCCCGGCGAACTGGGCTGGGGCCCGGACTTCTGGAAGGTGTTCGCGCCGTCGCTGATGGCGATGATCGCGTTCTGGTCGACGCTGTCGCTGAACATGCCGGACTTCACCCGCTTCGGCGGCAGCCAGCGCAAGCAGGTCCGCGGCCAGGTCCTCGGCCTGCCGACGACGATGACGTTCATCGCGATCGTGGCCATCCTGACCACCTCGGGCGGGCACGTGCTCTACGGCGAGGACATCTGGGACCCGGCGAAGCTGGCCGACAAGTTCACCAGCCCGGTCGTGGTCGTCATCGCGCTGGTCGCCCTGGTGCTCGCCACCATTTCGGCCAACCTCGCGGCCAACGTCGTCAGCCCGTCCTACGACTTCTCGAACGCGTTCCCGAAGAAGATCACGTTCGCGGTCGGCGGCGGGATCACCGGCGTCATCGGCATCCTGATCCAGCCGTGGCGGCTGTACTCCGACCCGAACATCTACATCTTCGCCTGGCTCGGCTTCTACGGCGGCCTGCTCGGCGCGGTCGCCGGGGTGCTCGTCGCCGGTTACTGGCTCGTCAACCGCACGAAGCTGCGGCTGAAGGACCTCTACACACCCGATGGGGTGTATTGGTTCAGCGGCGGGTGGAACTGGCGCGCGCTGGTCGCGACGCTGGTCGGAGCCGTCCTCGCGGTCGGTGGCGCCTATGGCGGGCCGTTCCCCGACGCCGGGCTCATCCCGTTCCTCAAGCCGCTTTACGACTACAACTGGGTGATCGGCCTCGTCGGCGCGTTCGTCGTCTTCGCCGCCCTTTCGATTCCGTCAACCAAGCCGTCAACCAAGGAGGAAGCAAGTGAGCGTCGTCCGAGCCGGATTGATCCAGCAGCGGTGGACGGGTGACAAGGAGTCCATGATCAAGGCGGCGGTCGACCACATCGCCACCGCCGCCTCGCAGGGCGCCCAGGTCGTCTGCCTCCAGGAGCTGTTCTACGGGCCGTACTTCTGCCAGGTGCAGGACGCCGACTACTACTCCTACACCGAGGCCATCCCCGACGGGCCGACCACGCGGCTCATGCAGGAGGTGGCCGAGCGCCACGGCATCGTGCTGATCGTGCCGATGTACGAGGTCGAGCAGCCCGGCGTCTACTACAACACCGCCGCGGTGATCGACGCCGACGGCACCTACCTCGGCAAGTACCGCAAGAACCACATCCCGCAGGTCAAGGGGTTCTGGGAGAAGTTCTACTTCCGCCCCGGCAACCTCGGCTACCCGGTGTTCGACACGGCCGTGGGCCGCATCGGCGTCTACATCTGCTACGAGCGGCACTTCCCCGAGGGCTGGCGCGCGCTCGGGCTGGCGGGGGCGAAGATCGTGTTCAACCCCTCGGCGACCAGCCGCAGCCTGTCGCAGTACCTCTGGCGGCTGGAGCAGCCGGCGGCCGCGGTGGCGAACGAGTACTTCGTCGGCGCGATCAACCGGGTCGGCGTCGAACCGCTGGGCGACAACGACTTCTACGGCCAGACGTACTTCGTCGACCCGCGCGGCCAGCTGGTCGGCGACGCGGCGTCCGACACCGACGACGAGGTCGTGGTGCGCGACCTCGACCTGGGCCTGCTCGACGAGGTCCGGAACCAGTGGGCGTTCTACCGCGACCGCCGTCCGGACACCTACGGCCCCCTCGCGGAGGCCTGATGACCACGCTCATCCAGGGTGGTCAGGTCGTTTCGCCGTCGGGCGCGATCCTGGCGGACGTCCTCGTCGACGGCGAAACCATCGCCGCCGTCGGGGCGCCCGGGACGCTGACCGGCGACGAGACGATCGACGCCACCGGGAAGTACGTGCTGCCGGGTGGCATCGACGCCCACACGCACATGGAGATGCCGTTCGGCGGCACCCACTCGGTCGACACGTTCTCGACCGGGACCACGGCCGCGGCGTGGGGCGGCACGACCACGATCATCGACTTCGCCGTGCAGGCCAAGGGCACGTCACTGCTGTCCACACTGGACAAGTGGCACGCCAAGGCCGACGGCAACTGCGCGATCGACTACGGCTTCCACATGATCGTCTCCGACGTCAACGACCAGTCGCTGAAGGAGATGGAAGCCTGCATCGACGGCGGCGTCGGCAGCTTCAAGATGTTCATGGCGTACCCGGGAGTGTTCTACTCCACGGACGGGGAAATCCTGCTGGCGATGCAGAAAGCGCGCGAAATCGGCGCTACGATCATGATGCACGCCGAAAACGGCATCGCGATCGACCAGCTGGCGGCGCAGGCCTTCGAGGCGGGCCACATCGACCCCGTGCAACACGGCCTCACGCGGCCGCCGGAACTGGAAGGAGAAGCGACGTCGCGGGCGATCCAGCTCGCGAAGGTGACCGGATCACCGCTGTACATCGTGCACCTTTCGGCGTCGCAAGCGCTTGCGGCTGTCGCGGAAGCGCGCAACGACGGTCAGAACGTCTTCGCCGAGACCTGCCCGCAGTACCTCTACCTGTCCATTGAGGACCTCGCGAAGCCGGACTTCGAGGGCGCGAAGTACGTCGCTTCACCGCCGCTGCGGGAGAAGTCGCACCAGGCCGACCTGTGGCGCGGGCTGCGGACGAACGACCTGTCCGTGGTGTCCACCGACCACTGCCCGTTCTGCTTCAAGGACCAGAAGGAACTGGGCCGCGGCGACTTCCGGGCCATCCCGAACGGCATGCCGGGCGTCGAACACCGGATGGACCTGCTGCACCAGGGCGTCGTCGCCGGTCAGCTGACACTCGGCCGGTGGGTCGAGACGTGCTCGGCAACACCGGCGCGGATGTTCGGGCTGTACCCGCGAAAAGGTGTCATCGCGGCGGGTTCCGACGCGGACATCGTGATCTACGACCCTTCGGCGACGCAGACGCTGTCGGCTTCGACGCACCACATGAACGTGGACTACTCGGCGTACGAAGGATTCGAGATCACCGGCCGCGTGCACACCGTGCTGTCCCGGGGGCGCGTTGTCGTGTCGCCCTCAGGGTTCTCCGGGTCGACGTCGCACGGCAAGTTCCTGTCCCGCTCGCTGAACCAGTACCTGAACTAGGGGGCGGGCCATGGACTTCGGGATCGTGCTGCAGACGGATCCGCCCGCGCGGGACGTCGTGCGGCTGATGAAGGACGCCGAGGACGCCGGGTTCCGGTACGGCTGGACGTTCGACTCCTGCGTGCTGTGGCAGGAACCGTTCGTCATCTACTCGGCGATCCTGGCGGCGACGTCGTCGCTCGTCGTGGGGCCGATGGTGACCAGCCCCGGCACGCGGGACTGGTCGGTGATGGCGTCGACGTTCGCCACGCTCAACGACATGTACGGCAACCGGACGGTCTGTGGCATCGGCCGCGGCGACTCCGCCCACCGGGTGGTCGGCAAGCCACCGTCCACTTTGGCCACGGTGCGCGACTGCATGCGCGTGGTCAAAGACCTGGCCGAGGGCCGCCCGGTGACCATGAACGAGAAGACCGTGCGGATCCCGTGGATCTCGAACGGGCAGCTCGAGATGTGGATGGCCGGCTACGGCCCGAAGGCGCTGCAGACGGTCGGCGAGCACGCCGACGGCTTCATCCTCCAGTGCGCGGACCCGGCGATCGCCCGCTGGACGATCGGCGCGGTCCGCGACGCGGCCCGGGCGGCCGGGCGCGACCCAGCCGGTATCACGATCTGCGTCGCGGCCCCGGCGTACGTCGGCGACGACCTGCCGCACCAGCGCGAACAGCTGCGCTGGTTCGGCGGGATGGTCGGCAACCACGTCGCGGACCTGGTGGCGCGGTACGGCTCGTCGGGGGCGGTACCGCGGGAGCTGACGGACTACATCCGCGAGCGGGAAGGGTACGACTACAGCCACCACGGCAAGGCGGGCAACCCGTCGACGGAGTTCGTCCCGGACGAGATCGTCGACCGGTTCTGCCTGCTGGGACCACCTTCCGCCCACGTCGAGCGGCTGCAGGAACTCGCGGAGCTGGGCGTGGACCAGTTCTCGCTGTACCTGATGCACGACGACCGCGAGGCGACGCTGGCGTCCTACGGGTCGCAGATCATCCCGAAGCTCACCGCGTAGGGCCCGCCCTACCCCGGTTCCGGGGGTGCGCACCAGCGCGCCCCCGGTCCCGGTGCCGGGACCATCGGGGCCATGAATTCTCCGAAACTCCGTGCTGCGCTGGCTCTGGGGGCCGCCGCGAGCGTGGTCGCCTTGAGTGCGCCCGCGGCCGTGGCGAGCCCGGCCGGAATCGTCTGGGAATCCGCGTGCGCCGCCGGGTACCAGTGCGGCCACCTCGACGTCCCGCTGTCCTACCAGGACCCGTCGGCGGGCTCCGTCCGCATCGCGGTGGGTCGCTTGCCCGCCACCGACCAGGCCCACAAGCTGGGCACGATCTTCTTCAACCCGGGCGGCCCGGGTTCGTCCGGCCGGCTCGCACCCGTGTTGACACCGTTCCTGCACGAGCGTTACGACATCGTCGGGTTCGACCCGCGCGGCGTCGGCGCGAGTTCGCAGATCCACTGCTTCACCGACCCGTCGCAACTCGAGGTGCTCCAACGAGCTTTGGGCACCTTCCCGCTGACGCGCGCGGCCGAGCAGCAGCAGATCGCGGACACCCGCACGATCACCGACCTCTGCGAAAAGAACGCGGGCCCCCTGGCCGGTCACCTCTCCACCGGCACGATCGCCCGCGACCTCGACCGGCTGCGCGCGGCGTTCGGCGAGCCGAAACTGCGGTACTACGGCAAGTCGTACGGCACCTACCTCGGCGAGACCTACGCCAACCTGTTCCCCGGCCGGGTGGGTTCCCTGGCCCTCGACGCGGTCGACGACCCGGTCCGCTGGTCGACCGGGTCCGGCCCGATGAGCTACCGCCTGCAAGGCTTCTCGGACGCCCCCAAGGCCCTCGCGTCCTTTTTGGACGAGTGCGGATCACGCTGCACCTTCGACTATTCCGCGATCCTGGACCGGCTGGAGGCGGGTCCGATCACGGTGACGGACACTTCGGGCAAGCAGGTCACCGTCACTTACCAGAGCGCGATCGCCCGGATCCACGGTTACCTGACGGACGCGCAGTCCGCACCTTCGCTGACGGCATTCCTCCAAGCACTGGCCAACCCGGCATCCCCCGCTCCGGCTTCGGCGGACGGACCACCGGACATCGACTCCCTCCTCGGCGGCGGCGCAACACTGTGTTCGGACGCGGCGAACCCACGCGACCCAGCGGTGTGGTGGGACTACGCCCGCCGAGCCAACCAGGTCGCCCGCGGCTTCGGCCCGTACGACGTCTACAAGACCCTGCCGTGCGCGACCTGGGACGTGTCGGACACGGACCGCTACACGGGACCGTGGAACCGCCCGACGGCGCCGATCCTGCTGATGGCCAACCGCAAGGGCGACCTGGAGACCCCGTACGCGGGCGCGCAACGGACAGAGCGCCTGCTGGGCAATGCGCGCTTGCTGAGCCTGGACACGTACGGCCACGGTGCCCGCGGCAAGAGCCCCTGCATCGACATGGCGCTCGACCGCTACTTCGGCACGGGAGCGGTGCCAGCCCCGGGCACGGTCTGTGCGCCAGCCTGAGCGCCATCGAAGCAGCGCATCGCCACTTCGGGAAGCCGGCCTCCACAGCCGGCCGGCTTCCCGAAGTGGTACGCCGGCGGCCAGGTAAAGGCTGCCGCTCAGTCCACCAGCGCTTGGTAGACCAGCTGCCGCAACTGCGGCCGCAGGCGATACGTGCTCGACGGCAGCAGCTGCGTGTAGAAGCCCACCGTCAGGTCCTTGTCCGGATCCACCCAGAAGGCCGTCGAAGCCGCGCCGCCCCAGGCGAACTCGCCCGCTGATGACAATGTTCGGGCCTTCACCGGGTCCTCCAGTACCGAGAAGCCGAGGCCGAACCCGTGGCCGTCGAAGGGCATCTCCGCGAACAGGGGGCGGCCGAACGCCTCCAGGTCCACCCGGCCCGGCAGGTGGTTGCTCGCCATCAGGGACACCGTTCGCGGGGACAGCAACCTGACGCCGTCCAGGTCGCCTCCGCGACGGAGCATCTCCGTGAAACGCCAGTAGTCCGCCGCCGAGGAGACCAGGCCGCCGCCGCCGGAAAGGCAGTCCGGGCGGGCCGTGCCCAGGCGGCCGAAGGCGTCGTTGCGGGTCGCTCGTCCCGATGACGGGTCGCGCACGTACATCGCCGCCAAGCGCGACGGCGACGATGCCACGAAACCCGTGTCCGTCATGCCCAGCGGCGCGAAGATCCGCGACGCGAAGAACTCGTCCAAGGGCTGCCCCGAAACCACCTCGACGAGCCGTCCGAGGACGTCCGTCGCGATCGAGTAGTTCCATTCCGTGCCCGGCTGGAACAACAGCGGCAGTGACGCCCACTGCGAAGTACACGCCGCCAGATCAAGGCCCGGCGGAGTGCCCCACTCGAAGCCCGCTGCGCGGTAGATCGCGTCCACCGGGTGACCGTGGTGGAAGCCGTACGTCAGGCCCGCCGTGTGGGTCAGCAGGTGCCAGACGCGGATCGGCGAAGTGGCGGGCTCGGTCAACGGCGCCAGCGCCGACCCCTTGACGTACACGCGCGGCGAAGCGAACTCCGGCAACCAGCGCGAGATGGGGTCGTCCAGCTCCAGCAGGCCCTCTTCGGCGAGCATCATCGCCGCGACCGAGGTGATCGGCTTGGTCATCGAGAAGATCCGCCACAGCGTGTCCGTCTCCACCGGCGACCCGGCTTCAACGTCCCGGTGCCCGCCGCGGCCCAGGTGAACGATCCGCCCGCGCCTGCTCACCACCGCGAGCCAGCCCGGCAACCGGCCATCCTCGACGTACCGGTCGAAATGCGCATCGATCCGGGAAAGCCGTGCCGCGTCGAAGCCGGCCTCGGCCGGGTCGACGTCCACTTCGAAGTCCGCCATGCGGCGAGGCTACTGGCCGGCTTGCTACTTTTCCCGCGCCCGCTCGGCTGCCTTCTCCTCGCGCCACGCTTCGTCGTTCTTCCCGTAGCGCCAGTAGCCCGAGATCGACAGCAGCTCGCGCCGTACCCCGCGCTCGTCGAGCAGGTACCGCCGCAGCTCGCGCACGAACCCCGCCTCGCCGTGGACGAACGCCTGGACGATGCCCTCGCGCCACGGCAGCTCGCGCACCGCGGCGGCGACGTCGCCGCCCGACGCCCGGTGCAGCCAGGTGATCTGCGCGTCCGCCTTCGTGACCAGCGGCTGCTCCTCGTCCGCGTTCTCGACGAGGATCACCGCGTGCGCCGGGACGCCGGCGGGCAACGCTTCGAGCGACGACGCGATGGCCGGCAACGCGCTTTCGTCCCCGGCCAACAAGTGCCAGTCCGCCTCGGAGCCGGGCGCGTACGCGCCGCCCGGGCCCAGCACCAGCAGCTCGTCGCCCGGCTGGGCCGACGCCGCCCACGGGCCCGCGATGCCCTCGTCGCCGTGGTGGACGAAGTCGAGGACCAGCTCGCCGGCCTGCGGGTCGAACCCGCGGACGGTGTAGGAGCGCTGCCGCGGCCAGTGCTCGCGCGGCATGTTCGCCCGGCACTCCTGGACGTCGAACGGCTCCGGGTACTCGACGCCGGGCACCTTGAACAGCACCTTTACGTACGCGTCGGTGAACTCGTTCGGCGTGAAGTCCGCGATGCCCTCCCCGCCCGCGACGATCCGGATCATGTGCGGGGTCAGCCGCTCGGTCCGCAGCACCCGCAACCGCGTCGCGGGACGCCCGGACCGCCGGGGTGCTTCAGCCATCGGCCACTCCAACCATCGCTAAGGCTTACCTAACTCAGCCTACGCGCCGGAACTGGCACGCGGCTACTCAGGTGTACCCAGCTCGTCGAGCAATCCCACGAACCCGGCGGCGACCTTCGCCCGGAACCCCACGAAGAACCGGTTTGCCAACGGCACGCCCCACCGCCCCCGTGAAGCCGCGTTGACCACCCGGTGCTCGACGCGCGTTCCCGCCGGATCCGCCGTGACGCGGTACTCCCCGCGGTACCACCAGCCGCCCTGCACCGCCACGAACCCCCGCTCCCGGTCGACCTCCATCCGCATCGAGTAGCCGCCACGCAGCTTCCGCCGCAGCCGTTCGAATACCTCCGCGGGTGGCCGCGCGACCACTCCGGACGCCTCCGCAAGCGTTTTCACCCGCGCGGATCCGAAACCCGCGTGTTCTGGAACGCGGTGATCAGCCATTCGCCTCCTTCCCGGACGAGCACGAAGGAAACGGTCGACTCGCGCCCTTCGTCGGCGACCTCCGCCCCACTCAGCGACGAGCCGCCGCCGACGACGGCCACGGCGACGTCCGGCCGGACGAACCGCACCTTCGCCGCTCCGCCCAGCGACCCGGTGAGCTTCGACCCCCGCAAAGGCCCCTCGAACAAGGCCCGGTGCGAACTCTCGATCGCCTCCCGACCCGGGAAGTTCGCCCCGAAAAACGTCACGTAATCCGCGTCTTCGGTGAAGAGCCGCCCGTACGCGGCGGCATCCCCCGAGTTCCACGCGTCGGCGAGCCGGCCCAGCACCCCACGGACATCGGCTTCGGCAGTAGCAGTCATCAGATCCCCTCGAACGCTGTTCGTCTTACAAACACCGTTCTACTCTCGAACAGTGTTCGCGTCAAGTACAGTGTTCGGGTGACCCTTCCCCCGCCGCCGTGGCGCAGCGCTCCCCGCCGCCGCGCCGCGAAACCCGTCCTCTCCCAGGCCTCGATCGTCCGAGCGGCCTTGATCGTCCTGGACGACGAGGGGTTCGACGCGGTCACCATGCGGCGGATCGCCCAGGAACTGGAGACCGGGCCGGCGTCGCTCTACGCGCACGTCTCGAACAAGGACGAACTGGCGGAGCTGATGCTCGACGCCGTGCTGGCCGACGTGCACGTCCCCGAGCCGGACCCGGCGCGCTGGGACGAGCAGGTCAAAGACCTCGTCCGCGACCAGATCCGGGTGATGGCCGCGCACCGCGGCATCGCGCGCATCGCGTGGGACATCGCCGTGCCGGTCACGCCCCACTCGCTGAAGCAGGGCGAGGCGATGCTCGCCCTGCTTCGCGCGGGCGGGTTGACCCTCAAGCAGGCGACCTTCGCGGGCGACGCCCTCTCCCTCTACGCGAAGGCGTACGCCTACGAAGCGAGCAGCTGGACCTGGGGCGAGATCGACCAGGCCGAAGCCGGCGAACGCGGCAAGCAGATGGTGGCGTACATGCGGTCACTGCCCGCCGAGTCGTTCCCCAACATGCTGCACATCGGCGAGTTCTTCTCCGCGGAGACGGCGGCGGAACGCCTCGAGTTCGCGCTCGACACCCACCTCGCCGGCCTCAAGGTCCTCGCGGCGAAGAACTAGGGCCGCAGCACGATCTTGCCGCGCGTGTGCCGCCGCTCCAGCTCGCGGTAGGCGTCCCGGACCTCGTCCAGCGGGTAGACGCGGGCGATCGGCAGCGTCAGCAGCCCCTTGTCCAGCAGGAGGCCCAGCTCGCGCAGCACGTCGGCCGACGCCCCGGCCGCGTTGGCGTCGGTTTTCACGTTGTACTTCTCCGCCGCCGCGAAGTCGATGATCGTGTCGATCCGCCCCGGGTGGATCCCCAGGTGCAGCGCCAGTTCCACGTACCCCGAACCGAAGGTGTCCACGAACGCGTGCACGCCGGAAGGCGCGGCTTCGCGGATCCGCTCGAGCACGCCTTCGCCGTGGGAAACCGGGATGACGCCGAGCTCGCGCAGCCAGTCGTGGTTCGCCTCGCCGGCGAGGCCGATCACCGTGGCGCCAGCCAGCTTCGCCAACTGCACCGCGAGCGAGCCCACGCCGCCCGCCGCCCCCGAGACGACGACCGTCTCCCCTTCCCGCGGGCACACCGCGCCCACCGCGGCGTACGCGGTGGTGCCGGCGACGAACAGCGAGCCGGCGACCTCCCACGGGACGCCTTCGGGCCGCGGCGTGAGGTTCGCGGCCTCCGCCACGACGAACTCGGCGTGGCTCGACCGCGTGTCGACGAACCCGATCACCTCGTCGCCGACGGCGATGTCCGGCACGTCCTCACCGAGCGAAGCGACCACCCCCGCGAAGTCGCTGCCCTGTCCCGACGGGAAGGTCGCCGGGTAACGCGAGTGCAGGAGGCCCCGCCGGATGGCGGCCTCGCCCGGGTTGATCCCGGCGGCACGCACCTCGACGAGCACCTGACCGGGTCCCGGGACCGGGCGCGGGACGTCCTCGACCCGGAGGACCTCAACGTCGCCGTACTCGTCGAACCTGATCGCGCGCGCCATGGGGCCTCCTCGAAAGTCGTTGCTGAATACAAGTAACGACACGGTCCCCGGTTTTAATCCCTAACCGGCGAGGCGGCGCACCACCCCGTCGGCCAGCAGCCGGCCGCGGTCGGTGAGCACCGCGCGGCCCCGCGAGTCCAATGCGGACGGATCGAGCAGCCCCTCGGCCGCGGCCGCCCGCGCCTCGGCCAGCCCCGGCTCGTCGAGCACGTCGAGCGGCAGCCCTTCGGCGACGCGCAGTTCGAGCATGATCCGCTCGAGGTGCTGGTCGTCGTCGGTGAGCACCTCGCGCCCACCCGCGGGCGAGTCGCCGCCGGCGAGCAGGGCGGCGTAGCGGGCCGGGTGCTTGACGTTCCACCAGCGCACCCCGCCGACGTGGCTGTGCGCCCCCGGACCGGCGCCCCACCAGTCGTCACCCCGCCAGTAGCCGAGGTTGTGGCGGCAGCGGGCCGCGTCGGAGGCCGCCCAGTTCGACACCTCGTACCAGCGCAGGCCCGCCGACGACAGCGTGGCGTCGATCATCTCGTAGTCCGCCGCCAGCACGTCGTCGTCCGGCGCGGGCAGCTCGCCGCGGCGGACGCGGCGGGCCAGCGCCGTGCCCTCCTCGACGATCAGCGCGTACGCCGAGACGTGGTCGACGCCGGCGGCCAGCACGGCGTCGAGCGTCGCGCGCAGGTCGTCGGCGCGCTCCCCCGGCGTGCCGTAGATCACGTCGAGGTTCACGTGCTCGAACCCGGCCGCGCGCGCTTCGGCGGCGGCCTTGCCCGGACGCCCCGGGGTGTGCACGCGGTCGAGGATCTTCAGCACGTGCGACGCGGCCGACTGCATGCCCAGCGAGATCCGCGTGTAGCCCGCTTCGCGGATCCCGGCGAAGAACTCCGGTGACGTCGATTCCGGGTTCGACTCCGTCGTCACCTCGGCCCCGGGCGCCAGGCCGAAGACGTCCCGGACGGCGTCGAGCACCGAACGCAGGCCGTCCGCGCCGAGCAGCGACGGCGTGCCGCCGCCGACGAACACGGTGTCCGCGGCGGGCGGCACGACGAGCACGCGCGCGGCGAGCTCCAGCTCGCGGCGCAGCCCTTCGAGCCAGGACTGCGGCGACACCCCGGAGTCGAGCTCACCCGCGGTGTAGGTGTTGAAGTCGCAGTACCCGCAGCGCGTGGCGCAGAACGGGACGTGCACGTACACCCCGAAGGCTCTGCTGCCGAGCCCCTTCAGCGCGCTTTCCGGCAACGCCGGATCGATCGGTGTGGCGGGGTCGGGACGCAGCTGAGGCACCCCCGGATTGTCCACCCCGCCACGCTCGGTCGCGCCGGGAGGCCGATCGGGTTAACACCCGTTACGACGCCGGAAGGTTGGCCGCCGCCCAGTCCGGGTCGACCGGGATCAGCTCGATGACGTCGAGCAGCACGTCGTTCGGGTCGGCGACGTAGAAGTGCCGCTGCCCGTAGACCTCGTCCACCACCGGCGTCACCAGCTCGACACCCGCCTCCTGCAGCCGCTTCGCCTCGGCGTGCGCGTCTTCGACGACGAGCCCGAACATCAGCCCGGCCGTCTCCTGCGTGCGGTAGCCCGGCGGCACGGTCTCGTGCCCGCGCTGCACGAAGCTGATCTCGTACCCCGGGGCGCCGGCGTTGACGCTGGCGAACCAGTCGAGCTCGACGGTGACCGGCAGGCCGACGACGTCCGCGTAGAAGCGGGTGGTCGCCGCGATGTCGTCGACCAGGTAGCCCGCACCGAAACCCTTGACCTGCATCCCCAGTTCCTCTCTTCAAAACACTTTACTTGAAGTACTCTACATGTAGTGGTTCAGTCCGCGCAAGTGGGTACGCTCTGGACGGTTGACACGATTTCCGCAGGTAAGTGACCCTTCTCCCACCATGCGGGCAGGCCTGGACCACATTGTGGACGCGTGGCACGCTGACGCCGTGACTCATGCCGGTGTTCTGCTCGTGGCCCGCCGCCACGTCGACCTCCTGCGGGTCGCCAGCGCCCTCTGCGTACCCGTTCGCTGACTCCCGAGCGCCACCACCTGCCACGAACCTGGACAGCCGGTGCCGGAGGAAACCCGCGAGCCGGCGGGCCTCCGCCGCCACGAACCGCCTTTCGGAGGACGCCGCCATGGCCACGCCCCAAACCCCAGCCCGCCCCGCGCGCGCCAAGCAGAAGCGCGGCGAAGGGCAGTGGGCGCTCGGTTACCGGGAGCCGCTGAACCCGAACGAGCGGTCCAAGAAGGACGACCACCCGCTCAACGTGCGGGCGCGCATCGAAAACATCTACGCCCACCGCGGGTTCGACGCGATCGACCCGGGTGACCTGCGCGGCCGGTTCCGCTGGTTCGGCCTCTACACCCAGCGCAAGCCGGGGATCGACGGCGGCCGCACCGCGGCGCTGGAGCCCGAAGAGCTCGACGACCGCTACTTCATGCTGCGGGTCCGGATCGACGGCGGCGCGCTGACGACCGGGCAGCTCACCGTGCTCGGCGAGATCTCGCAGGCGTACGCGCGCGACACCGCCGACATCACCGACCGGCAGAACATCCAGTACCACTGGATCCGGATCGAGGACGTCCCGGCGATCTGGGCCAAGCTCGAGAACGCCGGCATGACCACGATGGAGGCGTGCGGCGACAGCCCGCGCGTCATGCTCGGCTCGCCGGTCGCCGGCATCTCGGCGGACGAGGTGATCGACGGCACGCCCGCGCTGGACGAGATCAAGCGCCGCTACATCGGCAAGCCGGAGTTCGCCAACCTGCCCCGCAAGTTCAAGACCGCGATCTCCGGCCAGCCCGACGTCGCCCACGAGATCCACGACGTGGCCTTCGTCGGCGTGGACCACCCCGAACACGGGCCCGGCTTCGACGTCTGGGTCGGCGGCGGCCTGTCGACCAACCCGATGCTCGGGCAGCGCCTCGGCGCCTGGGTGCCCCTGGACGAGGTCCCGGACGTCTGGGAAGGCGTCATTTCGATCTTCCGCGACTACGGCTACCGCCGGCTGCGTTCGCGGGCCCGGCTCAAGTTCCTGGTCAAGGACTGGGGCGCGGAGAAGTTCCGGCAGGTGCTGCAGGACGAGTACCTGAAGCGCGAGCTGCTCGACGGCCCGCCGCCGGTGGACCCGGCCGTCCCGATCGACCACGTCGGCGTGCACCCGCAGGTCGACGGCAAGTTCTACGTCGGCGCCGCGCCGATCGCCGGCCGCTCCAGCGGCGGCACGCTCGTCGCCGTCGCCAAGGCCGCCGAGCGGGCCGGCTCCGGCCGCGTACGGCTCACCCCGCAGCAGAAGGTCGTCGTGCTCGACGTCCCCGAGGCCCAGGTCGCCACCCTCGCCGCCGAGCTGGCCGAGCTGGGACTGGAGACGAAGCCGTCGCCGTGGCGGCGCGGGGTGATGGCCTGCACCGGGCTGGAGTTCTGCAAGCTCGCCATCGTCGAGACGAAAGCCCGCGCGCAGCAGCTCGTCTCGGACCTCGAGAAGTCCCTCGCCGACATCCAGGACGGCCTCGAAACGCCGGTGACCGTGCACCTCAACGGCTGTCCCAACTCCTGCGCGCGGATCCAGACCGCGGACATCGGCCTCAAGGGCCAGATCGTCACCGACGCCGACGGCAACCAGGTCGAAGGCTTCCAGGTGCACCTCGGCGGCGGGCTCGGCCTCGACGCCGGGTTCGGCCGCAAGCTGCGCGGGCACAAGGTGACTTCGGGCGAGCTGACCGGGTACGTCGAGCGGGTCGTGCGCAACTACGTCGCCGGGCGCGAACCGGGCGAACGGTTCCCGCAGTGGGCGGCGCGCGCCGAGGAAAGCGCCCTGCAGTGACCTCCACCGAGCGTGCGGCTCCGTTCTACTGCCCCTACTGCGGCGACGAGGACTTGCGGCCGGAAGAGAACGGCGGCTGGCTGTGTTCCGCTTGTCGCCGGGTTTTCTCGGTCAAGTTCCTCGGCCTGTCCCTCCCGGAGGTGTCCCGATGACCGCCACTGCCGACTACAAGACCCTCGCCGAGCGCGCGTCGAAGGAACTCGCCGACGCCACGGCGGAAGAAGCGCTGCGCTGGACCGCCGACACGTTCGGCGACGACTTCATCGTCGCGTCCAACATGCAGGACGCCGTGCTGATCGACCTGGCCACCAAGGTCAAGCCCGAAGTGGACGTCCTGTTCCTCGAGACCGGCTACCACTTCCCGGAAACGATCGGCACCCGCGACGCGGTCGAAGCGGTCTACCCGGGCGTGAAGATCGTCAACGCCCAGGCCGAGCAGAGCGTCGCCGAGCAGGACGCCGAACACGGCGCGAAGCTGCACGACCGCGACCCGACGCTGTGCTGCAACCTGCGCAAGGTCGTGCCGCTGCGCAAGACCTTGGCGAACTACTCGGCGTGGGTCACCGGCGTCCGCCGCGTGGACGCGCCGACCCGCGCGAACACCCCGATCGTCACCTGGGACGACCGCAACGGCCTGGTGAAGGTCAACCCGATCGCGCCGTGGACCGACGACGAGTTCAAGGCCTACATCGCCGAGCACGGGATCCTGGAGAACCCGCTGGTCTCGATCGGTTACCTCTCGATCGGCTGCGCGCCCTGCACGGCTCGCGTGGAGCCGGGCCAGGACCCGCGCAGCGGCCGGTGGGCCGGGCAGAGCAAGACCGAGTGCGGACTGCACGGCTGAGGAAGGGACGCATGACGACCTTGGAGCCCGCGACCGATGCGGCACAGGACAACTTGGCGGCTTTGGAATCCGAGGCCATCCACATCTTCCGCGAGGTGGCGGGCGAGTTCGACCGGCCGGTGATCCTCTTCTCCGGCGGCAAGGACTCGACGCTGCTGCTGCACCTGGCGATCAAGGCGTTCTGGCCGGCGCCGGTGCCGTTCCCGCTGCTGCACGTGGACACCGGGCACAACTTCGACGAGGTCATCGAGTTCCGCGACCGCGTCGTCGAGCAGCACGGGCTGCGCCTGGTCGTCGCGAAGGTGCAGGACTGGATCGACGACGGGCGCCTCGAAGAGCGCGCCGACGGGATGCGCAACCCGCTGCAGACCACGCCGCTGCTCGACACGATCGCCGAGAACAAGTTCGACGCCGTCTTCGGCGGCGGCCGCCGCGACGAGGAGCGGGCCCGGGCCAAGGAGCGGATCTTCAGCCTCCGCAACTCCTTCGGCCAGTGGGAACCGCGGCGGCAGCGGCCCGAGCTGTGGAACCTCTACAACGGCAGGCACCGCCCGGGCGAGCAGGTCCGCGTCTTCCCGCTGTCCAACTGGACCGAGGCCGACGTCTGGAACTACATCGCCCGCGAGAAGGTCGAACTGCCGTCGATCTACTACGCGCACCAGCGCGAGGTGTACCTGCGCGACGGGATGCTGCTGGCCGAGGGTCCGTGGGGCGGTCCGCGGCCGGGCGAAGAGGTCCGGGAGCTGACCGTCCGCTACCGGACCGTCGGCGACGGCTCGTGCACCGGCGCGATCGAATCCACCGCGGCCACCGTCGAAGAGGTCATCGCCGAGGTGTCGGCCTCGCGGCTGACCGAGCGCGGCGCGACCAGGGCCGACGACCGGATGTCCGAGGCGGCCATGGAAGACCGCAAGCGTGAGGGGTACTTCTGATGAGTTCGCTGCTGCGCCTGGCCACCGCCGGGAGCGTCGACGACGGCAAGTCGACCCTGGTCGGCCGGCTGCTGTACGACACGAAGTCGGTGCTCGCCGACCAGCTCGACGCGGTCACCCGCGCGTCCGTCGACAAGGGACTGTCCACACCGGACCTCTCGCTGCTGGTGGACGGCCTGCGCTCGGAGCGTGAGCAGGGCATCACCATCGACGTCGCCTACCGCTACTTCGCGACGCCCAAGCGGTCGTTCGTGCTGGCCGACACGCCGGGGCACGTGCAGTACACGCGCAACACGGTGACCGGCGCGTCCACCGCGCAGCTGGCCGTGCTGCTCGTCGACGCGCGCAAGGGCGTGATCGAGCAGACCCGGCGGCACGCGGCCGTGCTGGCCCTGCTCGGCGTGCCGCAGCTGGTGCTGGCGGTGAACAAGATCGACCTGGTCGGCTACGACGAAGCGACGTTCACGGTGATCGCCGAGGAGTTCGCCGCGCACGCCCTGTCGCTGGGCTACCCGCGGGGGTCCGTGCTGGCGATCCCGGTGTCGGCGCTGGAGGGCGACAACGTCGCGACCCGCTCGGACCGGACGCCGTGGTACTCCGGCCCCAGCCTGCTGGAGCACTTGGAGGAGGTGCCGGTCGCGCCCGATCCGCATGACCAGGCCCTGCGGTTCCCGGTGCAGTACGTGATCCGGCCGCGCACGCCGGAGTACCCGGACTACCGCGGCTACGCGGGCCAGATCGCCGCGGGCACGGTCCGCCCCGGTGACGAGATCGTCGTGCTGCCGCAGGGCATCCGCAGCCGCGTCGAGCGCATCGACACCGCGGACGGCCCGCTCGAGGAAGCCGGCGCGGGGACGTCGGTGACGCTGCTGCTCACCGACGACATCGACATCTCCCGCGGCGACCTGATCGCCGCCGCGGACGCGCCGCCGCGCGTCACCGACGAGATCGCCGGCACGCTGTGCTGGCTGTCGTCCAAGCCACTCAAGCCGGGCGCGCGCGTGCTCGTCAAGCACGGCACGCGCACAGTGCAGGCGCTGGTGGACGAGTTGCACGCCCGGTTCGACGAGCAGACACTGTCCAGTGTGGACTCTCCGCCCTCGTTGGAGCTCAACGACATCGGCCGCGTCTCCCTGCGACTGGCCGAGGAGCTGGGCGTCGACGACTACGGCGTCAGCCCGCGCACCGGCGCGTTCCTGGTGATCGACCCGAAGGACGGCGACACGCTGGCCGCGGGGCTGGTGGGTGAGCGCTTCTCGTGACGCCACCCCTGGTCGCCGTCGCGCACGGCAGCCGTGATCCCCGTTCGGCGGCGACCGTGCGGGCGCTCGTCGACGTCGTGCGCGCCCAGGCACCGGGCCTTTCGGTGCACGAGTCCTTTCTGGACCTGTCGGCGCCGCTCGTCACGGACGTGCTGCGGTCGTTGTACGCCGACGGCCACCGGACGGCGGTCGTGGTCCCGCTGCTGCTGGGCAGCGCGTTCCACGCCCGCGTCGACCTGCCGGCGCTGATCGACTCGGTGAGGGCGTCCTGCCCGGGCTTCGTCGTGCGGACGTCCGACGTGCTCGGCGCCGACCCCGCGTTGGAGGCGGTCGCCCTGGACCGGCTGGCGTCCGCGCCCCACCGCCGCGACACGGGTGTGATCGTCAGCGCGGTCGGCTCGTCGAACGCTTCCGCGAACGCCGTCGTCGCCTCGCTCGCTTCCCGCTGGGAAGAGCGGCTGGGGGTCCCGGTGAGCGAGGCGTTCGCGTCCGCCACCCAGCCGGACATCCCCGCGGCGGCGGCTTCGTTGCGTTCGCGGGGCACGCGGCACCTGGTCGTCGCGTCGTGGTTCCTGGCGCCAGGCCTGCTCCCGGACCGGATCGCCGCGCTGGCCCGCGAGGCGGATCCGAAGGCGTTCATCGCGGAGCCGCTGGCCGACGACCCGCGCGTCGCCGACGTGGTGGTCAGCCGGTACGCGTCCGCGGTCAGCGAACTGCTCCGCCAGTACGCGTAGCTCGCGGCGCTAGGCGTCGAAGATCGCGTACATGTCGGCCACGGGCAGCGCGGGTGACGAGGCTGCCGCGGAGACGACGCCCGGGTCCTCATCGGCCAGCAGCCGCCGGACCGTGGGGAAGGGCACGTTCGGGTGGCGGGCGGCTGCTTCTCGCGTGCCGGCCACGGGATCCGTGGCGATCTCGGCGACGAGCGGCGCCGGAAGATCGGGGCAGGAGCAAGCAATGGCGCGCAGGCCCGAGTCGCCGCTGTGCGCGAACCGGAGGAAGGCGTCCCGGGGAAAACAGGGATGCTCGGTCAGCAACCGCCCGAACGCCCGGCTCTCGCCGTGCGAGAGAAACAGCTCTTCGAGTGCGGCGCCGGACACGGAATCGTGGTCAGCCGCGGTGACGCGGCGGACCATCGTCGACTCGTCGGTCATCAGGCGGTCGAGCGCCCACTGTGGAAGCTCCCGGCTGCCCGCCACGACCGTCCGGAAGAATTCGTACGGGGAGTCGAGGTACTCCAGGCGCCCGGCGAGCGGCATCTCGCGCAGCCACTGCACCTCCCTGACGTTCCGCGACAGGTTGGACAGGAAGTAGTCCACCGTCCACTCGCGGATGGGGTGCAGTGCGGGCACTTTGGCGAGCAGAGCGGCCCGGACGTCGTCCGGGGTGACCTGGTTCAGCAGCAGACCGACCATGAACATCTCGTTCTCGGCCGCGGCGAGCGATCGAACCGTCCCGGACGGCAGAGCTGGGTGGTTGGCCAAGCGGAGGTTCTCCTCCGCGTCATCCGACTCGGAGAACCGGGTGATCAGCTCTGGCGTGAGGTCGGCGTGCCTCAGCGCGTCCGCGCTCGTCACCGGGTCGGCGAGGAGCGCGTCGAGCAGATCGGGTGGCGGCGGGACGGCAGACCAGTGCAGTGCGGCGTAACGGATGTCGCCGTCTTCGTCGGTCAGCCACGCGCGCAACACCTCCGGCGGCGGGTTGTGCCAGCGCTCGGCCAGCGTCTTGCGCACCTCGGACGCCGGGTCGGCGGCGAGCCGGATGAGCACGCCCTCATCGATGATCCGGTCGGCCGTGGACGCGTGCACCTCGGCCGAAGGATGTTCGGACAGCCGAAGCAGGATGCCCTGTGGCGTCGACTCGTTGCCCCCCAGCCACCGGGCGCCGTCGGCACCCAGTTTGAGTACCGCGTCCACGAAGCGCTCACTAACCCGCGGCCTCGTCCGGACCACGGCGTAGACCAGTCCGGGATCCTGGATCAGCCGGATCGCGAGGTCGTCGGGAGTAGCGGGATTCGAGGCCAGGCCGCGCACAGCAGCCTGGCGGCGAGTCGCGACCATGTCCGGAGCTTATCGACCACCCTGCGTACCCGGGACGGCAGCGCCACCGCCAAAAGGTGAGTCGCATTCACATTTCCGTGACCCTGCGCGCATGGGAACGGTGAATCCTTGACGCGCTACTTAACTTGCCGGTAACTATCTGAACGGCTGCGCAGCTTTCTTCCTTCCCCTCGTGAGACCGCAGGCAGGTGGATACAGATGAAAGCTCTTCACTTCTCCCGGCTCGCCGCGCTGACCGCGGCCGCGGTGCTGCCGATCGCCCTCGCCGCTCCGGCGTCGGCGGCCACCAGCGTCACCTTCGACTGCCAGGCCGACGCCCCCATCGTCGGGCCGCAGAAGGTGGCGCTGAACCAGGACGCGGACGTCACCGCGCCCGCCACGGTCGCGCCCGGTGGTGCGTTCGACGTCGTCATCGATCCCGCGCCGAACACCGTGCCGGGCGAGGTGAGCGGGAACAAGGTCAAGAACATCAACACCTTCGCGCTCAAGATCCCGATCCCGGCCAACTCGTCGTACGTCGGCGCGGACCTGACGGGCGGCTCCGGCCTCGGCTCGACCCCGCCGGCCATCTCCGTCGCGAACGGCGTCGCCACGCTGAGCTTCCCCGGCCCGATCGCCGGGGGTGCCACGTTCGAACTGCCCACCGTCACCGCGCACCTGACCGCGGGCCAGTCGGGCACCATCCAGACGAAGCTGGGCGGGACCAGCTACCGCGACCCGGGCCTGACGTTCAAGGCGGTGGCGAGCACGATCATCGGCGACCTCACCGCACCGACGGCCTGCTTCCCCGACCCGAGCCCGGTCTTCACCACGACGACCATCGGCTGAGCGCCGGGCCACCCCGCGGCTTCCCGCCCGCGGGGTGGCCCGCGTAACACCGGCCGCGCGCGGCGGATGTGCAAGGGTGTCGGGCATGGCTGACGAACTGGTGCACTACGACGTGGTGGGCGGCACCGCCACGATCACCCTGGACTCCCCGCACAACCGCAACGCGCTGTCGGCTCAGCTGCGCCGCAAGCTCTCGGGCGCGCTGGCCGCGGCGGCCGCGGACGACGCCGTGCGGGTGATCGTGCTGACCCACACCGGGCCGGTCTTCTGCGCGGGGATGGACCTCAAGGAGGCCCGCGGCGCCGGCGTGGGCGACCAGGGCGTGAACGAGTTCCCGAAGATCCTCGACCAGCTGTGGACCAGCCCGAAGCCGGTGGTCGCCCGCCTGGCCGGCCCCGCCCGCGCCGGCGGCATCGGCATGGTGGCGGCGTGCGACATCGCCGTGGCGGTACCGGAAGCGACGTTCGCCTTCTCCGAGGTCCGCATCGGCGTGGTCCCGGCGATCATCTCCCTGACGGTCCTGCCGCGCCTCAACCCCCGAGCGGCCCACGAGCTGTTCCTGACCGGCGACACGTTCGACGCGCGCCGCGCGGTCGAGATCGGCCTCCTGAACTCGGCGGTCCCGGCGGACGAACTGGACGCCGAGGTCGCGCGGTACGTCAAGGCACTGGCGGCGGGCGGCCCGAAGGCGCTGGCCGAGACGAAGGCGCTGCTGAGCCGTCCCCGCCCGGCCACCCCCTCGGACGGCTTCGACGAGATGCTCGGGCTGTCGGCGAAGTTCTTCGCCGGTGAGGAAGGCCAGGAGGGCATCCTGGCCTTCGCCCAGAAACGCAAGCCGAACTGGGTCCCGCAGGACTAAGCCGGGACGCGGGCCTGCTTGCGCGGAACCAGCGCGAGCAGGCCCGTCACCCCACCGGCCAGCGCGGCGACGACGTACACCGGCGTCAAACCTCCGGCCTGGTAAGCGATCCCGAGCACGGCGACCCCGAGTGTCTGCCCGAACTGCCGGGTCGTCGTCATGATCCCCGCCGCCATCCCCGCTCGCCCCGGCGGTGCCGCCGCCGCGATCGCGGATCCCATGGCGGGCCCCGAAATCCCGACACCGATCCCGGTCACCGCGAGCCCCAGCGCGATGCCGGTCACCGACTGCTGTCCCAGCTGCAGCCCGCAACCGAAGGCCCCCAGCAGCACACCCGCGCCCAGCAGCACCCGCGGCGGGAACCGGTGCAGGACCTTCCCGAGCAGGGTCGAAGTCAGGAACGACGCCACCGCCAGCGGCGCCAGCGCGAGCCCGGCCTCGATCGGACCCGGTGCCGGCCCCGCCTGCAGCCACAGCGAAACGTAGACCAGCGCGGCGAAAGTCAGCGTCGAAGCCGCCGCACACGCGATCAACGTCGTGAACCCGCCGTCGCGGAACAACCCCAGTTCCAGCATCGGGTCCGCCCGGCGCCGTTCCACCACGACGAACCCGGTGAACGCGACCACCGAGATCGCCAACGCCCCCACGGTGACCGGCGAGGTCCAGCGTCCGGAACCACCCAGGGTCAGCCCGTGCACCAGGCTCGCGGCGAAGATCGCGAACCACACCGCACCCGCCAGGTCGAACCGGCTGCGGCGAGCCGGAGCGTCCGGCGGCAGCGCCCGCATCGCGAACAGCCCGGTCAGCAACGCGAGCGGAACGTTGACGAAGAACACCGCTCCCCAGCCGAAGTACTCGGTCAGCACGCCGCCGGCGAGCGGGCCCACCGCCGCGCCGAGCCCGCTGACCGCGAAGAAGACGCTGATCGCGGTGCCCCGTTCACGTCCTTCGTACGTTTTCGTCAGGAGGGCGAACCCGGTCACGGCCAACGCCGAACCACCGACGGCCTGCACCCCGCGGGCCGCGATCAGCGTCCCGATGTCCGGTGCCAGGGCGCAGGCCAGGGACGCCGTGCCGAACACGGCCAGCCCGGCGAGAAACGTCCGCCGCAGGCCGAAGCGGTCGGCGAGCGAACCCGTCGCCAGCATGAGCACCGCCAGAACGAGCGTGTAGACGTCCGGTACCCACTGCAGCTGCCCGACCGACGCCGACAGATCGGCGCCGATCCGGGGCAGCGCCACCGTCACGACGGTCGTGTCCAGCAGGAACAGGAACGACCCCGCACAGACGACGGTCAACGGCCACCACTTGCGCATCGAAACTCCCTTCGTGTGTGCCCCGAAGAGTGCGTGAGAAGCGCCGATCACCACCAGAAAAGTCGATTAGTCTGCCGGATACCGTCATCGAATACGCTGGAGACATGGAAACCGTCACGCTCGACGACGTCGACCGGGGCCTGCTCCACGCCCTGCAGATCGATGGCCGCGTGCCGATGCGCGCGCTCGGCCCGGTGCTCGGCGTCTCGGAGAACACCGTCGCCCGGCGCTACCAGCGGCTCCGGACCGCCGGCGTCCTCAAGATCACCGGCGCGGTCAGCGGCGGCGAAGCCGGCTACACGACGTGGACCCTCCGCCTGCGCACGACCCCCGACGCCGGAGCCGCCGTCGCGGCCGCGCTCGCCGACCGGCCCGACGTGTCGTGGGTGCACCTGCTCTCCGGCGGCACCGAGATCTCCTGCACCGTCCACGCCCCGGACACGGCGGGGCGCGACGACCTCCTGCTGCACAAGCTGCCGCGCGCCAACCGGGTGACCGCCGTCTCCGCGCACGAACTGCTGCACACGTTCGCGCTCCCGGACGGCTGGAGCGGACTGCACTGCCTGTCCCCCGGGCAGATCGAGCGCCTGCGCCCGCCGGAGCCCAGCGGCCCCGGTCTCCCGCCGGCTCCCGAGGACCAGCCGCTCCTCGACGCGCTGGCCCACGACGGCCGGGCGAGCTACACCGCGCTGGCCGCGGCCACGGGCTGGTCCGACTCGGCCGTGCGGCGCCGGATGGACCTGCTGCGGCGGCACGGCACGCTGACCTACCACCTCGACGTGTCCCCGGCCCGGCTCGGGTTCCGGTCCGAGACGCGGTTGTGGCTGACCGTCTCCCCCGCGCACCTCGCCGAGGCGGGCGCGGCGCTGGCGAGCCACCCCGAGACGTCGTTCGCCGTCGCCACCACCGGCACGACGAACCTCACGGCCATGGTGAACTGCCGCGACGGCCGCGACCTCTACCGCTACCTCACCGACCGCGTTGCCGGGATCCGCGGCGTGCAGACCCTGGAAAGCGCGCCGGTGATCCGCACGGTCAAACGCGCGGGGACGCCGCTCAGGCGTCCGGCAGCACGACCGTGAGCCGCCACGAACCGGCGCTGCGGCCGCTCGGGCCGAGTGCGCGCTGGGCGTCCGAAAGCACGCTGCGGATGGCCAGGTACGTCTTGGGTTCGGCCTTGCGCAACGCGTCCGAGCCCGGCCAGATCAGCACGTGCTCCCCCGGTGGCAGCCACGACAGGTCGGTCAGGCAGTCGTAGAGCGCGTCGAGGTTGTGCCCGAAGTGGTCCGGAAAGGACAGTGCTTCGGCGAAGGCGGTCAGCGTGCCGGCCTTGTCGACGGTCGGCCGCGAGTTCACCAGGTGCGGGTACGCGCCCCGGGCGAACGCCTCTTCCGCGGCGGCCTTCGCCTGCTCGTCGGCGCTCATCGGGCCGGGTCCACGACCACGAACGACGCGTAGTGGTCGCCGGTGTAGTACAGCTCGTGCGCCTGCCCGGTGATCAGCCGCCGGGCGCCGCGGTCGGCACTGCCCGGGGTCTTCACCGTGTATTCGTGGTAGTAACCGGATTTCTTACCAGGCAAGCGCTTCTCACGGTTCTCGAACACGACGTCGTCGTTGCGCGGGTAGGGGTAGGGGCCGCCGGCCTCGATCAGCTTCCACGTGTCCGACGCCTGCGGCGGCAGCGTGGAAAGCGCCTTCACCGGCAGCCCGGAGTCCGCGCCCGGCACAGCGGCGCCGCCCTTGGCCGGCGTGCTGCTCTTCGCGGACCCGCTCGCCGACGTACTCGGCGCGGGCGACGGCGAGCTGTCGCCGAGGTTGTCCTTGACCAGCCAGCCCCCCAGCACCAGCACGAGGAGCCCGATCAGCGCGGCGGTGATCCGCCTTCGGTTGAACATGGTGCGCGAGCCTATGCCGACCCGTCGGAGTCGTCGTCACGCCCCGGAGCCAGCCGGCGGGCGAAGAGTCCGACGACCTTGTCGAGCACCCAGGCCGCGGCCAGGCACAGCGGCACGACGACCACCATGACCAGCACGAACTGCACCGGGAACCAGGCCTGGGCGAGCCACAGCTCGACCCCGTCCCACCAGTCGGCAAGCCCGTTGAACACGGTGTGAGCCTACGCGCGCTCTGCTGCCGTTGCGCTTCAGGGGCGGTACGTTGCGAGGCATGTTCGCCGTGTACGCGCAGGAACCCAACGCCGACAGCCCGCTCGACTCGCTCGTCGTCGGCGAGCGCCCCGAACCCGAAGTACCGGACGGCTGGGTCCGCGTGCGCGTCAAGGCGGCCAGCCTCAACATGCACGACCTCTGGACCCTGCGCGGGGTGGGGATCAAGCCGGAGCAGTTCCCGATGATCCTCGGCTGCGACGGCGCGGGCACCCTGGACGACGGCTCCGAGGTCGTCATCCACTCGGTGATCAACGCGCCGGGCTGGCAGGGCGACGACACCCTCGACCCGAAGCGCACGCTGCTCACCGAGAAGCACCAGGGCACCTTCGCCGACCAGGTCGTCGTGCCCGCCCGCAACGTCGTCCCGAAGCCCGCGGCGCTCAGCTTCGCCGAAGCCGCCACCATGGGCACGGCCTGGCTCACCGCCTACCGGATGCTCTTCGTGAAGTCCGGGCTGCGGCCCGGGCAAACGATGCTCGTGCAGGGCGCCTCCGGCGGCGTTTCGACGGCGCTGGTCCAGCTCGGCCGCGCGGCCGGGTTCCGGGTCTGGGTCACCGGCCGCACCGAGGAGAAGCGCGCCCTCGCCACCAGCCTCGGCGCACACCAGGCGTTCGAGTCCGGCGCGCGGCTGCCCGAGCGCGTCGACGCCGTGTTCGAGACCGTCGGCAAGGCGACCTGGTCACACTCGGTCAAATCACTCAAACCGGGCGGGATCATCGTGGTCTCGGGCTCCACCAGCGGCCCGGACGCGCACGCGGAGCTGCAGCGCGTCTTCTTCCTCCAGCTGCGCGTCGCCGGCTCGACCATGGGCACCCGCGACGAGCTCGCGGACCTGCTCGCCTACCTCGACCTGACCGGCGTCCGGCCGCAGATCGGCGCGGAACTTTCTTTTGCCGAGGCACCCAAGGGCTTCCAGGCGATGCTCGACGGGGACACCGCCGGCAAGATCGTCTTCACCCGCTAGGCCGCCGTGAGCTGGGCGGATCCCTTGCTCCACCCAGCCCGACATTTCGTGAATTCTTGACGTCTTCAGTTCGAGACCTGGTCGTTAGCACCGAAATTCGACCAAAACCCCACCTCCGCCAGGTAATCTTGGAGGCATGACCGCGACGAAGCGGCCCGCGCCGGCTGTTCCGGGCGGCCGGCCCAGTGACGAGGACCCGATCCGGGTCTCCTTCCGGCGCTACGCCGGCGTCCGCACCCGTGTGCTCGAGGTCGGCGACACCGGCCCCGAGCCGGAGGTACCGCGCCGCTCGCTGCGCCGCCGGGCCGCCGCGCCGCACGTGCGGCCCACCGCACCACGCCTGGTGCTCCTGCACGGCTACTGCGACAGCGCCGACACCTGGCGCCCCGCCCTGAAGCAGCTCGCGGCCGCCGGGATCCCGGCGGTCGCGGTCGACCTGCCCGGATTCGGCGACGCCCAGCCGCTGCGGCCGGGCCCGATGCTGCCGCAGCTCGACGCGTTCACCACCGCCGTCGTCCGCGAACAGGCCGTGCTCGGCTCGGTCGTGCTGGCCGGGAACTCCCTCGGCGGCACCATGAGCCTGCGTGCCGCCCAGAACAGCCGCCTGCCGATCTCGGGCGTCGTGTCCATCGCCGCGCCGGGGTTCGTGGACTCGTGGCTGATCCGCACGGTGGCGCGCTACCCGCTGCCGCTGCGGCTGTACTCGTCCCTGCCCGTTCCGGTGCCGGGGTTCCTGGTGCGCAAGGTCGCCGAGCAGCTCGTCCCGCGGCTGCTGTACGCCGACTCGGGCGCGGCTGACGCGACCCAGGTGCAGCGCTTCACCGCGCTCTTCCCGGACTACCGCGCGACCAAGAGCCGGCTGGAAGAGGCCCGGCAGCTCGTCGCCGAGCTCGCCGACGCCTACCGCCTCGACTCGGTCGAGGTCCCGCTGCTGGTCGTCGCGTGCGGCAAGGACAAGCTCGTCACCGCCGCGTCCGGGCGGCAGCTGCACACGCTGGTGCCGCACAGCAGGCTGCTGGTCCGCGAGGACTGGGGGCACTGCCCGCAGCTGGACGACCCGGTGGAGGTCGCGGAGCTGCTCACCTACTTCGCGGCGAGCGCGGTCCGGACCACTCAGGCGAAGCGGGCGGCCGCGTCGGCGCCGAAGGCCGTCAGCGAGGACACCGCGGCGGGCTGACGCGCTCAGGCTGTCGGCGCGCCGGGTTGGCGGTAGGTTCCCGCGAGGGCCCGCGATCCGGGCCCTCCACCGACCGTTCGGGAGACGATGATGTCCGCTCCAGGAGGCCTGGGCTCGAGCTCCGGCATCTTCCGGCGCAAGCCGATCGAACAGATCCAGGACAAGGCCGAAGGCGGCCTGAACCGCACTCTGGGACTTTGGCAGCTGACCGCCATCGGCGTCGGCGGCATCATCGGCGCCGGGATCTTCGCCCTCGCCGGCAGCGTCGCGCACGGCGACGACGCGGCGGGCATCCCCGGCGTCGGGCCGGCCGTGCTGATCTCGTTCCTCATCGCCGGGGTCGCCAGCGCCGCGGCGGCGTTCTCCTACGCGGAGTTCGCCGGCCTGATCCCGAAGGCCGGCTCGGCCTACACCTACGGCTACGCGGTGCTCGGCGAGATCGTCGGCTGGTTCATCGGCTGGGACCTGCTGCTGGAGTACACCGCGATCGTGGCGGTGGTGGCGATCGGCATCTCGGGCTACTTCAGCTTCCTGCTCGGCCAGCTCGGCCTCGACCTGCCCGCGTGGATGCTGGGCGCGCCCGGCACCGGGCCCGGCCACAAGGTCGACCTGTTCGCCGCGCTGCTGTGCCTGCTGATCGCGTACCTGCTCAACCGCGGCATCCGCAGCGCCGCCCGGTTCGAGACGGCGATGGTCGGGATCAAGGTCCTGATCGTGCTGGTGGTCATCCTGGTCGGCTTCTTCTACGTCAAGACCGGCAACTACACGCCGTTCGCCCCGGCCGGCTTCGGCGGCGCGGTGACCGGCGCGGCGACGGTGTTCTTCGCCGTCTTCGGCTACGACGCCATGAGCACCGCGGCGGAGGAGTCGAAGGACGCCCAGCGGCACATGCCGAAGGCGATCCTCTACTCGCTGGGCATCTCGATGGTGCTGTACGTGCTGGCCTGCCTGGTGCTGACCGGCATGCAGAAGTACACCGAGATCGACCCGAAGAGCGGGTTCTCGACGGCGTTCAAGTCGGTCGGCCTTTCCGGCCTGGCCACGGTGATCGCGATCGGTGCCATCGTCGGCATCCTCACCGTGCTGTTCACGTTCCTGATGGGCGCCACCCGCGTCGGCTACTCGATGAGCCGCGACGGCCTGCTGCCGCCGTGGTTCGGCAAGACCAACCCGAAGCGCCAGGTGCCGAGCCGGATGACGTGGATCCTCGGGGCTGCGTCCGCGATCATCGCCGGGGTGCTGCCGATCGGCGAGGCGGCCGAGCTGACGAACATCGGCATCCTGCTGGCGTTCGTCGTCGTCTGCGTCGCGGTGATCGTGCTGCGCTACAAGCAGCCGGACCTGCCCCGGACGTTCAAGACGCCGGGGATGCCGGTGGTGCCGGCGATCGGCATCGTGTTCTCGCTCTGGCTGATCACGTTCCTGCAGCCGGCGACCTGGATCCGGTTCGGTGTCTGGTTCCTGATCGGCCTGGTCGTCTACTTCCTCTACAGCCGGCGGCACTCGCTGCTGAACCGCACGGGCGGCTAGCGGATCCGGTCGAGGCGGGCGGCGGCGTCGCGCGCCTCGACCTTCAGCCGTTCGATGATCACGGCGGCCGAGGCGTCGTACGCGAGCGGGTAGGTCTGGCCCGCCCACAGCGAGATCGCTTCCGGGTCCCCGGCCTTCGCCGACGCCTTGCGCACCGGACCCGCCAGGTGGTTGAGCTGCGGGTACGCGGCCGGCGCCCCCTCGGAGAGGGCGTCGGTGAACTTGTTGACCAGGCCCCGCGCCGGGCGGCCGCTGAAGGCGCGGGTGAAGGCCGTCTCGCGCTCGGCGAGGGCGAGCGCCTTGCGGTGCGCCTCGGACGTCCCGGCTTCGTCCGCCCGCAGGAAGACGGTGCCCAGCTGGGCGGCCACGGCCCCGGCGGCGAGCACCGCGGCGACGTCGGCCCCGTGCACCAGCCCGCCCGCGGCGATCAGCGGCAGGTCGACCCGGGCGGCGACCAGCCTGAGGAGCGCGAGGACGCCGTATTCCGCGCCGCCGCCGGGCCGGCGCGGGTCGTCGGTGAACAGGCTGCGGTGGCCGCCCGCCTCGAAACCCTGCAGGACGAGCGCGTCGGCCCCGAGGTCGGCGGCCCGGGTGGCCGCCTCGGGCGTGGTGACGGTGATGACGATCTCGATGCCGGCGTCGCGGAGCCGGAGGACGTCCGACGGCGAGGGCGGGCCGAAGGTGAACGACACCACGGGAACGCGCTTCTCGAGGACGACGTCCAGCTTCGCGGGATACGCGTCGTCGTCCCACTTCGGCTCGCCGAGCTCGACGTCGTACTCGCGGGCGAACGCTTCCAGCCGGGTTTTGTGGGCCGAGATGTCGGCGCCGGTGTCGGGCTGCGGGACGAAGAGGTTGACGCCGAACGGCCGCCCGGTGAGCTCGGCGGTGCGGTCGATCTGGGCCGTCAACGCCGCGGGCGTGAGCATGCCGGCGGAGAGGAAGCCGAAGCCACCGGCCTCGGACACCGCGGCGACCAGCTCCGGGGTGGTGGGACCGCCGGCCATCGGCGCGGCGACGACCGGGAACGTCAGCTCGTCGAACATGCCACCGAGCGTAGCCCGGACCCGCCCATCGCGCGGACCGCCGGCGAGTCCACCCGGTTTGGTCTAGACCATGAGCGCCGGACCTGCGACGATCCGGGGAGGTGCGACGGCGAGGTCGCACCCTTCCCGCCAGGAGGTCCCCCGGTGAAGCAGTCCTTCGCGCGGCGGCTCGGCCGCGCACTCGCCGTGCTGGCCCTGATCGGCGCCGGCACGACAGCCGCACACCTCACGCCCGCCGCGGCGGCCACGCCGGCGTTGCAGTCGATCGTGCCGGTGCCGGTCTCGGTGACCCCGGCGGCCGGGGTCGCGTTCCCGCTGGTCTCGACGACCAAGATCGTCACCGAAGCCGGTTCGGCGCCGGCCAGGCAGGTCGGCGACTACCTGGCCGGCGTGCTGCGGCCGTCGACCGGCTTCGCGCTGCCGGTGTCCGACGCGCCGGCGTCGGTGCCGTCCGACAGTATCGCGCTGCTGCTCGGCGGCGCGCCCGCGACCGTCGGCGCCCAGGGCTACCAGCTGGTGTCGACGGCGTCGTCGGTCACCGTGCGGGCCACTACCGCGGACGGGCTCTTCGCGGGCGTCCAGACGTTGCGGCAGCTGCTGCCGGGGCGCGCGGAAAGCCCGACGGCCCAGCCGGGCCCGTGGAGCGTCCCGGGGGCGACGATCGTGGACTACCCGCGCTTCGCCTACCGCGGCGCGATGCTCGACGTCGCCCGCCACTTCCACCCGGTGCCGACCGTCAAGCGGTACCTCGACCAGCTGGCCCAGTACAAGATCAACAACCTCCACCTGCACCTGGCGGACGACCAGGGCTGGCGCATCCAGATCGACAGCTGGCCCCGCCTGACGACGTACGGCGGCAGCACCCAGGTCGGCGGCGGCGCGGGTGGCTACTACACGAAGGCGCAGTACACGGACATCGTGAACTACGCGGCTGCGCGCCACATCTCGATCATCCCGGAGATCGACATGCCGGGACACGTGAACGCGGCCCTGGCGTCGTACGCGGAGCTGAACTGCACCGGGGTGGCCCCGGCCCTGCGCACGGACACGGCGGTCGGCTACAGCTCGTTGTGCATCTCGAAGGACATCACGTACACCTTCATCGCGGACGTCCTGCGCGAGCTGGCGGCCCTGACCCCGGGCCCGTACCTCCACATCGGCGGCGACGAAGCATCGGCGACTTCGCAGGCGGACTACCTGACGTTCATGAACAAAGTGCTTCCCCTGGTGGCGGCGACGGGCAAGTCGGTGGTGGGCTGGCACGACATCGCCAAGGCGTCCCTGCCGGCTTCGGCGTCGCCGCAGTTCTGGGGAACTTCGACGTCGGACGCGGGGGTGTCGACGGCGGTTTCCCGCGGCAGCAAGGTGATCCTGTCGCCGGCGAACAAGGCGTACCTGGACATGAAGTACAACAGCTCGACGCCCATCGGGCTGTCGTGGGCGGGCTACATCGAGGTCCAGGACGCGTACGGCTGGAACCCGGGAGCGTACCTATCGGGCGTGGGCGAATCGGCCGTCCGCGGCGTGGAGTCGCCCCTGTGGACGGAAACGGTGGTGACGCCATCGGACATCGACTACCTGGCGTTCCCCCGCCTGGCCGCGCACGCGGAGCTGGGCTGGTCACCGTGGTCGACCCACGACTGGACGGCCTTCCGGACCCGGCTGGGAGCCCAGGCGCCCCGCTGGGTGGCGCAGGGCATCAACTTCTACCGGTCATCGCAGATCGCGTGGGACACGGGCGGGACGACGAACCCGGGCACGTGCGCGGACCCGGCGTGGAGCGCTTCGCAGGTGTACACGGGCGGGAACGTGGTGTCCCACAACGGCCACAAGTGGACGGCGAAGTGGTGGACACAGGGCGAGGAGCCGGGAACGACGGGCCAATGGGGGGTGTGGACCGACAACGGCGCTTGCTGAGCGGGAAATCACCAGGGCTTCTGCTGTTAGTGTTCGGCTGTGCCTGAGCCTTGCCCGATCTGTGCCAAGCACCGCGGTACCGGACCGCTCGTCAGCCCGGTTGTCTGGGCCGATGAGCTCGTCGTCGTGACTCATCGGCCCGGGACCTTTCCCGGCTATCTGTTCGTCGAGACCCGGCGGCACGTGGCGAACCTCGACAGGCTCACCGAAGCCGAAGCTCTGGCCGTCGCGCGGGCCGCCTGGGTGGGTGCCCGCGCGCTGCGGGCCGAACTGGATCCCGAGTCCGTGCACTCGGCCATCGCCGGACGGGGGCCGGCGCGGGCTCATTTCCACCAGCACGTCTTCGTGCGGCATCGGGACACTCCCGCCGAGCTCGGGTGGATGGATGTCGACTGGCCCGGCGCGCCTCGCGAGGACGTCGACCTCCTGTGCGGACGGTTATCGCCGCACTTCGGCCGGTGAAGATCGGACCTCCAGTGCGTCGGGCGGGCTAGGTTGGAGCGCATGACCGCTGATCTGGAGCAGGTTCGCACGCTGTCGCTGCAGGAACACGGCCTCGCCACCGTTGCCACGACGCGGGCGGACGGCACCGTGCACGCCTCCGTCGTCAACGTCGGTGTCTTCGACGATCCGGTGACCGGTGCGCCGGGTGTCGCCTACGTCGCCGTCGGCAAGGCGCACAAGCTTCTCCTGCTGCGGCGGGCCGGGCACGCCACCGTCACCTTCCGGCGCGGCTGGAACTGGCTCTCCGTCACCGGTGCCACCCACCTCATCGGGCCCGACGATCCCGACCCCGCCTTCGACCCCGCGGGCCTGCCGCAACTGCTGCGTGACGTCTTCATCGCCGCCACCGGCACCCACGACGACTGGGCCGAGTACGACCGGGTCATGGCCGAAGAGCGGCGGGTCGCGGTGTTCATCCGGGCAGACCGGATAATCGGCAATCCCTGACCCCGCCGGCCCCAGGAGTCGTCCCGTTGTCCGAGTCCCCGCCCCGCGTGACCACGCCGGTCAAGGTCCTCGTCGGCTTGCTCGTCGCCGCCGACGCCGGATTCGGCGCGGCGCTCGCCACCGGGCTGGTGCGCGGCCTTTCGCCGTGGCTGATCGGCGGTGCCTACGCGGCGACCGTGCTCGCCGCCGTGCTGGCCTACCGCGTGTCCCGTGCCCGCGACCTCAAGCGCGGGTTCGAGGGCCTGCGCGACCTCACCGTCGGCGACGAGGGCATCCGCCTGCCGGCGGGCACGCTCAGCACGCGCCTGGTCCCCTGGCCGGAGATCGCGGAGGTGACCGTCCGCCGTTCGGCCCGCTTCGGCGACGGCTACCTGCGCGACGCCCTCTGGGTCGACCTGATCACCGGCGGAGGCGTCGAAAGTTCGGTGCAGCGCTACGCGCCGCGAAGCAAGCTCGAGCCGGCGCCGCCCGGGCGGAGGCAGTTCGAGCAGACGGCGATCCTCACCCCGGCCCTGTTCGACGCCGTGCTCGACCGGCTCCGGAAGGAACTGCGCCACCGGCAGCTGCACGCCCAGCTCCGCGGGACGCCTCGCATCCGGCCCCACTGACCGGCGCCGCGTCAGCCGAGCCGGCCCAGCAGCTCCCGTGGCACGATCCGCACCGGGAACGGCCGCTCGAGCTCGACCGCCTCGTCGCCCGCCGCCTTGGCCACCTGCTGGTAGTGGCCGTCCGCGTCCAGCTCGAACACGGTCAGTGCGGGCTCCTTCGGATCGATCACCCAGTAGCTGCCGGTCCCGAGCCGTTCGAAGACCGCCTTCTTGGTATTGAGGTCGTGGATCGCCGAGCTGGGCGACAGCACTTCGACCGCCAGCACCGGCGGCGCCGGAAGATCCTTGTCGGTGAAATCTTCGTCCCGGCCAACCAGGATGTCCGGCTGCAGCTCAGTATCGTCCCCCGAGTGCACGGCGAACGGCGCGCCTACCACCTCGAAATCAGTCGGACACGCGGCTTCCAGTACGCCATAGAGCCGGTAGGCGATCTTCTGGTGTCTCAGACCGGGCGCGGGGCTCACGATCAGCACCCCGTCGATGAGTTCGCGGCGTCGGCCATCGTCCGGCATCCCCTCGAGGTCGCGCACCGTCAGGGGGCCCGAATCGGCGGGGTGCTCGATGTCTGCCATGACCGTCATGGTGCTCTCCTTTCGCTCTTCGCACCAGAGGAAACCAGAGAGCACCGACAGAAACCGCATCGAACACGGGTTCGGCGCCCATATTCACGCGTAGGCGTGAATATGGGCGCCACTGTCACATCAATGGAACAGTTACTTCTTGTTCTTGCCGGAGTCCTCAGTGGACAGTGCCGCGACGAAGGCCTCCTGCGGAACCTCGACCCGGCCGACGGTCTTCATCCGCTTCTTGCCTTCCTTCTGCTTCTCCAGCAGCTTGCGCTTCCGCGAGATGTCACCGCCGTAGCATTTCGCGAGCACGTCCTTGCGGATCGCGCGAATCGTTTCGCGGGCGATGATCCGGGCACCGATGGCCGCCTGGATGGGCACCTCGAAGTTCTGCCGCGGAATCAGCTCGCGAAGCCGGTTCACCATGCGGTTGCCGTAGTTGTAGGCGTCTTCCTTGTGCACGATCGCCGAGAAGGCGTCCACACCCTCGCCCTGCAGCAGGATGTCCACCTTGACCAGGTCCGCCGCCTGGGTACCGGCCTCTTCGTAGTCCAGGGACGCATAGCCGCGCGTACGCGACTTCAGCGTGTCGAAGAAGTCGAAGATGATCTCGCCCAGCGGCATGTTGTACCGCAGTTCGACCCGGTCCTCGGACAGGTAGTCCATCCCGAGGAGCTGACCGCGCTTGTTCTGGCACAGCTCCATGATCGTGCCGATGAATTCGGACGGCGCCAGGATGCTGACCTTGCTGACCGGCTCGAGCACCTTGTCGATCTTGCTCCCGGTCGGCCAGTCCGACGGGTTGGTGACGTGGATTTCCTTGCCGTCGTCCAGCACCACGTCGTAGACGACGTTCGGCGCCGTCGAGATCAGGTCGAGGCCGAACTCGCGCTCGAGCCGGTCGCGCGTGATCTCCAGGTGCAGCAGGCCGAGGAAGCCGCAGCGGAAGCCGAAGCCCAGCGCCACCGACGTCTCCGGCTCGTAGTCCAGGGCGGCGTCGTTCAGCTGGAGCTTGTCCAGCGCCTCCCGCAGCTCGGGGTAGTCCGAACCGTCGACCGGGTACAGGCCCGAGTAGACCATCGGCTTCGGCTCGCGGTAGCCCGCCAGCGCTTCCTTGGCGCCGTTGCGCTCGGACGTCACCGTGTCGCCGACCTTCGACTGGCGGACGTCCTTCACGCCGGTGATCAGGTAGCCGACCTCGCCGACGCCGAGGCCCTTGCTGGGCTTGGGCTCCGGCGAGATGATCCCGACCTCCAGCAGCTCGTGCGTGGCGCCGGTGGACATCATCTTGATCTTCTCGCGCGGCGTGATCTTGCCGTCGACGACACGGATGTAGGTGACGACGCCGCGGTAGGTGTCGTACACCGAGTCGAAGATCATCGCGCGGGCGGGCGCGTCGGCGTCACCCTGCGGTGCCGGGACCGACTTCACGACCTCGTCGAGCAGCGCGCCGACGCCCATGCCGGTCTTGGCCGAGACCCGCAGCACGTCGTCCGGCTCGCAGCCGATGATGTGGGCCAGCTCACCCGCGTACTTGTCGGGGTCGGCCGAGGGCAGGTCGATCTTGTTGAGCACCGGGATGATCTGGAGGTTGTTCTCCAGCGCGAGGTACAGGTTGGCCAGCGTCTGGGCCTCGATCCCCTGCGCCGCGTCGACCAGCAGAACGGCGCCTTCGCACGCCTCCAGGGCCCGGGAAACCTCGTAGGTGAAGTCGACGTGGCCGGGGGTGTCGATCATGTGCAGGACGTGGTCCTGCCCGTCGACCTTCCAGGGCAGCCGGACGTTCTGCGCCTTGATCGTGATGCCGCGCTCGCGTTCGATGTCCATCCGGTCGAGGTACTGAGCGCGCATGGCCCGCTCTTCCACGACGCCGGTGAGCTGCAGCATGCGGTCGGCCAGGGTGGACTTGCCGTGGTCGATGTGCGCGATGATGCAGAAGTTCCGGATGAGCTCCGGAGGCGTGAAGGTCGTGTCGGCGAACGTCGTCACTCGAATGAGTCCTCGGAAAGTCGGGGATGGCCACCTCTATGGTCCCATGGCCCTCCGGGTGCGGGTGGGGGTCATCCCCGATGCGGGCTTTTGCGATCCGTGGTGCCCTCGAAGTATGAGTACTCCGCACCAGCCGGCACCCCCTCCCCCGCCGGAGACCAGCGGGTTCGCCCGCGTCCTCGACCGGACGTTCGGTCACCCCTCCGGCGCGCTCGGCCGCCTCGGCGGCTGGGTCATGGCCCGGGGCAACGCCGCCACCGAACACCGCGTCGTCGACCTCGCGAAGATCGAGCCCGACGAAACCGTCCTGGTCGTCGGGCCCGGCCCCGGCGTCGGCCTGGAAGCCGCCGCGCGCCTGGCCGGGCGCGCCGTCGGCGTCGATCCCTCCGCCGAGATGCTCGCGCTGTGCCACGAGCGCTGCGGCGACCGGGCCGAGCTGCGCGAAGGGTCGGCGGCGCACACCGGCGAGCCCGGCGAGTCCGTCGACGTCGTGCTGAGCGTGAACAACGTCATGCTGTGGGAAGACCGCGCGGCCGGGTTCGCCGAGCTGTTCCGGGTCCTGCGTCCCGGCGGCCGGCTGCTGCTGTCCGCGCACGAGAAGTGGCTGCCCGTGAGCAGGCACGTCCTGGCCGACGAAGCCGCCGCCGCGGGGTTCGGCGACCTGCAGACCTGGACCTGGGAGCCGCCGGGGTTCGCCGCGCTCGCCGCGCAGCTGCGCGCCGTCAAGCCCGCCTAGCGGGCGTCCGTGCGGATCGGGTGGCCCTCCGGCACCTCGACCAGCACGATGCGCGTGCCGTCCGGATCGGCGATCCAGGCCTCGTCGAGGCCCCAGGGCTCGCGCTGGGCGTCCCGCACCGGCTTCAAGCCCCTCGCCTCGAGATCGGCCAGGGTGCCGGCGAGGTCCCGGACCTGCAGCCAGAGCACCAGATCGGGCGACGAGCCCGCCTCGCCCGCACCGGAGACCTCCAGGGAGCCGTGGCCGAGGAAGAACACGGTGCCGCCGGGGAATTCCCGCTCGACGGCCAAGCCGAGGGTGTCGCGGTAGAACGCCGTGGACGCGGCGACGTCCCGCGGGCGGATCAGCAGCCGGCTCTTCAGGATCTCCATCCGACCATCCCTACCGGACGGGCTCAGGCGGCCGCAATCGCGGCGATGCCGGACAGCACGATCACCGACCCGGCCAGCCGCCGCACGGCGTCACGTTCGCCCAGGACCAGCCACGCGGCGAGGCCGCCGAGCACGATGCTCAGCTCCCGGGCGGGCGCGACGAGGCTGACCGGCGCCATGGTGAGGGCGAACAGCACGAGGATGTAGGCGATCGGCGACAGGACCGCGACGAGCAGGACCTCGCGGCGCTGCTCCCGCCAGATCCGCGACACTTCGGCACGATCGGCCAGGGCGCCCGGCACGAGCAGCACGCTCTGCAGGACCGAACCGAGGCCGAAGTAGATCACCGGCGGCACGCCGAGACCGGTCACCGAATGCGCGTCCCAGAGCGTGTAGCCGGCGATGACGGCCCCGGTCAGCAGGCCGTAGAGGATCCCGGCTTTCACCGCGCGGGGGTCGTCCGCCTTGCGGCCGGTGCTGATCACCAGCACCCCGGCGACGACCAGGAACGCGCCGAGCAGGCCGAGCGGGCCGGGCCGCTCGCCGAGCACCAGGACGGCGGCCAGCACCGACAGCAACGGCCCGGTGCCCCGCGCGACGGGGTAGACGACGGAGAGGTCACCGACGCGGTACCCCCGCTGCAGCACGACGCCGTAAGCGACGTGCAGGACGGCGGTGACCGCGGCGGCGAGCAGCCAGCTCCACTGTGGAGGGTGGCTTTCGACGACGAGCAGCACGATCGTGACCGGAAGCAGCAAGACGGCACCGGCCGTGTAGTAGAGCCAGACGAACTGGGTGCCCCCGGAGGAGATCCGTTTGGCCGCCAGGTTCCACGCGGCGTGCACGACGGCGGCGACGAGGACGAGGGACAAGGCGGTGGCGTTCACGGGACCCCTTCGGGTGTTCGCGCGCGCGAACACCCCGGTCCTCCAGGCTTTTGCCCCGTCAGATGAACGACCGGCCGTCCGGGCCCGCCGATGGTGCCGCTCGGACCAGGCCCGCCGGTCCTGGTTGTGTGGTGCGGGTGGCTCGGACCGGCGACGGAACCCTAGGCACTGCCGTCGCCCACGGTACTCCCGGCTCCGGGCGCCGGCGGCCCGGCTGTTAAAGTTGTCGCTCGCTGCCCGTGCGGCATTCCGTCATGGAGGAAACCCGCTCTTCGAGCGGGGCCACTTCAGCGCGGCGGCGAATCTCACCGAGTGAAACAGGAGTTGCCCTATGGCCAACATCAAGTCGCAGATCAAGCGCATCACGACGAACGAGAAGGCGCGTCAGCGCAACCAGGCGATCCGGTCCTCGGTGAAGACCGCGATCCGCAAGGTCCGCGAAGCCGCCGAGGCCGGCGACAAGGCCAAGGCCGTCGAGCTGCAGCGCGACGCCGCCCAGAAGCTGGACAAGGCCGTCTCGAAGGGCGTCATCCACGCCAACCAGGCCGCCAACAAGAAGTCGGCGCTGGCCAAGCGCGTCAACGCGCTCTGAGCTGGTTGATTTCTGGGAAGGCCCCGGCTTCGGCCGGGGCCTTCTTCATGTCCGGGCCTTCGGTGTCCGGGCTCTTCTCGTCCGGGCTCTTGGTGTCCGGTCCGCCTGTGTCCGGGCCCGCGGCGGTCAGCGGTCGCCCTTGGCTGCCGCCACCTGGAGGACCGCGCGCTCCAGCGCGTAGCCCGGATCCGCCGCCACACCCTTGACCTCGGCGTTCAGCCTGGCCACCACGCGCATCGCCGTGGCCAGGCCGTCCTGGTTCCAGCCTCGCGACTGGCCCTGGGCCTTGCGGATCTTCCACGGCGGCATGCCCAGCTCGCCCGCCATCTGGTTCGGGTTGCCCCGGCCCGCGCCGGAGACCCGGGCGATCGTCCGGACCGCGTCGGCCAGCGCGTCGGCGACCAGCACGTGCGGGACGCCCAGCTGCATCGCCCAGCGCAGCGACTCCAGCGCCGCCGCGCGATCGCCGCTGACCGCCTTCTCCGCGACGGCGAAGCCGGTGACGTCGGCGCGGCCGCGGTGGTAGCGGCGGACCGCGTCGGCGTCGACGGAGCCACCCGTGTCCGCGACCAGCTGCGTCGCCGCCGAAGAGAGTTCCCGCAGGTCGGAGCCCACGGCGTCGAGCAGGGCGGCGACCCCCGCCGGGTCGATCTTGCCGCCCACCCGGCGCACCTCGTGGCGGACGAACTGCTCCCGCTCGGCCGGCTTGGTCAGCTTCGGGCACTCGGTGACCTCGGCGCCGGCCTTCTTCAGCGCCGCCGGGAGCGACTTGCCCGCCTTGCTGCGGCCGCCACCGGTGTGCACGACGACGAGCACGACCCCGTCGGCCGGGTCCTTCAGGTAAGCCGCGACGGCGTCGGCCAGCTCCTGCGAGATGTCCTGCGCCGACTCCAGGACGATCACCCGGCCTTCGCTGAACAGCGACGGGCTGACCAGTTCGGCCAGCTCGGGCGCTGTGAGATCGGACACCCGGACCCGGGTCAGCTCGGCGGTCGCGTCCATCGCGCGGGCGGCGGCGAGCGTCTCGCGGACGGCCCGCTCGATCAGCAGTTCTTCCTCACCCAGCACCAGGTGCAGCGGGGCCGGGGCGGTGGCTTGCGCGGTCACCCGTGAATCCTCTCACTCGCGCTCCGGTGCGCCCGCTCCGGTGATGTCGAGCGGTCACCGTGGCACGGCCCGAGCGCGATGTCGTACGGTGTAGCCGAGGCAGCCCGCCCCGGACGATCCGGCGTGCGCGCACCGACAACTGAATACCGCTCATCCAGAGGGGCAGAGGGAACGGCCCGACGAAGCCCCGGCAACCGGCGTACAGCCTGTCATCCCGCGATCGCGGGGTAGCTGACGACCACGGTGCCAATTCCGGCCCGCTTCGGCGGGGCAGATGAGGAAAGGAACCTCGCGATGACCGCAACCCTCGGCACGACCTCCACCACGAAGACCCCGGATCTCGGTCCGGCCGTCGAACTGGTGTCGAAGGAAGAGGGCCACCGGCAGCCGCTCGCTCCGGAGTTCGTCTCCGCCGAAGACTTCTCGCCGCTCGAGGTCGCCTACGACTTCGGCCGCGTCCGCCGCGAAGACATCGAGGCCGGCCCCAAGAACATCTGGCGCTACAAGAAACTCCTTCCCGTTCCGTCCAACGTCGAAGAGATCCCGAACACCGAGCCGGGCGCGACGCGGCTGATCCGCGCCGACCGCCTCGCCAAGGAGCTCGGCCTCAAGCGCGTGTGGGTCAAGGACGACACCGGCAACCCGACGCACTCGTTCAAGGACCGCGTCGTCGCCGTCGCGCTGGCCGCGGCCCGCGAGTTCGGGTTCGAGGTGCTCGCGTGTCCGTCGACCGGCAACCTGGCCAACGCGACGGCCGCAGCCGCGGCCCGCGCCGGCTGGCGGTCGGTCGTGCTGATCCCCAAGAGCCTCGAGCGCGCCAAGATCCTCACCACCGCGGTGTACGACGGCGACCTCCTCGCCATCGACGGCAACTACGACGACGTCAACCGCCTCGCCACCGAGCTCGCCGGCGAGCACCCGAAGTGGGCGTTCGTCAACGTGAACGTCCGGCCGTACTACTCGGAGGGCTCGAAGACGCTGGCCTTCGAGGTCGCCGAGCAGCTCGGCTGGCGCATCCCGCCGCAGATCGTCGTGCCGATCGCCTCCGGTTCGCAGCTGACCAAGGTGGACAAGGGTTTCCGTGAGCTGGGACAGCTCGGTCTCGTGGACGCCAGCCCGTACAAGGTGTTCGGCGCGCAGGCCACCGGCTGCTCGCCGGTGTCGGCCGCGTTCCGCGAGGGCCACGACGTCGTCCAGCCGGTGAAGCCGGACACGATCGCCCGCTCGCTGGCGATCGGCAACCCGGCCGACGGCCCGTACGTGCTCGACATCGTCAACCGCACCGGCGGCGCGATCGAGGACGTCTCCGACGAAGAGGTCGTCGAGGGCATCCGCCTGCTGGCCCGCACCGAAGGCATCTTCACCGAGACGGCCGGCGGGGTCACCGTCGCCACGGCGAAGAAGCTGGTCGAGACGGGCAAGCTGGACCCGGACGCCGAGACGGTGCTGCTCATCACCGGCGACGGCCTCAAGACCCTCGACGCGATCGAGAACCACGTGGGCCCCAAGGCGACCCTGCCGCCCTCGGCCGCGGCCGTGAACAAGGCCCTCGGCTACTGAGCTCCGGCCGGGGCGGGCCCACCCGGCCCGCCCCGGCGCTCAGCGGCGAGGCGGCCCGCGGGGCTCGCCGCGGCGGGATATTGCCGTGCCGGTGACCACTGCCGTGTCGCCGTCCACGTCGGTGCGGGTCACTCGTGCACCGAGGGCCGCCAGGGTGTCCATTGTGGACTTACTGGGGTGCCCGTACGCGTTTCCCGCGCCGACGCTGACCAACGCCACCCGTGGGGCCACCGCCGCGAGGAACGACGGCAGCGAGTAGCGGCTGCCGTGGTGCGGCACCTTCAGCACCTCCGCCTTCAGATCTCCGATGTCGGCCAGCAGGTCCGCCTGCGCGGCCAGTTCGACGTCGCCGGTCAGCAGGACCCGGCCCGCCGCCGTCTCCGCTCGGAGCACCACCGAGCTGTTGTTGATCGTCGTGCCGTCCTGTGGCCCGTCCGAGCGGGCCGGTACGTAGCGCGGGCCCAGGACGTCGAGCGCCAGGCCCGGCCAGTCCAGCCGCTCGCCCGGGTTCAGCTCCACCAGCGGCACCGCCCGCCGGGTGGCCTCGGCGGCCACCTGGCGCCACGCCCACCCCGGCGCCCGGCCCGGGCCGACGGCGATCGCGCCGACCGCCCGGCCGTCGAAGACCGAGGCGAGGCCGCCGATGTGGTCGGCGTGCAGGTGGCTCAGCACCAGCAGCGGGATCCGGTCGACCGCCAGCCGGTGCAGGCACTCGTCGACCGGCCCCGGCTCGGGTCCGGCGTCCACGACAACCGCCCGTCCCGGCTCGGCGGTGGCCAACACGACGGCGTCGCCCTGGCCGACGTCGCATTCGACCATCGCCCAGTTCCGCGGCGGCCACGCCGGCGCCAGTACCCGGACCGGCACGAACACCAGCAGCGCGCCGGCGACGAGCACCGCCATCAGCACCCGCACCCGCCGGTGCCGGACCGCGAGCACCAGCACCGCGAGGACGGCAGCGGCCAGGAGACCACCCACCCAGCCACCGGGCCAGGCGATGACCGCGCCCGGGGCCCGCGCGCCGTGCCGGGCGACGGTGATCAACCACCGGGCCTCCGGGTCGGCCAGGTGCACCAGGACCTTCCCGGCGCCCGGCCACCACGGGCCGGTGACCGTCGCCAGCACGCCGAGCACCGTCGCCGGGGCCACCACGGGCGCGGCGAGGACGTTGGTCAGCACCGAAACCAGGCTCACCGAACCCGCCATGCCCGCGAGCACCGGCGCCGTCACCAGGAAAGCCGCCAGCGGGATCGCCAGCCCTTCCGCGAAACCCGGCGGGATCCCGCGGCGGACCAGGCCGTCGGCCCAGCGGGGCGCGAGCAGGACCAGCCCACCGGTGGCGCACACCGACAGCGCGAAGCCGAAGTCCGTGGCCATCGCCGGATCCGCGACCACCAGTAGGCACACCGCGAAGGCCAGCGCGGGCAGCGCCGAACCGCGGCGGCCCAGTGCCAAGGCCAGGAGCGCCACGGCCGCCATGACACCCGCGCGCAGCACGCTCGGCTCCGGGCCGACGAGGACGAGGAACCCGGCCAGGCACGTCCCGGCCGCCGCGGCCGACAGCCGGGGCCCGAGCCGGAGCAGGCGCAACAGGAGCAGTACCGCCCCGCAGATCACCGCGAGGTTGCCGCCGCTGACCGCGGTGAGGTGCGTGAGACCCGCGGAGACGAACTCCTGCTCGACGCGCGGGGACAACGCGCTCGTGTCGCCCAGTACCAGTCCCGGGAGCAGGCCCGCGGGTTCCTCCGGCAGGGCCTGGCACAGGTCGTGAAGACCGGAGCGCAGCCCGGCTGCCGCACGCTGCCACCAAGGCGCCGGGCCGGGCTCCCCCGGCGGGCCGCGCACCGACAGCACCGCGACGGTCAGGTCCGAGCCGCGTGGCGGCATCAGCAGACCCGTCGCAGTCACCTCTTGGCCCGGCAGCAGCGACGCCCACTGCGCGACCGGGGCCAGCAGCAGGACGCGGCCGGAGGAGGCGACCGGCCGACCGTCGACCGACGCTGTACGCACGTCGGCGGCGAGGACGACGGACCGGGCACCGGCTTGCCGGTCGGCATACCCCGCGCTGCGCACGGGTTTCGGCCGTTCGGCGACGACGACCCGCAACGCCGCCGGCAGCCCTTCTGCGGCGGAGGCGCGAAGTGGGTCGGTTTGGGCTTCGCGGATCCGCCAGGAGATCGGGCCGGCGGCGAGGAGGCCCAGGATCAATAGGGCTGCCGCCGCGTCGCGCACCCGGGGCCGGCCGCGGGCCCGCCACAGCACCAGCCCGGCGAGCACCGCCGCAGCAAGGCCGGCGGCGACGGCCGTCCACCAGCCGAGCAGCAGGCCGGCCAATGCCGCCAGCCAGCAGGCCACTGCCGCCGGGACGAGCCGCATGTCCTGACGGGTGTCGGTGACTGTGCTCATCCGGGAGCCACCTGCTTCCGCATGCCGGCGAACTCGCCTGGGTCGCCGGCGCGTGCCACTGCAGGCCTGGGATTGGTTACGAGGGAAGTTCTCATCCGAGCTTTACCTGCTTCCGTCTGCGAACGAAACTGCCTTCGTCTGTGCCGTCGGCGCACGGCCGTCGGGAAGCCTCGCCCGATCGCCCCTCTTCCCGAGACGAGTGGACCGGACTGCGGTTCTCGCGGGAGAAGCCGCATATCCCGTCGGGGGTCGACTACGGGGAAGGCACTCATCCGACCGCCACCCCCTCCAGCGACGAATGGGCCGGCTTGCGCCCATGCCAACAGGACCAGCCGCAGCGAGCCAAGCAGTCGCCATCGGAAACCCTCGCCCAATCGCTAGCGGTCCCGCGACAAGCGGGCTGACCTTCGGTTCGCCGGAGGGGAGCCGCACATCTGGTCGGGGATCCGACACGAGGAAAGCGCTCATCCGGCCGCCACCTCCCCACAGCGAACGAACCCGCCCGGCCTTGCCAGCACCAACTGCAGCTGGCAAGACGTGCGCCATTGGAAAGGCCCGTCCGATCGCGCACCCTCCCGCGACGAATGGGCCGGCTTGCGCCGACGCCACCAAAACCAACCGCAGCAAGCCAGGCAGCACCGCCGGAAAAGCCCCGCCCGATCGCCCTTCCTCCCACGACGAATGGGCCCGCCTGCGGTTCCCCGGGAGAAGCCGCAGATCTTGTCGGGGATCCGACACGAGGAAAGCGCTCATCTGGCCGCCGCCTCCCCCACAGCGAACGAACCGGCCCCACCTCGCCGGCAGGCACCAACTGCGGCTGGCAAGGCGTGCGCCATCGGAAACCCCGCCCGAGCGCGACCCCTCCCACGACGAACCAGCCGACCTTCGCCCGCTCCCCAGGAGGAGCCGCATATCCGGTCACGGGTCGACCCCGAGGAAGGCACTCATCCGACTGCCCGCCTCGCACGCCCGGGCTCGCCTTCGCCCGTGCCACCATGACCAACCGCAGCGAGCCAGGCAGCCGCCATCGGAAAGGCCCCGCCCGCCCGCGACGAATGGGGCCGGCCGTCGCCCGCGCTGGCCGGACCAGCCGGGTGGGGGACGTGGGGACGGCGCTCATCCGACCGTCACCTTCTCGCGCAACTTCTCGAACTTGCTTTCTCCTATGCCGTCGACGTCGCGGAGTTGCTCGACCTTTGTGAAGCCGCCGTGGTCGGTGCGCCACTGGACGATGCGCTTGGCCATCACCTCGCCTACTCCGGGGAGCGTGTCCAGCTGGTCCGCCGTTGCCGTGTTGAGGTCGACCTTTCCGTCGGTCGGCGGGGTGTCGGGAGCCGCCGGGGGTGCTGGGATGCCGACCGCCAGCTGCTCGCCGTCCGTCACCTTGCGGGCCAGGTTGAGTGCGCCGATGTCCGCTCCCGGCTCGGGGCCGCCGGCCGCTCGCAGCACGTCCGCCACCCGGGCGCCCTGGGGCACCGTGACCAGGCCCGGCGACCGGACGCGGCCGATCACGCTGATCACCAGACCTGCCGGAGGCGCGGCCCGCGCCTCCGCGCGTTTTTCGCTGGGCAGCGCGCTGGGCAGCGCGGGCGGTGGCTCGGGCGCCGGACTGCCGCCCACGAGCGCGACCGCGCCGAGGACGATCATCACGACCGCTGCGAGGACGCCGGCCAGTGCCCACCGGCGGCGGCCGGTACCGGCCGGTCCGCCCGGCAGCCAGCGCCGGATCAGCCGGCCGCCCGGGCCGACCGTGCTCGCATCGGGCGAGAGCTGGTCGGCCAGCCAGGAGAGCCGGTCGTTGACGGGAGAGCCCGGATCCCGGGCGGACTGCTCGAACACACGATCGACGTTAGGGCCGGCGGGGAGGCGTCCGACAGGGGTGGCGGCGCGTCCTGTGGACAACCGGGGTGTTGTGGATGGATTTCCGGGGCCGAGCCCGGGAGCAGGCGTTTCCGTCGTCCGCCGGTGGTACGGGCGCTAGCTTCGGGGCAGGACCGTCCGCTGGACGACGACCCCGAGCACCCCGGGACCCGTGTGCGCCCCGATCACCGCCCCCAGCTCGGAAACCACGCAGCCCGCCGAGCGCGGCACGGCCACTTCGAGCCGGTTCGCCAGCTCGACCGCCCGCTCCGGCGACGCGAGGTGGTGGACCGCCAGCTCGACGTCGTCCTCGGCCGCCGCCTGGGCCGCGAGCTCGACCAGGCGCGCGATCGCCCGGTTCATCGTGCGGACCTTCTCCAGCGGCAGGATCCGGCCTTCGGACATGTGCAGCACCGGCTTGACCGCCAGCGCCGTGCCCAGCAGCGCCGCCGCCGGGCCGATCCGGCCGCCGCGGCGCAGGTGGTCCAGGGTTTCCACGACGAACAACGTCGACGAGCAGCCGGCCGCCGTCACCGCGGCGGCCTCGACGGCGGCCGCGGAAGCTCCGGTGGAGGCCGCCGAAGCGGCGTGCAGCGCGGCGAACCCGAGCCCCATCGCGGTGGTCCGCGAGTCGACGACGCGGACCCGGTCCGGACCCACCTCCTGCGCCGCGAGCACCGCCGCTTCCCAGGTGCCCGACAGCTCGCGCGACAGGTGCACCGACACGATCGCGTCCGCGCCGTCGGCGAACGCCGCCTGGTACTCCTTGACGAATTCGGTGGGCGTCGGCCGCGACGTCGTGACGATCTTTCGCTGCTTCATCGCCTCCGCGACCGCCGCCGGTCCGGTCTCGACGCCGTCGAGGGAAACCACGCCGTCGACCAGGACGTGCAGGGGCACCACCCGGACCGCGTGCCGTTCGGCGAAGCCCTCCGGCAGGTGGGCGGTGGAATCCGTGACTACGGCGACCGACACGCCGTCAGCCTACGTGGCCGGGGGCGAGCACCGGCGCCATCAACACGGACATCGCGTCGCCCACCGCGGCGTGTCCTTTCCAGCCCCAGTGCATGCCGTCCGGGTTGCCTTCACCGCCGAGCACGTGCTCGCCGACGACCGCTTTGAGGTCCAGCAACGGAACTCCCGCTCGCGAGCTCCAGGCCGCCATCGCCGCCGCCGCGGCCGGGCGCGCGGTGTGCACGCCGCCGTAGGCCGCCGCGCGGTGGACCGACGGCAGCCAGCCGAAGATCGGCAGCTCGGGCCGCAGGACGCGCAGCGCGCCCACGGCCGTGTCGAGGTACTGCACGGTGAGCTTGGCCGGCAGCACCGCGGGACGGCCGCGCAACGCCACCGCCAGCCGCGGTTGCGCCGCGAGGTAGGCCTTGCGCACGACGCGCCGCACCGGGTCGGGCCGCAGGTAGCGCAGCCCGGTGCGCAGGTAGGTCGGCAGTGGCGAGGGCAGCGTGTCCATGCTGCCGATCGCGAACACGACCGCGTCGACGTGGTGCAGGTCGGCCCAGACGCGCGGGTCGCCCGTCAGCGACCACCAGGCGTCCCTGGCGTTCCAGCCGATGCCCGCGACCAGGTCGGCGGTGCCACCCAACGCAGCGGCGGCCACGTTGGGCCACAGCCGCGGTTCGTCCGCGGCGCAAGGCCCTTCGGGACCGTGAAAGCTCAGCGAATCGCCGAACACCAGCAGGCGCGGCCCCATCGGCTAGCCGTGCATCCCCGCGTTGTAGGCGTGCAGCCGCCACTTCCCGTCGCGGCGGCCCAGCTCGACCCAATGGCAGTTCGAGATCCCGCCGAGCGACGGCCAGGTCACGACCGGCAGGTCCAGCAGCCGCGCGGTCAGCGCGATGATCAGGCCGCCGTGCGCGGCCAGCAGCACGGTGTCACCCGCGTCGGAATTGGCTTGCTGCAGGTCCGTGACGACTTCGCCCGCGCGGTCGGCGACGTCGACCCGGTTCTCGCCGCCCGGCGGGGCCCAGGTCGCGTCGGTGCGCCAGCGGTCGCGTTCACCGGGGTAGGCCTTGTCGACCTCCTCGCCGGTGAGCCCCTGCCATTCGCCCAGGTGCGTCTCGCGCAGCCGCTTGTCGATCCGCAGCGGGACGCCGATGGCGTCGGTGAGCACGGTGGCGGTGTCGGTGGCCCGGCGCAGGTCGGAGGCGATGACGAGGTCCGGGGAGAAGCGGGCCAGTGCGGGCACCGCGAAGCGGGCCTGGTTCCAGCCGCGCGGGGTCAGCGCGGAGTCCAGGTGACCCTGCATCCGCCCGGCGGCGTTGTAGTCCGTCTCGCCGTGACGCCAGAGCACCAGCCGCCGGGGGCTCATGGGACGTCCGGGTCCTCGTCGGCGGGTGGCTCCTCGAGACCGGCCACCTCGATGCGCGGGCAGTCCTTCCACAGCCGCTCGAGGCCGTAGAAGGTGCGCTCTTCGACGTGCTGGACGTGGACGACGACGTCGACGTAGTCGAGCAGGACCCAGCGCCCTTCGCGGGCGCCTTCGCGGCGGACCGGCTTGTGGCCGCTCTCCCGCAGTTTTTCCTCGACGTTGTCCACGATGGCGCCGACCAGGCGCTCGTTGGACGCGGAGGCGATGACGAAGGCGTCGGTGATGACGAGCTGTTCGGACACGTCCAGCACGACGACGTCGCTGGCCTTCTTGTCCGCCGCCGCGTGGGCGGCCGCTACGGCCAGCTCTCGAGCCTCGGACGTGGCTGCCACGGTGCTCCTTTTCCAGTTCGGGTTCGCCCGAGAAGGGTACCCGCAGGCACCGACAGCGCTTCAGTCGCTCTTCCGGTACAGGTCCTTCTTGGCGATGTAGCGGACGACGCCGTCGGGAACGAGGTACCAGACCGGCTCCCCGCGCTCGACCCGATCGCGGCAGCCGGTGGACGAAATGGCCATCGCGGTGACCTCCACGAGGCTCACCTTGCCGCTGGGCAGGTGGTGGGAGTTGAGCCGGTAACCGGGCCGGGTGACGCCGATGAAGTGCGCGAAGTCGAACAGCTCGTCGGCCTTGTGCCAGGTCAGGATCTGTTCGAGCGCGTCGGCGCCGGTGATGAAGAAGAGCTCGTCCCCGGGGTATTCGGCCTGCAGGTCGCGCAGGGTGTCGACGGTGTAGGTCTGGCCGCCGCGGTCGATGTCCACGCGGCTGACCGAGAAGACCGGGTTGGACGCCGTCGCGATCACGGTCATCAGGTAGCGGTCCTCGGCCCTGGTCACTTCGCGATCGGTCTTCTGCCACGGCTGGCCGGTGGGGACGAAGATCACTTCGTCGAGCCCGAACCGGGACTGGACCTCGCTGGCCGCGACGAGGTGGCCGTGGTGCACGGGGTCGAAGGTGCCGCCCATGACCCCGATCCGCCGTGGTGACATGACCGGAGAGCCTATACAGCGGAACGCCGCGAGTCCGGGTGCTGTTCGCCACCTCGCCCGACCGGGAAAAGCTTGTGATTCAGATCACATTACGGCCGGTATCGGTCGCAAACTCTCCGTTCGCGGCGGCGCCGATTCCCGATCTGTCGGTGTCATGGGGTAGACGTGGGGACGTGGACACGACCAGCACCACCCCAGCCCTCCGCGACCGCGCCGAGACCCTCCTGCGGGCATTGGCCGGCGATGCGGCGAAGCTGCGCGAAGACCAATGGACGGCCATCGAGGCCTTGGTCGCGCAGCGGCGCCGCGCGCTGGTCGTGCAGCGCACCGGGTGGGGCAAGTCGGCGGTGTACTTCCTGGCCACGGCGTTGCTGCGCGAGCAGGGCAGCGGGCCGACGGTCATCGTCTCACCGCTGCTGGCGCTGATGCGCAACCAGATCTCGGCGGCGGCGCGGGCCGGGATCCACGCGGCGACGATGAACTCCGCGAACCCACAGGAGTGGGAGCAGGTCCAGGCGTCGGTCGCGGCCGGTGAGGTGGACGTGCTGCTGGTCAGCCCCGAACGGCTGAACAACCCGGACTTCCGCGACAACGTGCTGCCGAAGCTGACCGCGAGCACCGGGCTGCTGGTGGTCGACGAGGCGCACTGCATTTCGGACTGGGGTCACGACTTCCGGCCCGACTACCGCCGCCTGCGCACCCTGCTGGGTGATCTCCCGGACGGCGTGCCGGTGCTGGCGACGACGGCGACCGCGAACGACCGCGTGGTCACCGACGTCGCCGAGCAGCTGGGCCTCGGCACCGGCGGGGACACGCTGGTGCTGCGCGGCAGCCTCGACCGGGAAAGCCTGCGGCTGTCGGTGTGCCGGCTGCCGACGTCGCAGGCGCGGCTGGCCTGGCTCGCGGAGCACCTGGCCGAGCTGCCCGGGTCCGGGATCATCTACACGCTGACCGTCGCGGCGGCGCACGACGTCGCTTCGCTGCTGAAGGACCGCGGCTACCCGGTGGCGGCCTACACCGGCAAGACCGACCCGGCCGACCGGCAGGCGGCCGAGGACGACCTGCTCGGCAACCGCGTCAAGGCCCTGGTCGCGACGTCCGCGCTGGGCATGGGCTTCGACAAGCCGGACCTCGGGTTCGTCGTGCACCTCGGGGCACCGTCGTCGCCGATCGCGTACTACCAGCAGGTCGGCCGCGCCGGGCGTGGCGTCGAACGCGCGGAGGTCGTGCTGCTGCCCGGCGAGGAGGACAAGGCGATCTGGGCGTACTTCGGGTCGCTGGCCTTCCCCGACGAGCTGCGGGTGACGCAGGTGCTGAACACCCTCGCCTACGCCGACCGTCCACTGTCGACGGCCGCGCTCGAGCCGTCGGTCGAGCTTTCCCGGTCCCGGCTGGAAATGGTGCTCAAGGTGCTGGACGTCGACGGCGCGGTCCGGCGCGTGAAGGGCGGCTGGCTCAGCACGGGCGAAGACTGGCAGTACGACCGCGGCCGCTACCAGCGGGTCGCGGAGGCGCGCGATCGCGAGCAGGCGGCGATGATCGGCTACCTCGCCACCGGCGACTGCCGGATGGAATACCTGCGGCAGCAGCTCGACGACCCCGACGCGGCGCCGTGCGGGCGGTGCGACAACTGCACCGGGCAGCACTGGGACACGACGGTGGCCGACGAGGTCGTCGACGCGACCCGGGAACGCCTGCAGCGGCCCGGTGTCGAGGTGGCGCCGCGGAAGCAGTGGCCCACCGGGATGTCCTCTTTGGACGTTCCGGTGTCCGGCCGGATCTCGGCCGACGACCAGGCCGAGCCGGGTCAGGTGCTCGGGCGGCTCACCGACGTCGGCTGGGGCAACCGGCTGCGGGAGCTGGTCGGGCCGCAGGCCAAGGACGCCGAGGTCCCGGACTCGGTGTTCAAGGCGTGCGTGCAGGTGCTCGCCGGGTGGCAGTGGGCGCAACGGCCGGTGGCCGTCGTCGCGGTGCCGTCGTCCACGCGGCCACAGCTGGTGTACAGCCTCGCGACCCGGCTGGCCGAGATCGGCAAGCTGGAATTCCTCGGCGCGCTCGACGCCGAGGGACCGCCGCCGCGCCAAGCGAACAGCGCGCAGCGGCTGGCCGATCTCTGGCGGCGGATGAGCATGCCCGCGGACCTCGCGGCGGTCCTGCCGTCCGGGCCGGTGCTGCTGGTGGACGACGTCATCGACACCGGTTGGACGATGACGCTCGCCACCCGGCTGCTGCGGCGGGCCGGGGCGCCGGCCGTGTTGCCGTTCGCGTTGGCCAGCACGGCTTAGGAGAAGGGAGGACGGTCAGAACCTTTCGAACTGCGAACGGATGTGGCAAAGTCCCGTTCCACCTTCGGGTGACGTGGAGGCCGCCATGACCGAATCCGCCGTCCAGGTGTCGCAGCGCCACCGGCTGCCGGTGCGGAAGCTGTTCGCCGCGAGCGCCGGGAACGCGCTGGAGTGGTTCGACTGGACGATCTACGCGACGTTCAGCATCTACTTCGCCAGCGCCTTCTTCCCCGCC